>SKUB01000085.1 GCA_007122315.1 Pseudomonadales bacterium | reverse complement strand
TTCCAGCTCGCCGAACGCCTCGCCGATCTCTACGACCAGTACCAGGTCTATCGCGCGGATTGGCTGCATGCCTGGCAGCACGGCGAGAACGCCCTGATCACGCCTCAGGGTGAATCCCTGCAGCTGCCCACGGACCAGCTCTGGCAGGCGGAACTCTGGCGGGCGATCCGCCGCGGCCTCGACGCGGCCGTACGCGACAGCGATCGCGCCAGCATCCACGCCCGCTTCCTCGATGCCGCCGGCGACCTGAGCCAGGAAACTTTGCCGCCGGGACTTCCGCGCCGGCTGGTGGTCTTTGGTGTCTCGGCTCTGCCCCAGCAGACCGTGGACGTTCTCGCCCGACTGGCCGAGGGCGGCATGCAGGTGATGTTCTGCATGGTCAATCCCTGCCAGTTCTACTGGGGCGATCTGATCGAGCATCGCGAACTGCTCGCGGCCGAGTATCGCCGTCAGAAAAGGCGCGAGACCGCGCCGGCCGTCATCGACGAGGCCGATCTGCACCTGCATGCGCAGCCGCTGCTCGCCGCCTGGGGCAAGCAGGGCCGCGACGTCCTGCATCTGCTCGATGCCCATGACGACACCAGCCGCTACGCGCAACTGCTTGACGAGCAGGGCCTGCGCATCGACCTGTTCGAACCACGGCCACCGGACACCCTGCTCGGCCAGCTGCAGCAGGACATCCTCGATCTGCGGCCGCTGGCAGAGACACAGGAGCACTGGCCGCACGTCGACGCGGCGACGGACGACTCCATCGTCTTCCACGTCGCTCACGGCCCCCAGCGGGAACTCGAAGTCCTGCACGACCAGCTGCTCGCCGCATTCGCCGCCGACCCGTCCCTGCAGCCCCGCGACGTGATCGTGATGGTGCCGGACGTGGCCACGTTTGCACCCTACATTCACGCCGCGTTCGGCCAGTTCGAACCGGGCACGCCGCGCCACATTCCCTATCAGGTCAGCGACCGGGAACAGCGCCGCCACGAACCGCTGCTGCTGGCCGTGGAGCAGCTGCTGTCGCTGCCGACCCTGCGCCTGCGGGTCAGCGAAGTCATGGCCCTGCTCGACGTCCCCGCCATCCGCGCACGCTTCGGCCTCGACGGCGCGGACCTGCCGGATCTCCAGCGCTGGATCGAGGGAGCGAACATCCGCTGGGGCCTCGACGGCGCACACCGTGCCAGCCTCGACCTGCCCGACAGCGAACTGCATACCTGGCGCTTCGGCCTCGAGCGCATGCTGCTCGGCTACGCCGTGGGCGAACCGGACCCCGCTGGCGAGGACTGGGAGAACATCGTCCCCTTCGACGAGGTCAGCGGCCTCGAAGCCGCGCGTATCGGGCCGCTGATACGCTTTCTGGATCACCTGGCCGCAGCCCGGGCCACGCTCACCGAAGCCCGCAGCCCCGAGTCCTGGGCGCGCTGTTTCCAGGCGCTTCTTGACGGCCTGTTCCGGCAGACCTCCAACAACGAACAACGGCTGCTCAGTCTGCTCACCGAGGCGCTGGACGCGTGGCTGGAAGAGTGCCGGGACGTGGCATTCAGCGACGACGTCCCCCTGACCATCGCCCGCGAGGCGTGGCTCGGCCGCCTCGACGCGGACCGCTTGAGCCGCCGCTTCGGCGGTGGCGCGGTCACCTTCGCCACCCTCATGCCGATGCGCGCGATCCCCTTCGAGCACGTCTGCCTGCTGGGCATGAACGAGGGCGACTACCCGCGTCGGACCCAGCGTCCCGACTTCGACCTCATGGCGACACGCGACCAGTACCGCCCCGGCGACCGCTCCCGCCGCGAAGACGACCGCTACCTTTTTCTCGAAGCCGTCCTCGCCGCCCGCAGCAAGCTGTATCTCAGCTGGAGTGGCCGCAGCATCCGCGACAACAGCGAGCAGCCCCCCAGCGTACTCGTTGGCCAGCTGCGCGATCACATCGCCGCCGGCTGGCGCCGGACCGGGGCCAGCAACGACGAGAAGGCCGGCGCCGAGCTGCTCGCGGCGCTGACCACCGAACATCCGCTGCAACCGTTCAGCCGCGACTACTTCGAAACGCATCACGAGGACGATCCGGAGGTCCCGCTGGCCATCGCCCGCACCCGCCGCTTCACCCACGCGGCAGAGTGGGCCGTCCCGGAGCACGCGGAAGCAGTGATCAATGACCTCGACGTCACCCTGCCCCCCTGGCTGCCCGACGATCCCATCGGTCTGCGTCAGCTCGCCGACTTCCTCGTGGATCCGGTCCGCGAACTGTTCCGGCAGCGCCTGAAGGTCCGCTTTCCCAACGAAGAAGACGTCGCGCTGGACGACGAGCCCTTCGGCTTCGACCCGGGCCTGGAGACCTGGTCGGAACAGGACGCCCTGCTGCAGCCGGCTGCGCGGCGTCTCGAGCGGGAAGCCGCCCTTGGCGCCGCCGAAGCCCTGAGCGCCGTTGGCAACCAGCGTCGCCGCGCCGGCCACCTGCCGGACGGCAGCTTCGGCGAGGCCGTGGCCACGGAACTGACGGACACCTTGAGCAATGCGCTGAACGCCTACCGCAACGCACTCACGACCTACCCCGACGCGCTGGACCCTGCGCCTGAGATTGCGCTCCATATCACCACCCCGAGCGCCGGCACACTCGCGCTGGTCGACGCCGTGGACCGGGTCCGTCGCGCAGCAGATGGCCGCACGGCGCGGCTGACGCTGGACACAAGCAAGGTGGTGGACGGCAAAGACGGTGTCCCCCGCTGGCACACCGTGGCGAAGTACTGGCCCGCACACCTCGCCGTGCAGTGCAGCCACGCGCACAGTACGACCCACATCATGTCGCCGGCGGGGACCATCGAGTTGCCCGGACTCGCGGCCGAGGACGCGCAGCGTCTGCTGGAAGATCTGATGCAGGCCTGGGCGCTCGGCATGCAGCGCATCCTGCCCACCGCCGCACGCCTCGGCTGCGCCGTGCTCGACGCCGCGCCGGAGTCAGCACAGGACCTGATCGGCAACACCAAGGTCGAACAACCCTTCGCGGACCTGCTCAATCAGCGTCAGGCCTTTGCCCGTTGCTTCCCCGAATTCCGGCACGTCCTCGAGCACCCCGACTTTCTGGACGTCACCCGACGCCTGTACGGCCCACTGTATGACTGCCTGCAGATCGCCAGGGAGGCTGCAGCATGAGCCTGCCGATGCGTCTGCCTCTGGCCGGCAGCCAGCTCATCGAGGCCAGCGCCGGGACCGGCAAGACCTACACCATCGCCCTGCTCTACGTGCGTCTGGTGCTGGGCTCGAGCGGGCATCCGAACGAAGGTCCGGCCCATGCCCGGCCGCTGCTGCCGCCGGAGATCCTGGTGGTGACGTTCACCACCGCCGCCACCAAGGAACTCGCCAGCCGCATCCGTGACCGGCTGGTGGAAGCCGCCACGGTGTTCCGCGAGGATCCATCGACGCTGGACTCCAACGAGCGCGATCCACTGCGGCAGTTGCGCAACTGCCATGCCCCGGATACCTGGCCCATCTCCGCCCGCCGCCTGACTGTGGCCGCAGAGTGGATGGACGAGGCCGCCATCCACACCATTCACGCCTGGGCGCTGAAAATGCTGCAGGAGCATGCCTTCGACAGCGGCAACCTGTTTCAGCAGACTCTGCAGCCGGACCTCGGCGACCTACTTCATGATGCTGTCAGCGACTACTGGCGGCGCCAGTTCCACGGCGTGTCCGTCACTGAGGCCACGACCATCCGCAGCGTGTTCAAGACGCCGGCCGAGTTGATGAAGGCGGTCCGCGGCCCTCTCGGCCGTCCGGATGCCACGCTGCGATTCAAAGGCGACGTGCTCGAGTCCGGCCGGCTCGGTCAGGAGCTCGGCGGCATCGCCGGCCACCACGCTGCTGCCCACGCGGCCGAGCAGGCGGCCCGCGAAGCCTACCGGCGCGACCCCACGACCATCCTCGCGCTGCTGAACAAGGCGCGCCCGGACCTCAACGGCAACACGTTCCGCGAGAAGGGCAACGACACCAAGTGGGCCGCCGCCCTCGAGGAACTCGAGGCCTGGGTTGAACACGGTGCGCCGGCGGAGAAGTTCGTGCCCAAGCTCGGGCAGAGCCGCATCAAGGTCGTGAAAAACAAAACGGCGCCGCAGCATCCGTTTTTCGCAGCCGTCGACGCCTGGCAGGAACGCCTCGAGCCGGCGGCTGCGGCAACGGAACGTCTGCGGGCGCTGATCGTCGCCGATGCCTGCGCCCAGGTCCGCGAGCGCCTCGACGCCTTCCTGCTCGAGCGCGCCGAGCTCGGCTTCGACGACATTCTCAGGCGTCTCGCCGCTGCCCTCGAAGGCCCCCAGGCGGAAGCCCTCGCCCGTCGCATCCGTGTCCAGTTTCCGGTGGCGCTGATCGACGAGTTCCAGGACACCGACCCGGTGCAGTACCAGCTCTTCGAGCGCACCTACGGCATCGCCGGTAACGATCCCGACACGGGGATCATTCTGATCGGTGACCCCAAGCAGGCCATCTACAGCTTCCGCGGCGCCGACATTCATACCTATCTGCACGCACGCCGGGCCACTGCCGGCCGCCATTGGCCGCTGGCCCGCAACTTCCGCTCCACCGCAGCGCTGGTCGAGACCGTGAACGCACTGTTCCTCGCTGCAGAAAAGCACGAGCGCGGTGCTTTTCTGTTCCGAACGAACGACGACGATCCGGTGCCCTACCAGGGCATCGAAGCCAACGGCCGCGACGACGTCCTGACCCTCGGCGGATATCCGGCCACGGCCCTCACGGCCTGGTGGCTGCCCCACGACCAGCCGCTGCGCACCGGTCCGTTCCGCGATGCCATGGCCGCCCACGCAGCGGAGCAGATCTGCAGCTGGCTCAATAGCCCCAACAGCTATTTCGAGGCGCAAGGCGCGCGCCGGCACCTGCGGCCCGCCGACGTTGCCATCCTGGTCCGCGATCGTAACGAAGCCTCGATCATGCGCGCGGCGCTTCAGCTCCGCGGGCTGCACAGCGTGTACCTGTCAGACCGCGACTCGGTGTTCGAGAGCGGAGAGGCCGGTGACGTCCTGCGCTGGCTGTGCGCCTGCGCCGAGCCCGAAGACGATCGCCTGGTCCGTGAAGCCCTGGCCGCACCAGGTTTGTGCCGTTCCCTGTTCGAACTCGAACAGCTGCAGCACGACGAGATCGCCTGGGAGCACCATCAACAGCGCTTCGTGGACTACCGCGAAGTGTGGCGGCGGTTCGGTGTCCTGGCCACGCTGCGGCGGCTGCTGCACGACCACGACGTCCCACAGCGCATGCTGGCCGGGAACGAGGGCGACCGCCGCCTGACCAATCTGTTGCACCTGGCCGAGTGGGCCCAGGAGACGAGCAGCACCCTGAACGGCGAGCAGGCGCTGATCCGTGTCCTGGCCGAGCACGTAGCGGACCCGCCGACGAACGAGCAGATCCTGCGGCTGGAATCCGACGCCGAACTGATCCAGGTGGTGACCATCCACAGTGCCAAGGGGCTGGAGTACCCCGTCGTCGTGCTGCCCTTCGTCAGCCACTGGAGCGAAGTCAGCGGTCGCCACAAAGAAGCGCTGTATCACTCAGGCGATGCCGTCCAGCTCGAGATCGGCCCCAAGGACGACGCGGCTGAGGCCTACGCCCGGGCGGACGACGAGCGCCTGCAGGAAGAGCTGCGCCTGCTCTACGTCGCCCTGACCCGGGCGCGTCACGCCACGTTCATCGGCGTCGCGCCGCTTGCACCCGGCAGAAACAACGCACCCCAGCTCCACAAGGGCGCGCTCGGTTACCTGCTCGGTGGTGGGCAGCCATTCGCCAACTCGGACGCCGTGCTCCAGAGCCTGCTCGCGCTCACCGAACTCAGCGACCATATCGCCATCGCAGATGTCGACCCGTACCCGCCCTGCACCGCGTACCTGCCACCGGCGACCACGCGCCGTCGTCGGGACGCCCGCACACCGCCGGAACACCACTTCGAGCGCTGGTGGATCGCGAGCTATACCGCGCTCAAGCACGCCGGCGAAGCGACCGCCGCAACGTCAGCACCGGAAACCGCCCGCGAGGCCACCCTCGACGAAGATACCGGTGTGACAGCCACGGCCGGAGGCACGCTCACGACCGCGAATCCCGACACAGCGGACCCTGAGCCCGCCCGCCGGGATCGCGGGGCTGATCCCGCACCCAGCGGGACACCGGCCCCCGGAACCATTCACGCCTTCCCACGCGGCCCTGAACCCGGAACCTTTCTCCACGACCTGCTCGAGGCCGCCTTCGTCCGCGGCGTCGACCGCACCCTGCGCGATCCCAAGCGCAGCGAACAGCTCCTCCAACGCTGCCGCGTCCGCAGCTGGGAAGCCCACGTTCCAGTGCTCGACCGCTGGCTCGAACAGTTCCTGACCACGCCTCTGCCCCTACCAGCGCAAGGCGCAATGAACCTGCGTGATCTCGTTCGGCCCAGGCCCGAGCTGGGCTTCTGGTTCGCGGTGGAGCACGCCAACACCGCCGCGCTGGACGCGGCGGTGCAACGTGCCGTCCTGCCGGAACAAACGCGCACGCCGTTGTCCGCCCAGCAGATCAACGGCCTGCTCACCGGCTTCATCGACCTGGTCGCCGAACACGAGGGACGTTTCTACGTCATCGACTGGAAGTCGAATCAGCTCGGGGCGAACGATACGGCCTACACCCGCGAGGCCATGGCCGGCGCCGTACTCGAGTACCGCTATGACGTGCAGCTCGTCCTCTATCTCGTCGCCCTGCACCGCCACCTGCGGCAGCGCCTGCCCGACTACGACTACGACAGCCACATCGGCGGCGGCCTGTTCGTCTTCCTGCGCGGCATCGGTGCCGAGTCCCGCGGCGTGTTTCACGGGCGCCCAGACCGCGCGGCCATCGAGGCCATCGACGCCCTGCTGCTCAACGCCGACGCGGAGACCCGCTGACATGGCCGAAGCGATCCTGGAACCGCGCAGCCTCCCTACCGCCCGCCAGGCCCTCGCCAACGCGGGAGGAATGCTGCGCGTACTGGAAGCCTGGGCCGACCGCCGCTGGCTGCGGGATCTCGACCTGGCGCTGGCCCAGACTCTCCTGCGCCGGGAGCCCATCATGAGCCCGCTGGTGCTGCTCGCCACCGCCCTGGTCAGCCATCAAGCCGGCCGCGGCCATTTGCTGCTGAACCTCGCCAGTGTGCTTGCCGACCCGGATGCCTACCTCACGTTGCCTGAAGCCCCCAGGGACGCACCGGGAGGGGTGGTGATGCCTTCCACCTTGCTGGCCGCAACGGACCTCGCGGGCTGGCGTCAGGCGCTGCAGCAGAGCATCGCCGTCAGCAACGGCTCCACGCGCACGCCGCTGGTCCTGCGGCATGACGATCTCTATCTCCACCGCTACTGGCAGCATGAGCGCCGCATCGAGGATGCCGTCACCAGACGTCTGCTGGACCCGCTTCCGATCGAGGCAGAGATACTCCGTCCCCTGCTCGATCAGCTGTTCCCGCCCACTGCCCGCCCGGATGTGGACACCGACTGGCAGAAGATCGCCTGCGCACTGTGTGCGCGCCAGCGTTTCGCCGTCATCACTGGTGGCCCCGGGACCGGCAAGACCACCACCGTGATTCGCGTTCTCGCGCTACTGCAGGCACAGGCCCTCAGCGAGGCCCCCGGCCGCTCCCTGCGCATCCGCCTCGCCGCACCCACCGGCAAGGCCGCCGCCCGCCTCAATCAGTCCATCGCCGCCCAGGTTCAGAACCTCGATCTCGGTACGCTGCACGACGCCGACACCATCCGCGCCGCCATTCCCACCCGCGTCGACACGCTGCATCGCCTGCTCGGCAGTCGTCCGGACACCCGCCACTTCGCCTTCGACCGCGAACGACGCCTGCCGGTGGATGTGGTGGTGGTGGATGAAGCGTCCATGATCGACGAGGCCATGATGGCGGCACTCATCGACGCGCTGCCGGAGTCCGCGCGCCTGATCCTGCTCGGCGACAAGGACCAGCTCGCGTCGGTGGAAGCCGGCGCCGTACTCGGCAGCCTCTGCGCCCGGGCCGAGACGGGCGGCTACGACGCAGCCACTGCGGCCTGGCTGCAGACAGCCAGCGGCGAAACCCTCGATCCTGCACTGATCGCCAGCGAGCCACGCCCGCTCGAACAGGCCATCGTCATGCTGCGCTACAGCCATCGTTTCGACGCGACCAGCGGCATCGGCAACCTCGCCCGCGCCATCCGCAACGGCGATGCAGCGGCGGCCCGCACGACGCTCGGTCAATCCCATGGCGAGGATCTCCACGCCATCGCCGTCGACAACGCCGATGACAGCGCCTTGCTCGACCGGGTCCTCCACGGCCACGGGCCCGAAGCACCCGGCTATGTGGCCTGCCTCGACGTCCTGCGCGCACAGCGTCCAGAGTCCACAGACCTGGCCGATCTGGACGCCTGGGCGCTGGCCGTCCTCGATGCCCAGGCCGGCTTTCAGCTGCTCTGCGCATTGCGAAGCGGCCCGTTCGGCGTCCAGGGTCTGAACGAACGCATCGAGACCGCCCTCATCCAGGGCGGCCACATCGATGTCGGCGGCGAGTTGCGCCATCAGTGGTACGAAGGCCGGCCCGTGATCGTCACCGCCAACGACTACAACCTCGGCCTGCGCAATGGCGATCTCGGCGTCACCCTGCGGGTGCCCCGTACCGACGACCCGACCACCACGGCGCTGCGCGTCGCGTTCCACCGCCAGGACGATGCCGACGCCGTGCATTGGGTGCTGCCGAGCCGGCTGCAGCGCTGCGAAACCGTCTACGCCATGACCGTGCACAAGTCCCAGGGCTCCGAGTTCCGCCACACCGGACTGATCCTGCCGGACACGCCGAGCCCCGTGCTGACCCGCGAACTGCTCTACACCGCGGTGACCCGCGCCAGTCGCGCGTTCACCCTGTTCACGAGTCAGCCGGACGTCTTCGAGGGGGCCGTCGGCCGCCAGATCCAGCGCGCCAGCCGCCTGTTCGCAGACGGCGACGCCTGAGCAGCCCGGACCTCAGTAGCTCTTTGGCAGTCCGAGCACCCGCTCGCCGATGTAGGACAGGATGAGCTGTTCCGTGATCGGCGCGATGCGCGTGATCGCGACCTCCCGGTACAGCCGCTCCACGTGGTACTCCTTCGCGTAGCCGAAGCCCCCGTGGGTGGTCATCGACCGCCAGCAGGCATCGTGTCCGGCCCGCGCGCCGAGGAACTTCGCCGCATTCGCCTCAGCACCGCAGGGCTTGCCGGCGTCATAGAGTGCCGCCGCTCGCAGGACCATCAGCCACGCCGCCGCAAGCTCCATCCAGCTCTCGGCCAGCGGATGCTGAATGCCCTGGTTCTGGCCGATGGGCCGCCCGAACACCTCCCGCTCCTGCGCGTAGGCGGCGCCCCGGCGCAGCGCATCCTGGCCGATGCCGATGGCTTCCGCGGCGATCAGCACCCGCTCCGGATTCAGGCTGTGCAGGATGTAGGAGAAGCCCTTGCCCTCCTCACCAATGCGGTCTTCCTCAGGGACGCGCAGACCGTCGATGAAGATGGAGTTGGAGTCCACCGCCTTGCGGCCCATCTTCGGAATCCGGTGCACGTCGATGGCGCTGCGATCGAGGTCGGTATAGAAGATCGTGATGCCATCGGTGGGGCGCGCGCAGTCCGCCAGCGGCGTCGTCCGCGTCAAGAGCATGATCTTGTTCGCGACCTGCGCCGTCGACGTCCAGACCTTCTGCCCGGACACCTCGTAGCCGCCATCTACCCGCTTCGCGAAGGTCTTGATGTGGGTCGTGTTCAGTCCCGAGTCCGGCTCCGTGAAACCGAACGCGACCTGATCCTCGCCGCTGATGAGGCGCGGGATCCAGCGCGCCTTCTGCTCATCCGACCCTTCCACGATGATGGGATGGGGGCCGAACAGATTGATGTGCACCGAGGACGCCGCGCTCATCCCACCGCCATGGCTCGCCACCTCATGCATCATCACCGCCGCCTCGGTGACACCGAGACCGGAACCGCCGTAGGCCTCGGGCATGGTGATGCCGAGCCAACCCGCGTCGGCCATGGCACGGTGGAACTCGAAAGGAAAGACACCGTCGTCATCCCGGGCCAGCCAGTAGTCGTCGCCGAAACGGCTGACCACCGCCCGGACACCATCGCGAAGTGCCGCGAGATCGTCCTCGTCAATCGTCACGATACGTTCTCCTCAAAAAGCGCGGCAGGCGGTGTACGGGGCCCCCGAGCGCGCCTACTCTAGCCCGCATATCGGAACGGGTCACGACCCTGAAGGCAGCTGGCGTCCATCGACCGAGGCCGCACGCCCCGTCAGCTACAACAAGACAGCAGAGGCGCAAGAGGAGGCAGGACGATGGCAGGCAAGTATCTGGAAGAGTTCGAGGTCGGCATGCAGTTCCGGCATCAGCCCTCACGGACCGTGACCGAGACCGACAACCTGTTGTTCTCCACGCTGACCATGAATCCACAGCCGCTGCATCTCGACGCGCACTTCGCCGCCAGCAGCCCCCACGGCCAGATCCTGGTCAACAGCGTCTTCACGCTCGGGCTCGTCATCGGGTTGTCCGTCAGCGACACCACGCTGGGCACCACCCTCGGGAATCTCGGCTTCGACAAGACCACCTTCCCCAACCCGGTGTTCTTGGGCGACACCATCACCGCCGAGACCGAAGTGCTCACGGTCCGTACCAGCGAGTCGAAACCCGACCGCGGCATCGTCACCTTCGAGCACCGCGGCATGAATCAGCGCGGCGAGGTCGTCTGCACCTGCATCCGCGGCGCCATGATCATGACCCGCCCGGCGTTAACCGCACACCGGGCTCCGACCCCGGGGGCCTCCGACGCCAACGGACCAGCCGGCGAGAGGACATGAGCAACGTCCTGCCCTTCAAGAAACCCTCGCTCAAGGAGCGCGCCCGCGGCGGCACGCTCCAGGAACGGCGCGGCGAAACGCTGAGTTCGGTCGTTTAACCACCGCTCCAAATGGAGCAGGATCCACCGTTCCCGCCACCTGCCGCTGGTCAGCAGTTTCGTACTATGCTTATGGCAGCTGCTGAGAGTCATCATGACCCGCTATCGCGCCCTCATCGTGGACGATTCAAAGACCGCCCGGCAGTCTCTGGCCAAGCTGCTCGAGCGCAACGACCTGGCTGTGGAATTCGCCACCAGCGGCGAGGAGGCGCTGGAGTTTCTCAAGGGCCAGCTGGTGGATGTGATCTTCATGGATCACACCATGCCCGGCATGGACGGCCTCGAGACCGTGTCCGCTATCAAGGGCAATCCCCGCACCGCCACCATCCCAGTCATGATGTACACCACCAAGGAAGGCGAAGTGTACGTTGGCCAGGCGCGTGCGCTGGGCGCGATCGAGGTGCTGCCCAAGGAAGTCCAGCCGGGTGTGCTGTTCGACATGCTCCACAAGCTGGGCCTGGTCACCGATCGTCGCGAGGGCGCCCAGCCGCGAGAGCGTGAGACGCCGCGACGCCGCTTCGACGACCTCATCAACGATGAGGACGGCGAGTACGAGCATCGCGCGCTGGGTGCCTCAGTGCATGCGCTGCTGACGCGGCTGCTGGAGCAGCAGCATGCCCAGCTACGCGCCGAGTTGCAGAGCAGCCAGCGGCGCTTGGCCAAACAGGTGGCAGCGGAAGTTCTCGAGCAGAATAAAGCCGCCAGCGCCGCAATTGAAACGGAGTCCGGCGCTGCGCCGCAGCCCACGGAAACCAACCGGAATCGCCTGCTGTGGCCGACCGCGCTGGTCCTGGCGGTGCTGCTGCTGGGAACGTGGAACTGGCAGTTGCTGGAAGCCCGCGATTCGGCCCGCGCGGAAGTGGCCCGCCTCAGCGACGTCGCTCGCCAGGCGGCAGAGGCGGAGGCGCTGGTCGATCGCAGCGAAGATCTGAACGCTGCGTTGCAGGCACAACGCAGCGTAACCGCGGCGCGCCAGGCGGCAGGGTTGCAAGCGCTGCAGTGGGCGCTGAATCAGACTAGCCCGGTGGCCTTGCAGGAACCGCCATTCAACGCCTCCATGGCGGGCCGACTGAGCGAACTATACGAGCATCTGGCTGCCATGAGCTTTCGCGGCGAGGTCGTCCTCACCGCCCACCTGGGGCAGTTCTGCCTTGCCCGCGATGATTACGGCCAGTGGCAGATGGCAGCGGCCGATCTACCCGCTGCAGATTGTGAGATGTTCGGCCACCCGTTACAGGAAGCGGTGTCGGCGAGCGCGCTGCAATCGGTGGAGTTCGCCGCAGCGGTTGCCACCGTTACCGCCAACCACCCCGACATCACCCTGGAACTGCGCCGCGACGGCGGCGTCGAAGCGTGGAATTTCGCCGAGCAGTACCGCTGGGGGAGAGCCGGCGACTGGAATCAGGCTGCCGCTCGTGACAACCGCGTAGAGTTCGTCATCAATGCCAGCGCGACCGACACCACGCCCAGCGAACTGGCCCAGCGCCGCTGATCCACCATCAGTTACCCGAAAGCCACGCTCCTCCTTGACGGCGTTCAGCTGACGCCACCGTCCTCGTTCAACCTCGGATGCTGTTGCTCGACACAGCTCTGCCGCGATCGGCCGCGTCGGGTACAGTGCCCGGAGTCGAGCCAGTAGGGGATTGCGGGAGCATGGCAAAACGGCGCGTGGTGATCCTGGGTGCGGGCGGTCGCGACTTTCACGATTTCAACCGGCTCTATCGCGATGACGACAGCGTTCGGGTGGTGGCCTTCACGGCCACGCAGATTCCCGGGATCGAGGATCGTCGCTATCCACCGGATCTGGCCGGACCGCTGTATCCCGACGGTATTCCGATTCGGCCGGAGCGCGAACTCGAGCGCCTGTGCCGTACTGAGTCCGTCGACGAGATCGTCCTCGCCTACAGCGATCTCGCCCACGCTGACGTCATGCATTTGGCGTCGCGGGTGCTGGCGCTCGGAGCGTCGTTCGTCATGCCTGGATCGCGCGCTACCGAACTCGTATCGCGACTGCCCGTCATCGCGATCTCGGCGGTACGAACAGGATGCGGCAAGTCCCAGACCGCACGTTACCTGTCGCGGGCCATTGCCGACGGTCTGGACAACGTCGGCCCGCTGAAGGTGGCCGCCATGCGCCATCCGATGCCGTACGGCAACCTCTCGGCACAGCGCCTGCAGCGCTTCGCTTCACTCGCAGACATCGATGCCGCCGACTGCACGCTGGAGGAACGAGAGGAGTACGAGCCCCACGTGGAGGCGGGCAATCTGCTGTTCGCAGGCGTCGACTACGGCGAGATCCTCGCGGCGGCGGAAGCCGAGGCGGATCTCATCCTCTGGGATGGGGGCAACAACGACTTCCCCTTCGTTCGGCCAGACCTGCACATCGTCGTCACGGACGCGCTGCGACCTGATCAACTGCTCACCCATCATCCCGGGGAGGCGGTGCTGCGTTCGGCGGACATCGTGATCCTGAACAAGGTCGATGCGGCCGGTCCCAAGCGTACGGAAGAACTCGCGCGTGGCATCGCGGCCGTACGCCCCGAGGTGCCGCAGGTCCGGGCCGCGTCGCCGATTCTGCTCGACGACGTGGAAGCCGTGCGGGGAAAACGGGTGCTCGTCGTCGACGATGGGCCGACCCTCACCCACGGCGGCATGCCGTTCGGTGCCGGTCACGCGGCGGTCGCGGCCATTGCTGACGTCACCATCGTCGATCCGCGTCCGGGCGCGCACCCCGATATCGCGGCGGTGTACGCGGCCTACCCCCACCTGGGTCCGGTGCTGCCGGCCGTGGGCTACAGTGCCGCCCAGCGCAGTGCCCTCGAAGCGACCATCGCCGCATCCGATGCGGACGTGGTGGTCGCCGGGACACCCATCGATTTCGCGCGCGTGGTGCACGTGGACCTGCCGGTCGTACGCGCCCGCTACGGCTACGCCGACGCGGGCGAGCCGCGCCTGCTTGATCTGGTTGCTGCTTTCCTGAAGGGGCAGAAAGGGTGAGTTTCCGAGGGGATCTGCTCGTGGTCGCGATCGGCGGTCACGCGCTGAGTTCGCCGGCCGCGGACGCGACGCTTGCCGGCGAGCGCGCCGCGGCCGCCGCAGCGGGCCGGGAACTGGCAGCACTGGCGGCCGATCGGCGCCTGCTGCTGGTGCACGGTAACGGTCCCCAGGTAGGCCGACTGCTCGGCGCGGAATCGAATCTCGATGACCTCGACATCCGCGTGGCCCAGACCCAGGGAGAACTGGGCTATCTGTTGGCTGCCGGCCTCGGCGCCGCGAGTGGTGAAGCAGCCGTGGCGCTGCTGACACGGGTACGCGTGGACGCGGAGCGCGCGAATGACCCCGAGAAGCCGATCGGCCCGGTCCTGGACCAGCAGCCCGCTGCGCCCCATGTCGAACTCCCTGGCGGCCGCGGCTGGCGTCTGACCGTGCCGTCACCGCTGCCGCTGGACGTGTTGGAGTATGCGCAGATCCGCATGCTGCTCGAGACATCGCACGTGGTCGCCGGTGGAGGCGGCGGGGTCCCGGTGGCGGCCGATGGCAGGCCGGTCGCCGGGGTAATCGACAAGGACCGGGTCGCTGCCTTGCTTGCCATCGCGCTCGGTGCCGACGCATTGGTCATCGGCACCGACGTGGATGCGGCTTATCGGAATTTTGCGACACCTTCTGCGCGGCGTATCGAGCGTCTGTCCACGAAGGAAGCGGAAGCGTTGCTGGCGGCCGGCGAGTTCGCGCCGGGTTCCATGGCGCCGAAAGTGGCCAGCGCCGCAGCCTTCGTCAGCGCCACGGGCCGCCGTGCCGTCATCGCATCGATGGGCCAGCTCCGTGAGGCGTTGGCGGGACGGGCAGGCACCCTGCTGCAGGACTGACGAGGGCCTCTGCTGCATGGTGCGTTGCAGGCCGGGTTCCGTATCCTGCGCTGCTCGACTTCACCCTGGAATCCACCCACACACCCTCGACGAACTGATCCGGTGCGCGGACGTCTGCATCACCAATTTCCGCTCCGGCCTCGCCGCCCGTCACGGGCGTTCGACCGAGGTCGAGCATCGGGAAATCCTTACCCAGGCCCTGTCCCGGGAATCGGCGCCCGAGGTCGAAACCTGGCCGCCGACCTGCGACGCTTGCTGCAGAGCCATCGGCACACGCCTGCTGAAGATCTGATGAGCCAAGGACGCGACGAACGTTGAGCCCCACCGTCGTCAACGCCAGCGTCGCAATCAAGTGGGTGAACCCCGAAGCAGGAACCCCTGAAGCGCTGCTGCCGGAACCGCCAGAGGGATGACATGAGCAACGTCCTGCCCTTCAAGAAACCGTCGCTCAAGGAGCGCGCCCGCGGCCGCACCCTTTGCAAAAGCGGTTTCCACAAATGGGTGATCGACCAGAAGAAGCAATTCGACGTCAAACGCGGCAAGCTGGTGACGATCCACCGCTGCAAACGCTGCGGTGAAACGAAAGTCACCGCGGACTGATGTCGCCTCCCAGTTCCATTCCATGCCTTGAGCGGAGCAGCTCTGCGAGTCTCACCCAGGCCGGCACCAACGCCTGAGTCACAGCCCGCCTCGACGGGCTGTGACGTAACGCTCTGGCATTGGCGCGATCCTTCAATACATCGGTCCACCAGCGCCCTAGGTCCTATTGGGGTC
>SKUB01000018.1 GCA_007122315.1 Pseudomonadales bacterium | reverse complement strand
TGGCCACGGGCCTGCTCGAACTGGGTCTCACGACCGGCGATCGGGTGGGCATCTGGTCGCCGAATCGCTTCGAGTGGGTGGTCACCCAGTTCGCCACCGCCCGCGCCGGGATGATCCTGGTCAACGTGAATCCCGCCTATCGGCTCGGGGAACTCGAGTACGCGCTCAACAAGGTGGGTTGCAAGGCCCTGGTCACGGCAGAGCGCCTGAAGACCAGTGATTACCTGGCCATGCTGCGCACCCTGGCCCCGGAACTGGAAACCTCCGCTGCGGGCGCGCTGGAAGCTCCGCGTCTACCTGCCCTGCGTCACGTCATCGTTCTCGGCGAGAGCGAACACCGCGGCTGCCACCGCTACGCTGATCTCGCCGCCGGTGGCGGCAGCGACGCGGCGAAGCGACTCGCGGACATCGAAGGCACCCTGCAGGCGGACGATCCCATCAACATCCAGTTCACCAGCGGCACCACCGGTTCGCCCAAGGGGGCGACGCTGAGCCACTTCAACATCCTCAACAACGGTCTGTTCACCGCCCGCGCCCAGCGCTTCAGCGAGCACGACCGGCTCTGCATTCCGGTGCCGCTGTACCACTGCTTCGGCATGGTCATGGGCGTACTGGGCTGCACCGCATTCGGCAGCACCATGGTGTTCCCCGACGAGGCCTTCGAGCCGCGCAGCGTACTCGCCGCCGTGGCGGACGAGCGCTGCACCGCGCTGTACGGCGTGCCCACCATGTTCATCGCCGAGCTCGACCATCCCGAGTTTGCCGACTTCGATCTCAGCAGCCTGCGTACCGGCGTCATGGCCGGCGCACCGTGCCCCATCGAGGTCATGAAGCGGGTGCAGCGCGACATGCATATGCCCGAAGTGACCATCTGCTACGGTATGACGGAGACCTCTCCGGTGAGCTTCCAGAGCGCCGTGGACGACCCGTTGGAGAAACGGGTGAGCACGGTGGGCCGCGTGCACCCGCACGTGCAGGCGAAGCTGGTCGACAGCGACGGTTGCGTCGTCCCCCGCGGCGCCACCGGTGAACTCTGCACCCGGGGTTACTGCGTCATGCACGGCTACTGGGACGATGCGGAACGTACCGCAGAAGCCATCGACGCCGCCGGCTGGATGCATACCGGTGATCTTGCGGTGATGGACGAGGACGGCTACGTCAACATCGTCGGCCGGGTGAAGGACATGATCATCCGCGGCGGCGAGAACATTTATCCGCGCGAGATCGAGGAGTACCTGTTCCGGCTCGACGGCATTCAGGACGTGGCGGTGTTCGGGGTGCCGGATCCGAAGTACGGTGAACAGGTCGCCGCCTGGATCCGCCTCAAACCCGGCGCCACGCTCAGCGAGGACGCCATCCTCGCCTACTGCCGCGAGCAGATCGCTCACTACAAGGTGCCACGCTACATCCGCTTCGTGGACGACTTCCCGATGACGGTCACAGGGAAGCTGCAGAAATTTCTGATGCGCGATGCCATGGCGGAGGAACTCGGTCTGGACGAACAATCGACGGCGTAAGCGCATCGAGACGTCCGGGGCGTCCAGGAGAAGCCACATGGATCTAGGACTCAGCGGGCAGCGTGCCCTGGTGACGGGCAGCCATCGGGGGACGGGCGAAGTCATCGCCCGGCGCCTCGCCGAGGAGGGCGCTGCCGTGATCGTCCATGGCTTCGACGCCGAGGCTGCAGCGACCGTCGCGGACAGCATCCCGGGCGCCACCGCCGTGGCCGGCGATCTGCTCGCCGACGACGGCGCCGCTGCCGTGTGGCGCGCCGCCACGGCTGGCGGCCCGGTGACCATCCTCGTCAACAACTACGGCACCGCCGGCCGGGGCGACTTCGAGCACACCGCAGCCGACGATTGGCACGCCATGTACGAACACAACGTGCTGTCGGCTGCGCGCCTGATCCGCCTTGCGCTTCCGAGCCTGCGCACCGCAGCCTCGGCGCGGATCATCAATCTCGGCACCGCCGGCACACGGCGCCCTGCCGGTCGCAACCCGCACTACTATGCGGCCAAGGGGGCGCTGGTCACGCTCACCGAGGCCCTCGCCCGCGAGCTTGCGGGCACGAACATTCGCGTCAACCTGGTCTCGCCCGGCATCATCCACACGCCGGAAGTTGAAACCTGGATGCGCCAGACCGCAGTCCGCGAAGGCTGGGGCGAGGACTGGAGGGAGATCGAACGGCGCGCGGTCGCGGAACGCTTTCCCAATGCAGCGGGACGCTTCGCCCGCCGCGAAGAGATCGCCGACCTGATCTGCTTCCTCGCCAGCCCGCGTGCCGACTACATCCACGGCCAGAATCTGTTCATCGACGGCGGCAGCACTTAGCCGTCGGCCCGCCTGTCTCACCGCACTGGAACCCGCGTATGACCAGCAATCGAACCCGTTATCGCGTCGCCATCATCGGTGCCGGCCCCGGAGGCATCTGCAGCGCCATCAAGCTCATGGAAGCAGGCATCCGGGACTTCGTCGTCCTCGAGAAAGCCACAGGCGTAGGCGGGACCTGGTGGCACAACCGCTACCCCGGGGCCGAATGCGACGTTCCATCCCACCTTTACTCCTTCTCCTTCGAAGTCAAAAAGGACTGGTCACGCCCCTATGCCGGCCAGGAGGAGATCCTCGAGTACATGCAGCACTGCGCCGAGAAGTATGGCGTGCTGCCATTCGTGCGTTTCGGCGACGCGGTCTCTCGGGCGCACTGGCAGGAGGGCCCTGCTCGCTGGGAGCTGATCACCGAAAGCGGTCAGCACATCGAGGCGGACGCGGTGATCAGCGCCATAGGCATGTTCAACGAACTCGCCTACCCCGATGTCCCGGGCCTGGACAGTTTCGCGGGGCACTGTTTCCATTCCGCCCGCTGGGACCATGACCACGACCTCAATGGCCGCCGCGTGGCGGTCATCGGCAGCGCCGCCAGCGCGGTGCAGTTCGTCCCGGAGATCGCTGAGAAGGTCTCCAGGCTCGACCTCTACCAGCGCACGGCCAACTGGGTTCTTCCCAAAGAAGACGCGCCCTACACTGCACAGCAGCTTGCGCATTTCCGCAGCCACCCCACTGCGGTGGCCGAGCGGCGCGAGGAACTCTACGAATCCCTGGAGAATTTCATTACGTTCTCCAACCCCGAGACGCTGGCGCAAGCCGAAGCTGCCGGACTGGAGAACCTGCAGACCGTCTGCGACCCCGAACTGCGCCGCAAGCTCATCCCGACCCATCCCTTCGGCTGCAAGCGGCCGCTGGCATCCAACCGCTTCTACCCGGTGTTCAACATGGATCATGTCCATCTGATCACCGACACCATCGAGCGCATCACGCCCCGCGGCGTGGTCAGCGCCGATGGCACGGAGCGCGCCGTCGACACACTGATCCTCGCCACCGGTTTTCAGACGGGGCGTTACCTCTCGGCGATCGAGGTCACCGGCCGCAGCGAGCGCTCGCTGAACGACGCCTGGCGCGACGGCGCCCAGGCCTACCTGGGAATCACGACAGCGGGGTTTCCCAACCTGTTCATGCTCTATGGCCCGAACACCAACAACGGCTCGATCCTCTACATGCTGGAACGCCAGGTGGACTACGCGCTGCGCCGCATCCTGCAACTGGAAAGCGAAAGCCTGGCGTGGATCGACGTCCGCGAAGCGGAGATGGCCCAATACAATGCGCAGCTGCAGCAGGACATCGACAAAGTGGAGGTCTGGCAAGCCGGCTGCAGCGGCTATTACCGTGCGCCTTCGGGACGGGTGGTCACGCAGTGGCCGCACACCATGGCCGAGTTCAGCGCCCGCACCAGCCGCGACGACAGCGCCGCCTACGAGACTGCGCCTCGACCGGGCGCGCGGGCATCGTCCCGCTGAACGCAAGCCGCGTCTCGAATCATCCTGGCAGCGTTCAGCGCTCAACCGCAGGGGAGTCCGTCGCATGGCTCGATCGATCGCACTCAGGATCGACCCGGATCTCGTGACCCGGTACCGGGAAGATGGCGTAGTGCATCTGCCGGGGGTGCTGTCGCCGCAGACGCTCCAGCGGGCGCACGAAGCCTACCAGTGGAGCCTTGCCAATCCGGGGCCAGGGGCGGCCCGGCTGCCGGACCGCAACCCCGGTGAGTTCTACCAGGACCTTGCCAATCCCGCCGCGCTGCCTCGCTACGGCGCGTTGACTCGGGAGTGCGAGTTCCCGGATCTGGTGGCCACGTTGTGGGGCGAGTCGCAGGTGTGGTTCATGTACGAGCAGGTGTTCGCCAAGTCCGGCGCGGCCACGCGGCGCACTCCGTGGCATCAGGACGCCCCCTACCTCCCGGTGCGCGGCGAGCACCTCGCCGTCGCCTGGTTCTCCTTCGAGCCGGTCGCAGAACCGGAGGCGCTGGAATTCATCCGTGGTTCGCACCGCGGACCCATCTACGACGGTTCGCGCTTCGACCCCGACGACGATGCCGCCCCGCTGTACGGCGACGGCAGCCTGCCGCCGCTGCCCGACATCGAAGCGGAGCGGGAGCGCTGGCCGATCGTCTCCTGGGCCACCGAACCCGGCGACGTGGTGATGTTCCACCCGGCGGTCCTGCACGGTGGCGCTGCAACAAGCGAGCACCGGAGCCGGCACACACTGTCCCTGCGGTTCTTCGGCCCTGACGCCGTCGTAGCCGCCCG
>SKUB01000107.1 GCA_007122315.1 Pseudomonadales bacterium | reverse complement strand
CACTAGCTCAGCTCCCGCGGCGGCTCGCCACCGCTGCCGTCGTTTCCGGCCAGCAGCCAGTAGCTCAGATCCCGGTGCAGCTCTGCAGCCGCCACCGCGGGGAACGTCACGTCCGGCCCCTGCCGCAACAGTGCCGCCAGCTCGTCCATGAAGGGTCCGGACTCCCCGATGGCCACGCACCACATGCGACTGCGGGTGAAGGCGACGAATGCCTGATTGCGGCGCCCGATCGCGTCGTCCGGGTCGACCACGGATTCAGCTGTGACCCGCTGCAGTCCGCAGGCATAAACTTTCCATGCCTCCTGCCCTCGAGCCACTGCCACATCGCAGATCGTGACACAGCCCGATTGCCGGAAAGCACCGGTGGTCTCGGGCACGAAAGCATCGATGCCGGCGTAGTTCAGTGCGATGCGCAGCTTGTCGGGATTCGGCTGGGCCTGGGACAGCACGATGACGAGCACGTCCTCCGGCGTCAGGCCCGCCGCGAAATCGGCACGCAGGCCCTCGATCAGGGCTGCGATCGTGGCCTGCTCCTCCGTGGTCTCGACCATGGTCAGCAGCGGCGGCTCCTGCTCCGCCTCGTCATCCGCATCCGGGTCCAGCTCCGGCAGCGTCCGGTGATCGTATGGATGGCCGCTGGCATCGGGATCAGGCCGCAGGGTGATGGGACCACCGGAACGGACGCCGCGGTCGCTGAAGTCACCTTCCGCCAGGAAGCCGAGACCGTTCCACTCGTCCCGGTGCGTGACCGCCTGCAGTGGACCGCCCTTGCGCTGAAGCCCCATGACCAGGCCTTCGGCAAGCGTGAAGATGGAGCTCGGCGTGCGATAGCCGCGGCGCAGGTTGCGCGCCTTGGGAATGCCCGAAGGGTATTGCCCGGACAGGTCCAGGCGCGGCGAGCCACCCGGGTGCAGACCGAAGATTCCGGCGGCGCGCGGGATCTCCAGATTGTCCATGCCCTGGGCATCGTCGTGGGTCCAGTAGAGACGTCGCGGTGCCCTGAGCGCACGATAGGCGAGGCGATAGCATGCCGGCGGGAGATCCTGCCCGGCATCGATCAGGATGGCATCAAGGAAGGGTTCCACAACCGTCCCGGCCAGATCCGCCTCGAGCTGATCGCAGGCCCACTTGAAACCCGCGGCGGCGGCCTGCCGCCAGCCGAGATAGCTCTGCGCATCCGCGCTGGTCAGCACCCGTCCCTTCCAGGTCCGCGCCAGTTCGCGGTAGAAACCCGTCACCACGTCGTCGCCCCAGGCGTGCCAGACACGCACGCGACTGGCGTCAGGGACCGTTCCGGTGAGTTCCCGGTAGCCGCTGGCAACCAGCTCCCAAAGCCACTGACCAGCGCCGCGATGCGGGTGCACGAGGGCGATGTCCCAATCCGGGTGCACGGCGTGCATCAGCGCGGCCCGCCGCGCCAGCAACTGCGTCTTGCCACTGCCGGCAACCCCTCGAATCCGCTGTGGCCCCTCTGGAATCTCGTTGGCCACACGTTCCTGGACATCATCCAACCGGCGCGGAACAGAGCTCACCGCCGCCACCCAATGCAGGGGACTGTCTTCCGGCGCGCCCTGTTGAAGCGGGCGCGGCTCGGGCCCCGGCAGTGATCCGCGCAAGGTCGCCAGCAAGAGCGTCCACTGCGCATCCGTCGACGCATCGGTCGCCGCGGAGGCGAAATGGTGTCTGAGTGCGGTCGGAGACAGCTCATCGAAGGTCAGTATCTGCGACCTGAGCACCGGCTCTTCGGCGACTTCGAGAAGCGCCTGCGGAGTCTTGACGAACGGCAGCGCGAGGCGAATGTCCGGACGACATTCGAGTCCAACGAGCTCGGGCCGATTCGCACAACGCTGTCGAAGTGCGTCGGCCTGAGCTGCGAGCAGAGCCAGCTCCTCCCGCGCCTGATCGGGATCGAAGTGCTCGACCCGCGTTCCGCGGCAGGTGATCAGCCAGAGTCCGTACTTCCGGGAGGCAACCAGAAAGTCCGGCCGCCGCCGAGCCGTGTCGTCTGCGGCGAAGAGCGGATACCGGAACCAGGCGCTGCCGTCTTCGCGGCGCAACGCGCGCTGCAGCAGGTTCCACAGCAGCCGCTGCCCCTCGAGATGACCCGGCGCCTCGTTCGGACAGAAGAGCATGGGCGTTCCTTTGCCGCTCTGCATTGCGTTCAGGGTAGCCCGCTCCCGGTCTTCGGGCCATGCCTCCCCCTGCGGACCAAGGCGCCGCGCGTGAACGGATCGTGGACGTTATGCTGCCCAATCTGGGCGACTGGAGACGAGCATGGCATTCGAAATCTGGCAGGTGGGTGGGATCAGGATCACGCGCATCCCGGAGCTCGATCGGATTCCCGGTATGAAGGGATTGCTGCCGGACGCGACGCCGGCCGCGCTCGCGCCCATCGACTGGCTGCGGCCGCACTTCGTCACCGACGACGGCAAACTCAACGCGAGCATCCACGCCTTCGTCGTGGAAGCGGAGGGTCGCTGCATCCTCGTGGACACCTGCGTCGGCAACGACAAGCCGCGCAGCTATGCCGGCTGGGACCGCATGCAGGGCCCGTTTCTGGAGCGGCTGGCCGCAGCCGGCTACGTCCCCGAACAGATCGACACGGTGCTGTGCACTCACATGCACGTGGACCACGTAGGCTGGAACACCCGCTGGCAGGACGATCGCTGGGTGCCGACGTTTCCGCAGGCCCGCTATCTGTTCGGGCGCACGGAGTACGAGCACTGGCTGGCGGCGAGTCGCGAGGCGTCCGACAGCGACGGCCTCGATCACGGTCAGGTTCTGGCGGACTCCGTGCAGCCGGTGCTGGATGCAGGCCTGGCGACGTTCGTCGAGGCACCGTTCGAGGTCTGTGCCGGCGTGAGTCTGCTGCCGACGCCGGGCCACACGCCGGGCCACGTCAGCGTCGAGTTGCGCTCAGCCGGCGTCGCTGCGTTCATCACCGGCGACCTCATGCACCATCCCTGTCAGATCGCCCGCCCGCACTGGGCGGCCACAGCTGACGTGGACGCCGCCGTGGCGGTCGCGACGCGGATGCACATACTCGAGCGGGTGGCCGCGAGTGGCGAACTGCTGCTCGGCACCCACTTCGCCTCGCCCACGGCGGGTCGCGTCGTGCGCGATGGAGACACGTTTCGCTTGGTCCTCGACTGAGGCGTGTGAGCCCGGCTGACACACCGCCGGTTGGCCGGGGTTCGCTCGGGAACGTTACCCTGACCGTCCATTTCGCGGCTTGGAGTTCAGCCATGAGCAACATCTACGGCGTCACCGAAATCGTCGGATCGTCCACCAAGAGCTACGACGATGCGATCAATCAGGCCGTCGCGAAGGCCAGCGAAACGGTGCGCAATCTCGAGTGGTTCGAGGTCACCACCCAGCGCGGTCACATCGAGAACGGCAAGGTCGCGCACTTCCAGGTGGCCATCAAACTCGGCTTCCGCTACGACAAGTGAACCCTTCGCATCACTTCGATGCGCGACTGCGACCGCTGCGCCGGCAGCGGTCGGAGCAGTAGCGCACCTGCTCCCAGCAGCGCGCCCAGCGTTTGCGCCACGTGAACGGTCGATCGCAGACAGCGCAGGTCTTGCTCGGCAGATTCGGTTTGCGATGGCTCATTGCTAATCCTGGCGCATAAGACAATCGGACAACGCAAGGGTACTTGCCAGCCTGCAGCGGAAGCCGCAGGGTGAGGCGCTCAGGACGGGAGAGGCGCCATGACTGCAAAGCTACGCACCCACAGCGCTGAGGTGGTGCTCAGCGATCTCCGCTTCGGCGAAGGCCCACGCTGGCATGACGGCCGACTCTGGTTCTCCGACATGCATGACGGCTGGGTGCTGGCACTCACGCCTGCAGGCGAGGTCACGCGCATCTGCCATGTGGAAGCCGAACCGTCCGGGCTCGGTTGGCTCCCCGACGGACGCCTGCTCGTGGTCTCCATGCAGGACCGGCGGCTGCTGCGGCAGGAGCCCGACGGCTCACTCCTGACTCACGCCGATCTCTCTGATCTCGCCCGCTTCCACTGCAATGACATGGTGGTGGCCGGCGACGGCCGCGCATGGGTCGGCAACTTCGGCTTCGACCTGCACGCCGGCGCAGAGTTCTGCAGCACCGAGCTGATCCGGGTGGACCCGAATGGCCGGGCAAGCGTCGCCGCCGACGACATGGCGTTTCCGAACGGCACCGTGATCACCCCCGACGGGCGCACGCTGATCATCGGCGAATCCTATGCCGGCCGGCTGACCGCCTTCGACATCGCGGCGGACGGCACCCTCAGCAACCGGCGGCTGTGGGCGCAGCTTCCGGAGGGACGGATTCCGGATGGCATCTGCCTGGACGCGGACGGCGGCATCTGGGTGGCTTCGCCCCTGGGTAATCAGTGTCTTCGGGTGCTCGAGGGCGGCGCGGTCACGGACGTGGTGGATCTCGATCGTGGCGCGTTCGCCTGCATGCTCGGCGACGATGACCGGCGTACCCTCTACATCTGTACAGCTGAGGATTCGCATCCAGCGAAGAGCGTCGCGCGCAGCGGTCGCATCGAGCGGGTCCGGGTGGACGTGGCCGGGGCGGGATGGCCCTGAGCAGATTTAGGGAAGTGATGGTCTATTCCTCCACGGCTCTGCGGGTGATTGCCGGTGCAGTGGCAAGGCGCGTCGCGCAGGGAAGGCTGGTT
>SKUB01000220.1 GCA_007122315.1 Pseudomonadales bacterium | reverse complement strand
TCTGAGTCGCGATCCGGTCGATCTCGGCCAGACGCTGCTGCACTTCCTGGTTCAGGGCGGCCCGGTCCGATGCGCTGTTGGTGGCGTTGGCGGACTGCACGGCCAGCTCACGGATGCGCTGCAGGTTGTTCGTCAGCTCACCGAGGGCGCCCTCGCCCGTCTGGGACAGGGAGATGCCGTCGTTGGAGTTGCGGATGGCCTGATTCAGGCCGCGGATCTGGGTGCTGAAGCGCTCCGAGATCGCGAGGCCCGCCGCATCGTCCTTGGCGCTGTTGATGCGCAGACCGGAAGACAGACGCTGCAGCGACTGGGCGAGCTCGCCGCCGGACGTGGACAGGTTGCGCTGAGCGTTCAGCGACAACACGTTGGTATTGATCACCTGAGACATGATTGAGCTCCTGGCTTCTAGCCTTGGTTGCGTTCAGTCGACCGCCGTTTCGGCGGAGTTGTCGGCGGCCCAACTGTGCCGCTTGCACAGGTGATATCGGCTCCGCGTCGGTGATCTTTAGGCTGTCTGCATCAGACTCTCCGTCCAACGCCTGTTTTTGCAGGATTTCCTGCCGAATCGACCCGCCTGGGCTCAACGCAGGAAATCGAACAGGCTCAGCCGACCGAGCTGGACGTAGGTCTGCTGCGCCGCCTGCAGCGCCACCTGCTGCAAATTGAACCGGCTTATGGCCTCGGCGAAGTCCAGATCCTCGATGGAGGACAACAGCGTCTGCAGCTGCAGTTTCTGGTCGTCGTTGACGATGCCCTGACTGTCAATGGTGTTGAGGCGCGCACCCACGTCCGTGCGCACCTCCAGCAACCTCGACAGCGCCTGATCCAGGTTCTCGAGACCACGATCGATCCCGTGCTGCAACTGCGCGCGCTGTGCCGGGCCATTGCGGGGCTGCTCCAGTGCCGCGGCAATGGCGTCCACCGCATCGAACAGAGATACGCGCCCTGCAGGCGCTACGTCGAAGCGATCCCCGGGCGCCGGTGAACCTTCAAGCAGAATGCGGCGCCCGCCGATGTCGATGGCCTGATCGGCGGCCACAGGCCCGGACGCGACCAGATCATCCGCTGCGTCGTAGACCTCATAGCCACCCTCTGCCGTGATCTCGATGCGGAAAGTGCTGCCATCGATGGCGGTCGGGTCGATGATTTCCGCGCCGACGACGCGACCGGTACCGGAGTTGTCTGCAGCGGGGGTGACACTGAAACGGCCATTGCCTTGCGGCAGGTTCATGAAGATCTCGCCGCTGTCGCCCACTGCCACGCTGCGATCCGGCGACAGCGCGATGCGCCGCTGCGCGGCGTCGCCCAGGTACTCGATGGCGCCGGAGGCGTTCTGCACGAAGGGACGGCTGCCGGTTCGGTTGCCAGCAAACAGGTATTCGCCGTTGGCATCGCGGCTGTTCGCGGCATCCACGAGGCCGGCGGTCACCTGGCGGATCTCACGGGCGATGGCGGCGCGGGACTCGTTGCTCTGGGTCGCGTTCGCGGCCTGCAGCGTGAGTTCCCGTACCCGGCTCACCGCATCGGACATCTGCGCGAGCACCGTCTCTTCCTGCTCGAGGCGGTTGCTGCCGAGGGAGGCATTGCGGGCGAACTGCTCCACGGCGGCAATGCGCTCGCGGAACTTCAGCGCCTGCACGGCACCCGACGGATCGTCCGAAGGCGTCAGCATGCGCCGACCCGTGGCCAACTGCTGCTGCACCCGGGACAGTTCGCCCTGGCGGTCGTTGATTGTGCCGATGCCGTTGCCGAAGATCTCGGCGGTGGATATGCGCATGATCCCTATCCTCGATAAGCCTGAGGTTCAGCGGCGAACCGCGGCCAGCAGGGTGTCGAACATGTTGCCGGCGGCGGCCACCACCTGGGCTGCGGCCTGGTAGGCCTGTTGGAAGCGCACCAGGTTGGCCGCCTCCTCATCCAGATTGACGCCGGAGATGCTTTCACGCTGCGAGCGCGCCTCGCTGAGCAGCCGCCCCTGCACGTCGGCATTCAGCTTCGCGCGCTGGGTCCGCACGGCGACATCGGCCACCAGCTCCGAGTAGCTCTCGCTCAAAGTGGCGGAACCGCCTGCAAGGCCGCGCTGGGTGCCGATCTGGGCCATGGCCAGCGCACCGCGGTTGTCACCCACCGCGCCCGCGTTGTCGCCCACTTCGAAGCGGTCGCCTTCCTGCGGCGTGCCGCGCAGGACGAGGGACCAGCCGTTGTGATCGATGCGCGTATCGCCGGAGGCATCGAGCGGGAAGCTTTCACCGCCCACCACGTAGCTGCCGGCGACGAATTCGATGGTCGCCGCGCTGCGCAGCTCCAGGTGGTCGGGATCGTCGACCGCAAGCGTCTGAACGCGGGCATTGCCGGCGTTGTCCCCACCCACCTGCGCCTGCACGGGCAATGCTGCGGCGACGCTGCGCGGATCGGTGACCCGCAGTTCCAGCCCACCCGCCACGCGCAGCGGCCGCAGCAGGAAGGAATCACCGCGCTCGCCGCCCGTGACACCATCGAGATCGACGGACAAGCCGTCGAAGTCCAGCGCGCCGCCCGGCGGAATGCTGCCAATCACCTGCCCGTCCTGGAGCCGTCGCAGCACCCAGTCGTTGCCGTCGAAACGGAGCTGGTAGTCGCTGGTGGACAGGGCTCCGATGTCATCGATGACGAGCGCGGGCTTGCCGTCGGCCGCATTACCCAGGTTGGCCAGCACTTCGGGGGCAGGTCGCGAGAAGAACGGTTGGCCGGCCTGGCCGCGCAGATCCATGCCCGCCCGGTGCAGCTCGTTGAACTGGTCTGTCAACGCCACGGCGATGCGGCCGAGGCTGTTGCTCGCCGGGTCAAGCAGCGTGTCCCGGGTCTCGAGCAAGGCACCGAGGCTGCCGCCGGACATGTTGTCGGTCACCGGGACGAAGGCCGTGCCGTTGCGGACGCCGATTTCCAGGCGATCCGGGTCCGCACCTTGGGGCCGGAGAACGAGCTCCGTTGCCTGCAGTCCCACCACAAGAGACTGGCCGCGACCACCATAGACGTTGAGGCTGCCGTCGGACTGCTCCACGGTGCTGATGGCAAGTCGCGCAGACAGGTCGCGCACCAGTTGATCACGCTGATCGAGGAGGTCATTCGGCTCGCGGCCGGCCTGCCGCCCGCGGGCCTCGACGATGCTGCGGTTGAGTTCGGCGATGCCACGGCTGAGCTGGTTGACCTCGTCCACGGCATTGCCGATGCGGCCGTTGACGATGACGCGCTGGTCCTCGATGCGCCCTTCGAGCTGAGCGAACCGGTCGACGAGCCCCTGGCCCTGGGACAGCAGCTGTTGCCGCGCTGCCGTCGAAGTGGGGTCGGTAGCAACATCCTCGATGGCGGCGAAGAACCTGGACAGCGCGGGTGTGAGGCCCGCCTGCGGATCCGCCAGCAGGTTGTCGAGCTGGGAGGCGAACTCCGCCAGGGTGCGCTGCTGGGATTCGGCTGAAATGTTCATGCCGAGCCGCAGGTCGACGAACTGATCCACGACGCGCCTGACACCGACTCCCTGCACGCCGGCACCGATTCCACCCGCACCGGCGGTGAGCGAGCTGAGCTCGAGCCGTTGCCTGGAGAACCCCTCGGTCCCCACGTTGGCGATGTTGTGCCCGGTGGTCTGCAGGGCACGCTGATAGGTCAGCAGCGCCGACGTTCCGGTGCCGAGAATACCGCCTCCACTCATGTCTGGTCTCCGCCCGCCCGGCTGCTGCGCCGGCCGGAACTCATGCTGACGTTATCGGCCGCAGCGGCGGCGACTTGAGCACCCCGCCCGGGCAGGCCGCGGCGTACGATGTCGATGAGCTTGTCCGCGTAGTGGGGATCAGTGGCATAGCCGCCCGCCTGCAGACCCTCGGCGAAGCCCTCTACGCTGCCGGCTTCCAGTGCCTGCCGGTAGCGGGGACTGCGCTGCAGCAGCGCCACGTAGTCTGCGAAACTCTCCGCCGGACTGCTGTAGGCCCGGAAGGGTTCCCGCCGCCGTTCCGGTACGCCGTCGACATATTCCAGAGTCGATACGTTGACCCGCGGGCCTTCCCAGTTCGATCCGGCCTTGATTCCGAACAGATTGAAACTCGGCCGGCCCTGCTCGTCTTTAGGCATGCTGCGCCCCCAACCGGTCTCCAGCGCCGCCTGGGCCACGAGCACCTCGGGGTCCACACCCAGCCTGCGCGCCGCATGCTGCGCATGGGGCCAGACACTCTCCACGAAGCTTGCCGGGGTATCCGCCGCCAGGGGTACGGTCTGAGCCGCCGTCGCCATCGGTGCGACCCGGGCGGGTGGGCCATCGAGCTGGCGAAGAATGGAATCAGCGAGGCCGATCCCGCGCCCCTGGGACAGGGTCAAGGCCATCTGGTTGTCGAGCATGTCCTGGTGAAAACGCATCTTGTCCTGGTCGATCAGGCCGCCGTCGACACTGCTGGCGTTGCGCATCTGGCTCAGCATGAGCTGCAGGAACAGCGCCTCGAACTGCTGCGCCACCGCCCGGCGCGCCTCGGAGGTGTCCGCCGCCGCTTCCCGCCGCAGGGCCGAGAGACCCTGCAGATCCGTGAAGTTGAAGCTCGCGTCGATGGCAGCCGTCATGGTCGTCCTCAGATCACGATCAGCTCGGCACGCAGGGCGCCGGCGCTGTGCAGGGCTTCGAGAATGGCGACCAGATCCCCCGGTGCGGC
>SKUB01000344.1 GCA_007122315.1 Pseudomonadales bacterium | reverse complement strand
GCCGATGAGCCACGGGCGGCGTGCGCGGGCGCGTGCCAGGGCGGCGCGTGCTCGCGAGGCCTCCCTTTCCAGGCGCTCCTGTTCGGCTCGTGTGGCCCGTCGCGCCTCCAGTCCGCGCAGCCGCTCGGCGAGCAGCCGCGCATCGCCAAGGCGGCGGGTGGGATCGCCATTGGCCGTGGCGGCGATGTCCTCACGCAGGAGCTCGTCCGGGACGTCCGCTTCCCAGCCTGCCGCCAGAGGCTGCCTCAAGTCGCCGACCACGAGCTGATAGAGCATGACGCCGAGGGCATAAACGTCGGACTGGACCGTTGGCGCCTCGCCGTTCGCCACTTCCGGAGCGAGGTAGGTGGGCGTGCCGCTGCTCGGGTCCGCATCGGGGTCGTCGGCGCGGGTGAACCCCATGCGGGTTATGCCGTAATCGGCGAGGGCATCCGGCTGCAGCAGCCGGCCGCTGCCGAAGTCGGCCAGCCGCGGCCGGGCATGGCCGTCAGCATCGATTTCGAGCAGGACGTTCGCCGGCTTGAGGTCCTTGTGCAGGACGCCGACGGCATGGGCATCCGCGACCACGTCGGCGACGGCGGCCAGCAGCTCGAGGCGGGCACTGAGAGGCATGGCCGCCAGCGGCTCCTCCGCAGAGGCCCAATCGAGCAGGCTCCCTGCCGGCACGTACTCGGTCTCGATGAAAAACGGTGGCTCTTCGAAGTTCCAGTCGAGGATCTGCACGATGTCGCGGCGCTCGCCCAGCGTCTGACGCAGCAGGCGGTAGAGCGTGACTTCGCGGCGCAGTGCGGCAAGCTGCGGTTCGGTTCCGGCGAACTTGAATACCCTGCGGTCGTGGGTCTTGCTGTGCTCGGCCAGCCAGACTTCGGCGAAGCCGCCGCGACCGAGGGCGTGCTCGAGGCGCCAGTGGGGGCGCTGCGGCACGGTCATCCCCGTGGTCAGCTCCAGCGCCGACGGGGCGTCGGCGCCCGCAGCGGTGAACACGGTGACCGGTGCCATCAGGCGATAGCCGTAGCCGTGGACCGTGCGGATGATGGCCTGCTCGTCGTCGCCCAGCGCCGCTCTGAGCTTGGCTACAGCCTTGGTAAGGGTGGCATCCGTGACGACGCGGCCGGACCAGACCTCGGCCAGCAACTCCTCCTTCGTCACCACTTCGCCGGCATGGCTCAACAGCAGCTTCAGGACTTCGAGGGGCTTGCGCTCCAGAGGGACCGGATTGTCACGGACGCGCAACTCCAGCGACGCGAGATCCAGCGTCGCATCGCCGAAGCGCCAGCCCCCGGCGGGCTGGCTCGAATCATCCGCTTCCGTGTGCTTTGGAGGACGCGACACCCTGCCGCCCGAACTGCTGCCACGACCCCCGGAGTTTACCGGCTCCTGCGGCGATCACCAGCAGGCGGCGGTTTTGCCGCCGCCTGCCGTGGCGCTCAGGCGCTGGCGGTCTTGGGCGCCTGACGGGTCTCGGACCGTCGCTTGCCGTCATAGAGAAATTCAGGCCCCTGGATGTCGATGGCCGGAATCTCGACGCGCTCGCTCCAGTAGTCCTGGTTGTGCCGCCACTCGGGCTTGTCGCCGCGGCGTGGCAGCCGGTCGAGGTCGCGCATGAGGTAGTTGGGGTTGAAGTTGTCCTCTTCGATCCACGGCAGGATCGGCATGTTCCGATCTTCGTCCCGCAACGCCACCTCGACGCGTTTCGCGCCGATGGCGTCCATGTGGTTGAGCAGCTTGCAGACGAAATCGCCAAGCATGTCCACCCGCAGCGTCCAGCTGGCGCGAAAATAGCCGAACACCCAGAGCATGTTCGGTACGCCGGTGAACATCATCCCGCGGTAGGTGACGGTGTCGTTCCATGCCACTGGCTTGCCGTCGACTTCGAACGGGATCTCACCCATCACCGAGAGACGGAATCCGGTCGCGGCGACGATGATGTCCGCTTCGAGTTCCTCGCCCGAACTGGTGCGTACGCCTTTGGGCGTGAAGGTGTCGATGGTGTCCGTGACCACCGTGAGCTTGCCCGCGGCTGCAGCCTTGAATACGTCACCTTCCGGACAGAAGGCGAGGCGCTGCTGCCAGGGGCGGTAACTCGGCGTGAAGTGCGGTTCGAACTCGAAATCCTCTCCGGCGTACTGACGGATCAGCTCCTTCAGTTCCTCGAACACGGCATCGGGTTCGTCCAGGCAGCGCTGCGTCAGGACGTTCTGGTCGTGCATGATCTGCGCGCGCACGACCCGGTGAATGGTGGGCTCGTCGATGCCGATCTCACGCAGGCGGTCGGCGAGCTCGTTCTTGTTCTCGGAGCAGAAGAAGTAGGTCGGTGAGCGCTGCAGCATGGTCACGTGTTCCGCCTTCTCGGCGAAGGCCGGAATCACGGTGGCAGCCGTGGCGCCGGAGCCGATGACGAGCACGCGCTTGCCCGTGTAGTCGATGTCCGGATCCCAGAGCTGGGCGTGCACGAACCTGCCCTGATAGTCGTCCAGGCCTGGCCATTCGGGGATGTAGGGTTGCTCGTGGTTGTAGTAGCCCTGGCACATCCACAGGAAGTTGCAGGTGAAGATGGCCTGGACGCCATCCGCGAGCCGGGTCGCTTCCACCGTCCAGAGGTTCCGCTCACTGGACCAGCCGCAACGCGTGATGCGATGGCCGTAGCGGATGTGTTGGTCGATGCCGTTGTCTTCGATGACCTCGCCCATGTACTTCAGGATTTCGTCAGCCGTTGCGATCGGCGGACCGATCCAGGGCTTGAAGCGATAGCCGAACGTGTAGAGGTCGGAGTCGGAACGCACCCCCGGGTACTTGTGTGTCTCCCAGGTCCCACCGAACGTTTCCTTCATCTCGAGGATGGCGTAGCTCTTGTCGGGGCACTGCTGCTGCAGATGATAGGCAGAGCCGATTCCGGATATGCCGGCGCCGACGATCAGTACGTCAACGTGGGTCACGGTATTGGTCTTCAACGTAGGTTCAGTCATGGCCACGATCGCTCTCTCCCATCATGCATGTCTGAGTAGCCTTTCATTTGTACTCGAGCTGTCCACACTTGCCTTGACCGAGATCAAACCACGAACGCCTGCCTGGACGCACGCGCCTATCCGGTTTGCGGACGGCTGTCACAGGTCGAGCTGGTCGATCACCTGGCCGTCCTGGATCAGGAGTGCACTGTTGGGGTCGATCCGGCGCCAGCCGGGCTCGCTCGATAGCGGTTCTGAAGCCACCAGCAGCGCGCCGCCGCCCTCTCCGGGATCGAGCATGCGGCAGAGGCCGTCTTCACAGATGAAGCGGCGCCCCTCGTTGAGGTACAGGCTCTCTCCGCGCTCGGGGTCGTCGTCGGTGTAGCGGCAGACCACCGCCGAGTCGCCGTCGGTGAGCACCGCGTTGAGGTAGGTGAATTCGTGCGGCGCGAAACTGGCCGTCAGTTCCCGCACGGAGTCGATGGCAGCGCGCAGGGCGTCGAACAGCACCACCGGCGAAAGGTCATCGTCCTGCTCCGCCAGCGTATCCTGGATCAGTGCCAGCACATGCTCGGAGTCGGTGCGGCCCTCGATGGCATCGAACGCGGTATCCGAGAGCCTGGACAGGAGCGGGCGGCGGACCTGATCGAAGCCGCCGATATCGCCGTTGTGCATGAACACGAGGCGCCCCCGGCGGAAGGGATGGCAGTTGGTCTCGCTGACGAATCCCTGGGTGGCCGCGCGGACGTGGGCGAGGAAGCAGGAGGAACTCACCACTCGCGCGAGTTCCTGCAGATTGCGGTTGCTCCAGGCCGGAGAGACGCTGCGGAACAGTGCCGGCTCGTGACTGTCCTCGGCGAACCAGGCGACGCCGAAACCGTCGCCGTTCAGCGGTTCTTCCCGCTCTCTGGAACCGAAGCTCTGGTTGATCAGCGAGTGATCCGGCTCCGTCAACAGTTCACTCATGCGGATCGGCGCGCCCTGGTAGAACACGAACCTGCACATGATGGCTTCCCGGGTGACGAAAGAGCTTGATCATAGGGCCGGGAGAGGGGTGCCGTCATTGGTCGCCGCTGCCGTGGCCAGCTGCGTTGCAGGCCGATCATCAAGCCAGCAGCAGCTCTCCGTAGGCGCGTACGGGTCGTGTGAGACGACGCTGCACCCGTTCGACGCCATCGAGCCGCTCTGCGCAGCGTTGTGCAAGCATGTTGAACGGTGGCCGGCCTGGATCGGCGATGATGGTCTGTCCCACTCCGGCACGCCGCGCGCGCCGGATCAGGTTGTAGAGTTGCCGAGCCATGTCGTCCCAGAAGCAAACGTCCGTTCCCAGGATGACGTCGAACTCAGCCAGGAAGGCGGTGGAGAGTTGCTCGAAGCTCCTGCGCTCGGCGGTCATCTGCACGCCGTTGACCTCGGCGTGCAGCTGCAGATAGGGCAGCACGTTGGCATCGGCATCGATGCCGTGGACGCGACACCCGAAGCGCTGTGCGCAGAACATTCCCAGCAGCCCCCACCCGCAACCGATTTCCAGCACCCGGGTGCGCTCCGGCAACGGGTGCCTCTTGAGGTGCTGCATCACGAGAAAGCTTGAGTTCCATACCTTGTTGCCATGAATTTCGGCGATATGGCCCGTGCGCCGCAATCGGCGCATGCGCGGATCCCGCGCCTCCAGGATGGTCAGGCCGTTGACGCGGCGGTGATTGCGGACAGGCATGGCAGCTAGTGTCCTGAGTCCGAGGTTCGCAT
>SKUB01000149.1 GCA_007122315.1 Pseudomonadales bacterium | reverse complement strand
GCTTGTGAGACATTGTCCATTGACGCCCACGACGCGTGCGGACACGATTCCACGACCGAGTTATACCGACGCATCGATAACCCGGTTGAACAGATGCGCTGATAACCCAGTTGAGAAGACCTCCGTTCAATAACAGAGTTAGCGATCTTGACCCGGACGCGTAAGTTCAGACGATCACTTTTTCCAGGAGTGTCCTATGCCGAGGCAAATCAAAGAGCTGGAGCGGCAGATCCGTGCGCTGTCTGGCGAGGAGAAGGTTGAGCTGCTGCGTGTGTTGGTCGACGAACTAGACGCACCGGCAGACCCGGACGTTGAGCGCGCATGGCTTGAGACCTCGCAGCGGCGATATCGTGAATTGGTTGAGGGGCAGGTCGAAGGCATCCCAGGGCCAAGAGTCTTCCAGCGGTTGCGTGATCGACTTGGCGGATGAGGTAAGAGTTTCATCCCGAAGCAGAGCTAGAACTGACTGAAGCAGCGCTTCGCTATGAGTCGATCGTTCCGAACCTCGGGCGCCACTTCGCGAGCGAGGTAGAACGGGTCATCGATATCCTGCTTGGGCACCCAGAGGCGGGTGCGCGAGTCGACAACGAGCTACGTCACTTTGTCCTCAGGCGGTTTCCATTCTCCGTGGTGTACGCAGCTAGCGTTGACTTGCTGCTCATTCTCGCTATTGCTCACGGGAGCCGCGAGCCTGAGTACTGGCGGCCACGAGTCCATGATCGCTAACAACAGCTTCCAAGCGACGCCGGCCAGCGAATGCAAACTGCGAAACGCTTCGACCGGCGCGCTTGAAGCTGGGCGTTAGCCCGCAGAACGCTGATGCTTCAATTCGAATGGGATCCAAGGAAGGCTTCTGCGAACCATGCCAAGCACGGCGTCTCGTTTCGCGAAGCAGTAACCGTGTTCGGTGACTCTTTATCGCTGACCGTTCCCGATCCGAGTGCCGAAGGGGAGCCGCGTTACGTGATTCTCGGCATGTCCAGCGGCGGGCGGCTGCTGGTCGTCGTGCATGCCGACCGAGGTGATAGGATACGGCTAATCTCAGCGAGAAGAGCCTCTGCCAGAGAGGTGAACGACTATGAGTCCGGATAACGAGATCAGAGACGAGTACGACTTTTCTAAGGGCGACCGCGGAAAGTACGTCGAACGACTTAAGGGCGGCAGCAACTTTGTCCTACTTGAGCCGGAGCTGGCGGAACAGTTTCCTAGTGACCGGGCTGTGAATGAAGCCTTGCGTGAGCTTCTACGCCGCCGATCCGAAGAAGAGGGCGCGAATGCGGGATAACAAGTCGCTCGACCGGACGCCGGCCTCTACGCGGCCGGTACCCTCCCTACCGCTCGGCGCCGGTCAGCTTGATCGTTATGCGATTACGCTGACGTGTCGAGACGGAGAGGTGAATGCCACCAAAGATCAGGGAGTTGGTGAGCAGGTTGGAGAGGGCGGGCTTCAGAGACCGAGGGGGCAAGGGAAGCCATCGGAATTTCGTCCACCCGAACGTGTCTAAGCCGGTTACCCTATCCGGAAATCCCAAAGACGACGCCAAGCATTATCAGATCCGGGCTGTGGATCGCGCGGTTGAGGAGTCGCAGTCATGAAGGAAAGTGCTCACTACGCAAAGATCGTGGAATGGTCTGACGTAGACCAGTGCTATGTCGGCAGCGCTCCAGGCCTGATCTTCGGAGGATGCCATGGTGATGACGAGCAGGAGGTCTTTGCCGAACTCTGTCGTGTTGTTGAGGAGGCTATTGACCTTTATCGCCAGGACGGAAGACCGCTGCCTCCGGCTACGTCAGGAAGAGACTTTGCCAACCAAATGCAAGACATCGCATAACAACAGCTTCCAAGCGACGCCAGTCAGCCTCAACCGGCAGAGAGGTAATGCCGGCGCGCTTGAAGCTGAGCGTTGTGTGCGCCCACACGCGCTGAGCGTATACTGATGGCATCGTCACGGGAGGGCATTCCCATGTCCAATCCACTTAGCGAACTCTCGATTGACGAGAGGATTCGACTCGTCGAGGACCTTTGGGACAGCATCGCTGAAGACCAGCGAGAGCTGCCGCTACCCGAGACCCACAAGCGCGAGCTTGATGCGCGCCTGCGCGCCTTTGAACTCGACGGTGAACTCGGCGACGACGCGGATACCGTGATCGAGAGGATCCGCAAAGCGCTGTGACTTACCGTGTTCTTCTGCGAAAGGAAGCGCAGGATGACCTCAGCGACGCAGCAAGCTGGTACGAGGAGCAGCGCCTTGGACTGGGCGGCGAGTTTCTTGATGAAGCTGGTGCGGCGTTCAGGAGAATCGAGGCTAACCCGTTGGCCTTTGTCGACGTCTACCGCGGCTTTCGGCGTGCACTCCTTCGACGCTTTCCCTTCGCGGTCTACTTCCGGGTGGAGCCTGAGTCAGTCTCTGTTGTGGCCGTCATGCACGCTAGCCGCTCCCCGGCCGCCTGGCAGGTCCGCACATAACAAACGGTTCGTTCGGATGCCGCTGCGCGGCACCGAACAACCTTTGCGTTGTGCGTTGCCGCCCCGCATGGATCCAAGGGCATAGGGGAGGACCGGCTCACTCCGGCAGCGCGAATGCCACCAGCGTATCGCCGATGGTCGTCCCCGCGCGGGCGTGGCCGCCGGCCGCAATCACCACGAACTGCCGTCCGTCGCGGACGTAGCTCATCGGCGTCGCCTGTCCACCTGCCGGCAAGCGGCCTTTCCACAGTTCCTCGCCCGTGCGGGCGTCGAAGGCGCGCAGGTAGTCGTCCATGGCTGCGCCGATGAAGACGAGGCCGCCGGCGGTGACCATGGGGCCGCCAAGATTCGGGGTGCCCCAGCGGATCGGCAGCGGCAGCGGCGCAATGTCCCTGACGGTGCCGAGCACGGACTCCCAGCGGAACGTGCCGCTGTCCAGGTCCACCGCGGTGAGCATGCCCCAGGGTGGCGGTGAGCAGGGCAGGCCCAGCGGCGACATCAGCATGTCCCGCTTCATCGCGTAGGGGGCGCCGGTTTGGGGCGAAATCTCCACGTCCGGCTCGGCCGCTCTCGCGTCCGCGAACTCGGCCTTGGGAAGCAACGTGATCACGTGCGCGATGCGGCTCGTGTTCACGAACAGGGTGCGGGTGGCGGGATCGAATGCCGCACCGCCCCAGTTGGCGCCGCCACCGGTGAACGGATACACGACCGTGCCCCGCTTCGACGGTGGCGTGTAGAGGCCCTCGGAGCGCAGCGCGGCGATGCGCTGGCGACAGGCGCGGCGATCCCAGAACGTCAGTCCCCAGGCATCCTCCGGTTGCAGATTCTGCGGCACCAGCGGCGGGGGGCGGACCGGAAACGGCTGGGTGGGTGAGGCGTGCTCGCCCTGCACGTCGCTGGCCGGAACGGGGCGCTCCTCCACCGGGAACAGCGGCTCGCCCGTGTCGCGGTCGAGGACGAACACGAAGCCCTGCTTCGTCACCTGCACCACGGCGTCCACCGATCGACCTTCGTGCTGCAGCGTCACCAGGTTCGGCTGGGCCGGTACGTCGTAGTCCCAGAGATCGTGATGGACGATCTGGAAGTGCCAGCGCACGCTGCCGTCGCTGGCGTCGAGGGCCACCACCGAGTTGGCATAACGGTTGTCGCCCTTGCGCAGCCCGCCGTAGAAATCCGGACTGGGCGAGGAGGTGGGCAGGAACACCATGTTCCGCGCGGCATCCGCCGCCATGGGTGCCCAGACATTGGCGTGACCGGCCTGTTCTGCGGCACCCGGCGGCCAGTCGTCGGGAAAATCCGCCGCACCCCGGGTCACCGGATCGAAGGTCCAGCTCAGGCTGCCGGTGCGTGCGTCGTATGCCCGCACCGTCCCTTTCGGCGCATCGACGCGCTGGTTGTCGCTGATGGCGGAACCGACCAGCACGTTGCCCGCCGCCAGCAGTGGCGGCGAGGTGATCTGGAACTCGCCGGGCCACAACAGCGCCATGCCGGGGTCGATGGCGACCTCGCCGGCGTCGCCGAAGTCGGCGCAGGGTCGCCCCGTGCCGGCATCCACCGCGATCAGACGTGCATCGTTGGTGCCGGTGAAGATGCGGTGGGCGCAGGCCGCTCCCGGTGTCGCGTCCGGGTCCCGCCACTGGGTGACGCCGCGGCAGACGAACTGGTTCGCGGGATGGTGGTCGGTGGCGATGGCGGGATCGAAGCGCCAGCGCTCCTCGCCGCTGACCGGGTCCAGCGCGATGATCTCGTTGAACGGCGTGCAAAAGACGAGGGCGTCGCCCGCGAGGATAGGCGTGGCTTGGAACGCGCTGCGGCGAATCGCTTCCGGACGTCCGCCCAGATCGCTGGTGGAGAAGGTCCACGCCTGCGTCAGCCGCTGCACGTTCTCAGGCGTGATGATGCTTGCTTCCACATGGCGGCTGCCGCCGGCGTCGGCGCCATAGTGGGACCATTCCGCGGCTGCAGGAACGGCAAAGCTTGCAGCCACGAGCGCCAGGCAGGCGTCTAAGCGAGCGCGGGTCATGGTGTCCTCCTCCTCCGGAAGTCACGCACTTGAGCAAGCGGCCTGTGCAGCGTCAAGGCCGCCTGCGACGAACGGAGCCGCGCCTGCGGCGATGCCCTGCGCCTCGGCAGCAGGCGCAGGTTACGGGCACTGCCGCACGGCACCCGTCGCATGCGAAAATGGTCACTACCGGCGGGGGCCGGATCATCGGGGACCTGACATGG
>SKUB01000269.1 GCA_007122315.1 Pseudomonadales bacterium | reverse complement strand
GTCAATGGGGTGGAACGGGTTTGCACCCGGAGGCCACCGGGTTGCTCATCACCCGGACTGCGCCTGGAATCGATAACGGGTTGGAGTCCAGCAGGTTCTCCCGGAGTGCCCGATGATACGCCATCAGATTCGCCCCGCCCTGGTACTTATGCTTGCGCAAGGCATGCTGCTGCCAGCGACCCTGGCCGCGAGCAGTGATGCGGCTGATCCTTCCCAGCCACCGGGAGCGGGACCCTACGCTCCCGTAGCCGGCCCGGAAGGCATCGCCAGCGGCGAACAGATGGAACCAGAAACCGAGGAGCCCGATCGTTACGCGCTGGATCTGTTCGGAGACGCTCGCAGCAGCGGTAACAGTATCGATGCCCTGTTCGCACTCGCCCGGATCAAGCAGGAAACCGGGGAATACCGGGAGGCGCTGAGCGCCTGGGAGCAGGCCCTCGATCTGGTGCGCGAGCGTCATGGCCGCTGGGACCAGCGCAACGTGACCGCCCTTGCCGGCCTCGGCGCGAGCTATCGTGGTCTCGAGGACTACCAGGAAGCCCTCGAGCACTATGGCCAGGCGGTGTACGTCAACCGCATGAACCAGGGTCTGCACGATTCGAGCCAGCTGACCTACCTCGATCGCATCACGGAAATCCATGCCCTGCGCAGCGAGTGGCAGGAAGCCACTCAGTTGCAGGAGTATTCGTACTACGTGCGCCAGCGAGAGCTTGGCGACAACTCGCCGGAGATTCTGCCGGCGCTCTACCGGATGGCGGAGTGGTACCAGCGGACCGGGGCGATCCTGAGCGCGCGTGGGCTTTACGAACGGGCGGTCGACATCATCGAGAAGCACTACGGCGACGATGATATCCGGCTGGTCGAGCCGCTGCAGCGACTTGCGAAGACCTACCGCATGGAGCGCTATCCGCCGGCTGCGGCGGCGCGTCGTGAGGAGCCCTCGTTCCGGATCACTTCCGGAGGTCCACCTCCCGATCGTGACCTGCACATGCCCCAGCGCCACGCGCTGAATCCCTACGGCGTCGGCGAGCGGGCACTGGTCCGCAGCGTCAGATTGCAGCTCGAACACCCGGATGTCGAAATCGACGAACAGGTGGAAGCGCTGGTCGAGCTTGGAGACTGGTACCTCCTGTTCGACAAATGGAATCAGGCCATGGCCACCTATGGCCAGGCACGTGAGCTGCTGCGCAGTTCCGGCGCACCCGAGGAGCAGGTAGAAGCGCTGTTCGGAGAGCCGGCAGCTCTGGTTTTCCCGATACCACCAGCGCCGAATCCGCCACCGTGGACCGAGGGTATCCGCAGCCACGAAGGGTTCGTGGACATGGTGTACGACGTCACCGATCGCGGCCGGCTCCGGAACCTCGACATCACCGACGCGAAACCGGAAGGGCTGCTCGACTTCCGCCTGCGGCGCTCTGTGCGTGCAGCCCGGTTCCGGCCACGATTCGTGGACGATCAACCCGCTGCCACCGAGGGTATGCAGTATCGTCACCGATTCGTTTATTACACCGAGCCGCGCCAGGAGACCGCTCGCAGCGACGATGGTTGAGCCGCGCTCCCGGGCCAGGAAACTTACGTTCGCAAGCGAGTCCAAAGACATGGACGCCGGCGTTCAGGGGTCATTCATTGCCTTCTGGCAGGCTCGGCGTGTTAAGGAGGTGCCCATGTCCACCAGCCCACGAACTCTTCAGGCCGCGCTCCTGCTGTTGGGTGCCCTGAGCTTCGCCGGTTGCCAGAGTCCGAGCCAGTCCGGTCCGTCGAGCCCGATGCCGCCGAGCCCGCCCAGTGCGCCCTCGCCGTCGAGTCCGTCCCCGCCTTCGAGTCAGCCGCCGAGCCCCTCTTCGCCGAGCCCGTCTTCGCCGTCTGCGGGACAACCATCACCGCAGCAGTCCGGTCAGCAGCAGCCCCCAGGGGCAGAGCAGCAGGCCGGATCAGAACAGGCTGCCGGGCAGCCTTCGCAGCCGACGGCGTCCACACCAGGTGGCCAGCCCCCCGCCGGCGACGGTGACGGTGATGCCGGAGGCGACGCCGACGGCAGCGCGGGTTCCGGGACAGCCGGATCAGACTCGGCAGTGGACGACGACGGCGTGCTCGCCCAGGCCGTGGAGGTGTTCCGACGCTCTGCCGCCCGCAGCCGCAGCAGTGACGCGCCCAGCGATGGAGACGGTGCCGAGGGCGGCATGGAAGCCCCCGCGGGCAGCCGGCAGGGCGGAGGCGACGGCGGTATGCAGGATGACCTCGACGACCTGGTGTCCGGGGACCTCGACGACATGATTGCCGGCGGTGGTTCATCCAGGCAAAGCCATGAGGCTGCTGCCGAAGGCGTTGAAGCTGGCGGCGATGTCGCTGCCGGCGGCGACAATGGTGGCGACGAAGCAGCCGGCCCCTGGCACCAGCCAGGCGCTTCAGGTAGTGGCCGAGCCCCCACCTCCGAAGAAACCTATGGCGACGCCCCCGGCACGGAGGACGCGGCCGGAGGCGGCGGCGGTGGCAGCCAGACTGCTGCCGAGCGCCACGCGGAGCTCGAACGGGTCCTCGCCGACGCCATGGGCGACTTCGATGGCCGCATACTGGATGAACGCGCCACCATCCTCGCCCGGCGCGGAAACGCTCCGGGGACCATCGAGGCCGCCGGACGCAGCGACGGCGAAGGCGCAGGCGAGGCGGATCGCCGCGGCGGCCGAGATGCTGCCGGGCGCCGTCCCGTGCCTCCGCCTCCAGCTCCCAGCAGCCAGGAGCAGCCTGATGGACAGTCCGGCAGCGGAACCAGCAGAGGCTCCGTAGGCGGCGGTGAGGTTCTCCCCGTTCCGGAGGATGTAGGTGACGGCGCCAACGACGACGTCGTGGCACGGCAGTTGCGAGAAGCCGCCATGGCCGAGACGGATCCGGAGCTTCGAGAAAAGCTCTGGGATGAATATCGACGTTACGTGGCAGGCCGACGCTGAACAGCATGCAGGAGTGGCAGCGATGAAAGTACGGCAGCACGACTTGTTCCCGCGCGCGCTCGGCGCACGCATTCTCGGCTTGCTGCTCGTGGCCGGGCTGCTCGGCGGCTGCGTGTCCCAGACCGTGAAGCGGGTGGACACGACCCCGCCCCGTCAGGCCAGCGAACCCATCCCGGAAGCACTGCTCCTAGACGTCGGTATCCAGCTGTTCGATCCCAATGTCCCCGATGAATGGCGTGACCGGGAACGTGACGGCATCCTCCCGGAAGTGCGGCGGGCGGAGGCGCGCTTCATGCCGTTCCTGCTCAAGGACACGCTGGAGTCCACCGGCAACTGGGGTGCCGTGCGCGTGGTGCCGCGGCACACCCATGCAGTGGACGTGACCGTGGACGGCAAGCTGCTGGAATCGAATGGTGAAACCCTCAGGCTGGAAGTCGAAGTCGCCGACGCCAGCGGCCGGCGCTGGTTCAAGCGCGAATACAGCTACCAGGCCAGCCGCTACGCCTACGACGAGGCCGCGCCGGCAGGGCTCGATCCGTTCCAGCAGCTCTACAATGAGATCGCCAACGACATGCTGGCGTACCGGGAACGCTTGAGCGCCACCGAGATTGCGCAGACCCGGGAGATCGGCCGCATGCGCTTCGCACGCGAGTTCGCACCGGATGCATTCGACGGGTATCTGGAGCAGCGCCGCAATGGCCGCTTCGAGTTGGTGCGACTGCCCGCAGAGAATGATCCCATGATGTCCCGGATCGGCCGTGTCCGGGATCGGGAACACCTGTTCATCGACACCCTCGATGCCCACTACGGCCAGTTCGTCGAAGAGATGGACACCCCGTACACCGAGTATCGTCGTCACACCTATCGTGAGGCGGTGGCGCTTCGGGAGATGCGCGAGTCGGCACGCAACCGCACCATCCTGGGCGCCCTGGCGGTGGCCGGGGGCATCTATGCGGCCAGTCAGAGTGACAGCCCTTACGGCCGGGCCGCTGGACATCTCGGCATCATGGGGGGCGCCTACATGGTGCGTGACGGACTTGCACGGCGTCAGGAAGCGGAACTTCACGCCCTGACCCTGAACGAGCTCGCCAACTCCCTGGAGCAGGAAATCACGCCCAGCGTCATCGAGCTCGATGATCGGACGATTACCCTGACCGGTACGGTCGACAGTCAGTACGACCAGTGGAAGGAGATCCTCGAAGAGCTCTATCGTTCCGACGTGGGGCTGCCGGTGGCCGGGGACGGCTGAACGGATGGTTCACGGGCGGGTCCAACCCGTCCTGACCCTGCGAGGCAAGGACTGCGCAGCCATTGTAAGCTGCGCCCCCTGCCGGACCTGACTGCAGCGTCGCCGACATCGCCATGACTGATCGCAAGACCGACAACCCCCAGGACGACTTCGATACCATCGCACCGGCGGAGGTCGCCCTCACCCGCGACGCCGAGTCGACTCCGGTCGCGTCCGATGGCCGCCGGCGCCTCCTCACCTGGAGCGCGGTGCTGCTGCTTGGCCTGCTCATCGGTGGTCTGCTCGTCGTGCTCCCCGGTGCCCTGCGACCCGACCTCGAACGCATCGCCACAGGCGCCGAAAGCCCCGCTCCGAGCGCCCGCGAGCGCAGGCGCGAAACTGGCCCCGTGCAGCAGGCCGAGGATGAGAACGGCGACCCGGTGGCGCCCTATCAGCAGAGCCGTATGGAGCGGGAACGGCGCGCAGTGGAGGATTTGATCTCGCGGCTCCTGGATCTGCAGGATGATCTCGAAT
>SKUB01000245.1 GCA_007122315.1 Pseudomonadales bacterium | reverse complement strand
TGGACGAACACCATGTTGCGGCCATCCTGCAGCATGCGGGCGCGGGCGTTGTAGTCCCCCTCGAACGTGAGCCGTTCGATCTGGCCGCTGGCGAGCTCGACGCGATAGATCTGCGGCTGCCCGCCCCGGTTGGAGGTGAACACCAGGGCGCGGCCGTCCTGGGTCCAGCTCGGCTCCGTGTCGATGGAGAAGTGGCGCGTGACCTGGCGCAGGCGGCGGGTGTCGAGATCGAGCAGGTAGATGTCCGGCTGGCCGCCCATGGACAGCACCATGGCCACCTGGCGCCCATCCGGCGACAGGGCCGGGGCGCCGTTCAAGCCCTCGAAGTCGGTGATCATCTCGCGCTCACCGGTGGCGATCTCCTGGATGTAGATCGCGGGCTTGCCGGTCTCGAAGGAGACGTAGACCACCGAGCGCCCGTCCGGGGCCCAGTCCGCGGACAGGATGGGCTCGCTGGAGCGCAGCAGCGTCATGGGCCGGGCGCCGTCGGCGTCGGCCATCTCGAGGCGGAAGACTTCGTTCGGGGTGGCGATGTTCTGGGCCACCACGTAGAGCAGCTTGGTGTTGAACGCGCCGCGCATGCCGGTGAGTTCCTCGAACACCACGTCCGAGATCTCGTGGGCCATATCGCGCAGACGGGACGCCGGACCCTCGCGGGTGCCGTTGAGCAGGCGCCGCTCGCGGAAGACGTCGAACAGGGCGTAGTGGACGCGGAAACGGTCGCCGGTCCGCTCGACGCGACCGATGAGCACGTAGGACACGTTCTGGATGCGCCAGTCGCGGTAGAAGACGTCCTGCTCCCGGGACGGCAGGCTGAGCATGTCCACCGGCGCCGTCATGGCGAACTGGCCGCTGCGGGCGAGATCGAAGCGGACGATGTCGGCGATGTTCTCCGGTGGCGAATCGACTTCGGTCCAGCCGAAGGGCACCACGGCCATGGGCACGGGATCGTCCACGCCCTGGGTGATCTCGATGGTGAGCTCGGCCGCTCGCGCGGTGCCGGCGAATGCCAGCAGCGCCAGGAACAGCAATCCGGGCAGTACGCGGGAACGGTTCATCGGTTTCGAAGATCCTCTGGAGTGAACAGCAGACGCAGCTGCCGGAAGCGTTGTTCGAACAGGGCCGAGTCCTCCGGGACGCGGAACGGTGCGGCCTGACGCACGGCCAGCTCCGCGGAACGATCGAACGCCTCGTTGCCACTGGAACGGACCGTGGTGATGTTCACCAGTTCCCCGGTGGGGACGAGATTGATCAGCAGTTCGGTCTGCATGCCGCGGCGCGCGCTCGGTGGCCGTGACCACTGGCGCTCGATCTGGCGGATGATGGCGCCAATATAGCTTGCCGTGGCCGCGTCTGCTTGCCGCGTCGCGAGCCGATCGGCTTCGGCGTCCACGGCGCGGGAAAACGTCTCGGCCAGTTCCTCCTGCCAGCGGGTGTCCGGCCGCGGTTCCGGCGCGGGGGCCGGTTCCGGCGTGGCGATGCGCGGCGGGGTGGGATCCGGGCGGGCCGGGGCCACTTCCGTGGGCAGCGGTGCCTGCGGGGCCGGCTGCCGTTGTGCGGGTGGCTCCTGCCGCGGCGGCGGGCGCGTCACGGGCGCGGGTTCGGGAACCGCCGCCTCGATCTCGATCAGGGTGGCGGAGACGGATTCGCGAAACAGGATGCGCTCGGGCTCCCGCACGTTGCCCCAACCGTCCATCAGCGCCAGCGCCGCCAGCATGTGCACCAGCAGCGCGAGCAGGAACGGGACGCCGTGGTAGACCCACTCGAAGCGCGGCAGGGAGACGGCCAGGGCTTTCACTCGGTGAGCCTCGAAAGATCGACCGGATCCGTGACCAGGCCGACGTTGGCCACGCCGGCCCGCTGCAGAATGCTCATGACCTCGATCACGCGGCCGTAGGCGAGCGCGGTGTCGGCGCGCACGAACACGGGCAGGTCCGGCCGGGTGCGCACGATCTGGGTGGCCTGCTCGGTGAGGGCGCCGGGGGAGACGCGGGTGCCTGAGGCCGGGTCACCTTCCGCTTCGGGTGCGCCGAAGTTGACCCAGATGGAGCCGTCGGCGCGGACCGAGACGATCATGGGATCTTCCCGTTGGGCATCGGGCAGCGGCTCGCTGTCCGCCTGCGGCAGGGCAATCTCGACGCCCTGCATCAGCATCGGCGCGGTGGCCATGAAGATCACCAGCAGCACCAGCATCACGTCGATGTAGGGCACCACGTTGATCTCGGACATGGGCCGCCGGCGATTGCTGCGGGGACGAATCACTCCCGGTCACCTCCCGACACCAGGGACCGATGGAGGATGCTGGAGAATTCTTCCGCGAAGCTGTCGTAGCGGTTCATGAGCACGTCCACCTCGGCCGCGAAGCGGTTGTAGGCGATGACGGCGGGAATGGCCGCGAACAGGCCCATGGCGGTGGCGATCAACGCCTCGGAAATGCCGGGGGCCACGGCAGCCAGCGTCGCCTGACTTACGGTAGCAAGCTGACGGAAGGAATTCATGATCCCCCAGACGGTTCCGAACAGGCCGACGTAGGGGCTGGTGGAGCCCACGGTGGCCAGCAGCGGCAGGTGCCGGGCGAGGCGCTCCTCTTCGCGGACGAGGGCGACGCGCATGGCGCGCTGGACGCCCTGCATGACCATCTCCGACTCGCTCGCGCGCCCTTTGGAGAGGCGGGTGAACTCGCGGAAGCCGGCGACGAAGACCTGCTCGCCGGGATCGATGCGTTCGTTCTCGCGGGTGGTGATTTCGCGGTAGACCTCGCGCAGGTCGGTACCGGACCAGAAGTCGTTTTCGAACGCTTCGAACTGATTGCGGGCGCCGCGCAGCAGCAACAGACGCTGGAAGATCACCACCCAGGACGCGACGGAGGCCAGCACCAGAAGGGCCATCACCGCCTGCACCAGCGGCGAGGCCTCCATGATCAGCACCCAGACCGACAGGCTTTCCGTCATGCACACGCTCCCGTTGTGCGCACCGGCGAGTACCGGCGCGTGCTTGGTTGACCGTCAGGAATGATCGGCATTCAGATCGATTTCATGCTGTGCCGCAGCGGCTGGCGGGCGCAGGCCGAAGTGCTGCCAGGCCAGCCGGGTGGCGAGGCGACCGCGGGGCGTACGCGCGACGAAACCCTGCTGAATCAGGTACGGCTCGATGACGTCTTCGATGGTGCCCCGCTCCTCGCTGATGGCCGCGGCCAGGCTGTCGATGCCCACCGGGCCGCCGTCGAACTTGTCGATCATGGTCAGCAGCAGGCGGCGGTCCATGGCGTCGAGACCGTCGCCGTCCACTTTGAGCATATCCAGCGCTGCATTGGCCACGGTCTGGTCGATGCGGCCATCCCCCTTCACTTCCGCATAGTCGCGGGACCGGCGCAGGAGCCGGTTGGCGATGCGCGGGGTGCCACGGGCGCGGCGGGCGATCTCCATGGCGCCGTCGCGGTCGGCGACGATGCCGAGTTTTTCGGCGGAGCGCTCGACGATGCGGGTCAGGTCTTCGACCGCGTAGAACTCCAGACGTTGCACGATGCCGAAGCGGTCGCGCAACGGCGAGGTGAGCAGGCCGGCCCGGGTGGTGGCGCCGACCAGGGTGAAGGCTGGCAGGTCGAGCTTGATGGAGCGGGCGGCGGGGCCTTCGCCGATGACCAGGTCGAGCTGGTAGTCCTCCATGGCGGGATAGAGGATCTCCTCGACCACCGGGGACAGGCGGTGGATCTCGTCGACGAACAGCACCTCACCGGGCTCTAAATTCGTCAGCAGCGCGGCGAGGTCGCCGGGGCGTTCGAGGACCGGGCCGGAGGTGGACTTCAGGGGCACGCCCATCTCGTTGGCGATGATGTGGGCCAGCGTGGTCTTGCCGAGGCCGGGCGGGCCGAAGATCAGGGTGTGGTCCAGCGGCTCGCTGCGCTGGCGGGCGGCCTGGATGAAGATTTCCATCTGCTCGCGGACGGCGGGCTGGCCGATGTACTCGGCTAGGCGCAGCGGGCGCAGCGCCCGGTCGAAGGCGGCGTCCTGCGGCGAGGCTGCGGCGGTCACGATCCGGTCGCTTTCGATCATGCTGGACAGGGCCGGCTGGGAGGGCGGGATTCCGGGCGGATCATACGCAAGCGCTGCGCGCCGCGCCAAACTCGCGTCACATCGCTATGCCTTCCCCCGCACACAACGGTCCGCTGCACGGAAGCGTGCTGCCCCCGGATCTGGCGATACGCCAGTGGGAGCAAACGTCGGGCGAAGCCCGGCGTCGCGATCGAAGACTGCGCTTGAATCCAGGCGTTTCGCCGCATCACGCCCATCGCCACGCCCGCTGCGCGGACGTGTGCTATTGCGCGCCATCCCTGGCGCGCACCCCTTCCGGGGCGCACTTCGTGCGATGCGATTTGTTCCTGACAAATCGCGCCCACTGCGTTTTGCTTGGATCTTGCGCCAAGCCAGTGGGAGCAAACGTCGGCCGCAGGCCGGCGTCGCGATCGCCGACTGCCCTTGAATGCAGCGTCAGCCGCTGACCATGCTGCGCAGGGCGCGGCGGATGACTTCCTCGGTGGAGAGGCCGTCTTCGTAAGCGGCATTGATGGCGCGGGCCGCTTCGGTGGGCTTGTAGCCGAGCGTAATGAGCGCGCCCTCCGCTTCCTCGGTGATCCGCGATGCAGACGAGGCCGTCACGCTCGGCGCCGACTCCGCATCGAGCTCCGGCGGCAGCATGTCGCCGAAGATCGCGGT
>SKUB01000368.1 GCA_007122315.1 Pseudomonadales bacterium | reverse complement strand
GTCGCGACTTCGTCGGTGCGTTTTATGGCGCCCAGTTCGATGCGGGCCGCTGGGGCCCTTACCTGCGCGCCGGTGTGCAGCGGGCGGAGCACCGGGACACGCATCCTGTGTTCGCACGGAAGCGCAAGGACACGACGCTGACTGCGACGCTGGGGACGTCACTGCAGGTGAGTGAGTCCTTCCATTTCCACGTCGAGACGGGTTACACGGACGTGGACAGCAACCTGCCGGTGTTCGACTACGACCGCTGGCTGATCGAGTTCGGGATGCGTTTCGGGTTTTGAACGAATCCCGTCGCATCGGCGGCGGGGTGACAAAGTGGCCGGCTGCACTGCAGTGACGAAGCGCTGAAACGCATCGGAGCGCGACCGGCTTGGGATCTTTGAGGAGGTGCCTTGCCGTGTCGCAGTCGAGTTCTGTCCGTGCGTTCTCCCCATTCCACTTGGTCATGCTGCTGGCACTTGCCTGCCTGCTGCTCGCTGCTGCGGCCTGGGCCCAGCAGGCGCCTGCTGGCCGGGTTACCGCGGTCATCGGCGTCGTGGAAGCTGTTGCGGCGGACGGTGACATCCGCCGCCTGCAGCGAGGTGACAGCGTCTTCGAAGGCGACACCCTGCGCTCCGGACCCCGCGGCCGAGCCCAGGTCCGTTTCACCGACCGAGGTATCCTGTCGGTCCGGCCCGACTCCGAGCTGGCGCTGGACCGCTATCGCGACGATGCCGCAAGCCCCGCGGCCAGCGCGCAGCAGGTCAGTCTGCCCCGAGGCGGATTCCGTGCCCAGACCGGGCGCATTGCGGAGCGCAATCGCGCCGGATACCGCGTCCAGACGCCGGTTGCGGTGATTGGTATCCGCGGCACAGTCTTCGACGCCCATCAGGAACCCGGCGGTGCCCTGCTCGTCGGCGCGACCCAGGGTGGCGTCGAAGTGGAAAGCAGTACCGGCGTCATCGGCCGCATCGGTGCGGGCGAGAGTTTCAATTTCCTGCAGGTCAATCCTGACGGGACCATCGAGTTCCTGCTCGAACCACCGGATCAGTTCGCTGCGTCACCGGATCTCGACGAGACCGGCGACGAGGAGGCGGACGATTCCGGTGCGGGAGACGCCGCGCAGTCCACGGTGGCAGCAGGCTCCGGTATCACCGAGTCCACCGCCGGGATCGAAACCGGCGGAGGTGACAGTCTGCTCGACGTGACCAGTGACCCCGAGGCGACGGGTATCGTTGCGCCGGCCCAGACCGGTACCGGCACGCCCCCGACCACCGAACCCATCAGTGAGCCCATCACGGACCCCATCACGGATCCGGACCCTGTGGTGGCGCTGCTGACTCCGGAGCAGATCGAGGCCCTGCTTGCCGATGACCGCATCGCGCTTGCTCTCGGCGTTCCCACCGCAAGCGTCGATGCCGACGGCAACGTGCAATCCGGTGCGGTGGAACTGCAGGGAGGCATCGCCACGTCGAACTCGCCTCTGCTGGCCTTGCGCGGCGGCCAGCAGGGCTTGGGTGCGGGTATCGCCACCAGCGAGCGCAGCGATGTGCTGGAACAGGCGGACCTGTTCGTGCTGCCGAGTAGCGGTACGTTCACGCTGCAGGAGGACGTAGGCGGGGTAGACGGACTCGTCTGGGGCACCTTCGACATTCCGGTGACGCTGTTCCTGGATCAGACGGATGCGTCGCGATCCCTGCAGCTGAACCGGGAAGTGGTCTTCGCGCTGGGTTCGCCCACCGACATCGCCGAGCTGCAGGGTTTATTCATCTACGAGCAGACCGAGTTCAACGTCTTCTCGAACCTCCCGCTCGCCGATCTCACCGCTACCGGTGTCCTCGATGTGGGGGCTGCGACTTTCGCTGGGCTCATCGACCTCATTCTGGGTGCGGACTCGGCCGAGGAGCTGAGCCTGCTGGCGGAGTTCGGCGCTGACGTGAACGGTGGTGTGCTCGAGAACATCCTGTTCGGTGTCTTCGACCTCTTCGACTTCGCCACGGAAACCAGCGTCCCGGCGGAAGGCAGCGTGGCCGGATTCTTCACCGGCGACGCGGGCGCGTTCCTGCAGCTCGCCTTCGATTTCCGGGTGCCCTCGCGCAGCGATGCGGATGTGTTCGGTCTCATTCTGCTCGAGGCTTCACCCCAGGTCATCGTCGATCCCATCGAGGGACTCACACCCGAAGAACTGGCAAGCCTGTCCCAGGGATTCGCCTTCATCGGGGCGAGCTGCTGCTTCGACGAGTTCGGTGCGGATTCCACGCTCTACGCCGGCGTCGCCAGCGATCCGCGCCCCAGCGCCGGGCTCGACGCATTGCTCGGACTCGGCGTCGATGGCGAAGGCGCGATCATCGGGCCGGGCATGGCAGAGTTGCTCGAACTACCGCCGTCATGGGTCATCCGCCGTGAGGACGCGGAGGTCGACTTCTTCGTCAGCAGCTTCGACGTTCCTGGCGCCGAATCCGTGAGTGCGTTCGTGTGGGCTGCCGACGAGGATTCACTGCGGGCGTTCGACGTGATCACGGGTGCTCCGGTGTTCGATCTCGGCGAGGGGCTGTTCACGCTGGTGGGCACCCCTGCGCCGCGCGCGAATCTGCTCGGCAGCGCCCGCTATGACTTGGCGGAGTTCGTTGACGGCGTGTTCATCGATGCCGGCGGATTCCTGGTTCCGGCTCTGCTCGAAGACGTGGAGATGAGGTTCCTGATCGATTTCGCGGATGGCCAGATCTCGTTGGGACGTCTGCGCGCGTTCTTCGACGCGGAAGACTTCGACAGCGGTCAGATTCGACCGGGGCAGCTGCTCGTCAACTTCGAGGGTCAGCTCAGCGCAGCGGATGCGTTCGTCGACTTGAACGTCACGTCCGGCTCTTTCGCGTTGTCCTCGCCGTTCGTGAACGATCCGCTGGATCTCGAGCGCAGCAGCATCGGTGGGTTTTTCACCGGTGCGCAGGGGGAGGCCTTTGCCGCGGCGTTTCACGTGCAGACTCAGGGCGACAACGGTCTCGACGACGGTCCGCTGCCCCTGCTCGCCATCGGCTCGGCGTTGCTCGCGCCCCTGGACCTGTCGCTCACCGATCTCGAGGCGGCGTTGTTCGGTGACGGTTTGGTGTTCGTCGGTGCCGACGTGTTTCCCGGTGGGACGAGCTACCGCGGCCGCGTGACGGAACTCGATCAATTCGAAGCGGTATTGGGGCTCTATCTCGACGCAAACGGTGAGCCGCTACCCATCACGGATGAGAACTTCTTCGCCCCGCTGCCCAGCTTCCTCATTCGCCGCGGCGAATCATCAGCCGTGGTGACTAACACTTTCGACGATGCTGTCGGCATTCGCTGGACCGGTGCCAATGCCTTCATCGTCGATGCGCAGACCGGCGATCTGTTCGGCGACTTTCTTGGCGGTCTTTTCCATTTCCTGGCGGGTGTGCCATCGGATCTCGCAGACCTGCAGGGAACGGGTCTGACGACGTTCGGACGACTCGCCTCACCCGGAGCTGCCCTGTCCAACATTCCCGGAACGCCAAGTGTGCGATCGATCTCCTTCAATCTGGATTTGGCTACGGGAGCGATCCATTCCGGGCACCTATTCGTGATCGATGACACTCAGACGCAATTCGAGAACGTGACCGGCTGGGAGGTGTTCTTCACCGGCAGCCTCGGCGCCGCCGCGGGCAATCCCTTCGTGGCGTTCACGCTCGTCGATGGCGTCTACCGCGAGCGCGACCCGCTGGATCTGGATGCCAGTCGCCTGGAGGGCTTCTTCACCGGTGCCGATGAAGGGCCCTTCACGCTCAACCTGAATATGGCTTACCACCTGCGCGCGACCGATCCGGATCCGGGTGCGGGTTTCGTGGGTGAGCCGGCCATCGCTGCCGGAATCGTGGAAGTGGGCAATCGCCAGGAGAACCGCCTCGATGAGTTCGACGTCGCGGCCTGGGGCCGGGTGGTGAACGATACGCCGCTGCTCGGTTTCGGCATGGCGGCGTTCAGCGCCCCGGACGAGAGCACGCCCGGGCGCGGCCTGCTGCTGGGACGTGGTGGCTTCCGTTCCGACGATGGTGAGTTCGTTCTCGCCGCCAATGCACTGGCCACCTTCGATGAAGACACCGGTCTGCAGATCGCGGACACCCGTCGCGCCGAGTTCTTCGTCCAGTCCTTCGACTTCGTCCTGCGTCGCAACGGCGCGCCGATTTCCATCATGATCGGTGACCAGAACATCCTGCCGCCGGACGGCGACCCGCTGCCTGGCTTCGAAGTGAGCTGGGGGCGCTGGAATCAGGGCTTCGGTGGACCGCGCATCCAGACCAACTTCTTCGACCCGACCATCGGGACCGAAATCGGCCCGGCCGTGTTTTTTGCCAACGTCACAGCGACTCCGGTGGCCAGCCTGCCGCGTTCGGGAGTGGTGACCTTCGGTGGCCCGGCGGCGTTCCGGGGCGAGGGCGGAGGTGACTTCGCCGGAGGCCGGTTTGATATCGACGATTTCAGCGTCAGCTTCGACCTCGACTTCGCGTCGGGAAGCATCACCGAGGGATTCCTGTTCGCCTCCTACCCCAGCGAGGGGGATTCGGTGAACTGGAGCGCCCAGTTCGAGGGCTTCCTGAATGGCGCGATCACGGATCTCTCGCTCACCAGCCTGGCGCTGTCGGAGGGAGCAGGGCCACCCCTGCCGCTGGATATCGGGACCAGCAATCTCACCGGTGTGCTGACAGGGCCGATGGGCGAACGCCACGCGGGCGCCTTCAGCTTC
>SKUB01000264.1 GCA_007122315.1 Pseudomonadales bacterium | reverse complement strand
TCCGTGGGATTCTTCCCCTGCCGATTGCTGTGGATCGGAGGGACGCGTCGTGGACCGTTGCTGAACCGCTGGGCATGCTCGAGGTCGGCAGGAAAAGGACCTGTTATTTTTCCTAGCCGCGAATGCCTGCGAGGCTCGATCACCTGCGCATGCTGGTGCTCGACGGTGTCTACACCTGGGAGCACGGCAGGGCGCGCTTCCATCGCGTCCCCGCGCCGAACCGGCAACGCCTCGAACGCTTGCTGGATCGCCTGATTCGACGCCTCCTTCAACGGCTCAGCCATGACGGGTGGCTCATCCTCGACCCCGAGCAGCCCTGGCTCGACCTGGAGCGCGCCGACACCCTCGACAGCCTGACGGCGGCATCCATTCGCTACCGCATTGCCCTCGGGGCCGAAGCGGGCCGCCGAACGTTGGTCCTGAAGAAACCGAACCTCGCCCACTCCCGGCCACGTGCGAGCAACGACAACCCGATGAGCGAGGCGCAGTTCAAGACGCTGAAGTACGCGCCGAGTTGTCCGGGACGGTTCGAGAGCTGCCGTGATGCACGGGCCTGGATGGCGCGCTTCATGGACTACTACGTCGATGCTCCACACAGCGGCTTGGCCATGTTCACGCCGGCGGACGTCTACCTCGAGCGCGTCGATCACGTGCACAGGGTCCGGCGGGAGGCGCTGGATGCCTATTGGCGAACGCACCCGAGCGTTTCGTTTCGGATCCACCCATTGCGCAGCGGCCGCCTGCGACCGTCTCGATCAATCCTGCGACTGGGCGCAACGCCGACCAGGTGCTCGCCGATAACGATGTACTCGAGGACGGGATCGATCCGGTGGTCGTCATGAGTGCGCATGCAGCCTAGATTTCACCGCCGAGTTGTTGGATAGAGGTTGACATGCCCCCCAACGGCAGCTTTGCCTGCTCCAGGACGGTCCGGTTCTTTGTGGAGAAAACTGCTGCAGTGGCTACGGTCGCTCTACACCTATCAGTGGGGGCATGGTCAATCAGAAAAACTTGAGGCCTGATGCAGGAGCTCGTCAGTCTTGGGGTCGTACACATCGATCCTTAGCACCGTACCCGGCAACACACCCGGCATGGCATTGGCGTCAGGACGCACGTCGACCCGTACGATACTGGCTGTTCGGACGGAGCGCAGTCCGGCTTCCCGCAAGGCACGAAATCTTTCGGGCGACATCGGGAGCATATCGATGCGATCGAGTGCTGCGACCTGGATGCTGAGAACATGCGGCTGCGCCAAAGGGATGCGTTGATCCCAATCGTACTCAGTGCTGGTCCGCGGATCCAATGTGACTAATGTCTGGAGAAACGAGGTAACGATCGCCTGACATGGCCCATTCTCGATCAGCTGGCCATTTTCCTTCAGATACCTGCTGTCGCCAGTCAGTGCGGGGACTTCATTCGGCAACCTCTGCGGGCCGCGCGAGACAGTGATCGGGTAATGGCGCTGCCGGTCTCTGGGTCCGAGCACGCTCTTGCGGGTCAACGATGCACTGACCGGAACGCTACCTGAGGCAAAGTCGTAGTCACCGAAATCGGCATCGCCGACGATAATGACCTGCACAGGGGGTGGCGCTTCAGCCCTGACCAGGGACAGAAGCTCAACCAAGCGGATTTCTCCCCGGTCGGCAATTGCCAACAACTCCTCTGCAACGGGCTGGCGGACACCGGTGCGCAGTTGGTTCGTGAGATCCCTGCAGGCCTCGGAGGCGGCCCCGTAGAGGCCCGATTCGATTCCGTAGGCTGCGGCACGCGCCTGGTTCTCGTAGAAATCAGGACTGGAAGCGAGTTCCAGCAACAGCAGGTCTTCAAAGGAAGGGTTCTGTACCAGATCGGCGGGTATTGCAGACACATCGGCCTGCTCATTCGCTTGCGACCGCGAAACTTCCGCACCCTCCTCATCGTCGCTTCCGGCTGCCGTGTGCGCCACGAACACCGGATGATCTATCAACAGGGCGAGGCTGCCAGCACTGTTGAAAGCGGTTTGCCGACTCTGTTCTGAACAGGGATCCTCCCCTCGGCGGCTTGCCGCGTAATTCTGTTTCCTTGCCTCGATGCGCTCGACAGCGATTGCGAATCGTCCTTCATAGTGGCCGGCAATCTCATTAGGGAGGGACATCTGTTCACCTGTCAGAAAGCGCCAGCGGCCCGACCTCCCCAGCATCGATGCATCAAGCCTTTCCACATGAGCTGCCAGGCCATCGACAAGCCGGGCGTCGCGCTCACCCGTGCAAGCGACCTGTTGAGCATCATATTCAGCCAGGTTGCGGAGGAGCTGATAAAGTTCGTTCGGCGCCAAAGATGCCGACGCGACAGGTACAGTAAACGCCGTTAGAGCGGCAGTTACAGTCCATCCTCGAAACAATCCAGCCAACGTTTTCACTGGAAACTCCTCATATATCGGTTATCGGTGCCTCGCGCCCCGTACCTTATCGTGTTGCCCCAAGCTAGAAATCCAGATCCAGTGCCGGCTCTGCGCGCTCCAGGGCGGCCTGGTTCTCCGCGGCGACAATCGCCGCGGCGGCGGGGTTACCCAGCAGGGTGAACCAGTACACGACGCGGCCGTTGTCATCGGTCGCGACGGCGCTTGTCAGCCCCTCGCTGCACACGTAGGGCGCGAATTCCGGGTCGCGGTCACGCACCTGTGCCTGGAGTTGGCCCACCATGCGCAGTGGTGCCGGCTGCTGATGGATCAGCAGTGCCTGCCGGTCGTGCCTGAGGCCTTGCCAGCGACTGCCCAGGCTAAAGGCCCGCCCGGCCACGTCACCCTCGACCACCGGCCAGTGGCAGCGATTGGCCAGAGCCGAGTTACGCGCGACTTGTTGATCTACGGTCAGCCCCTCCGGTATGGCTGGCTGTGCCCGGGGCGGCACCACCCAGCGCATTGATCCATCGCTGCGCGACTCACCTTCGCCGTAGCGCTCGGCCATCGATGCAAACAGCCGGCTGGCCATGGGACCTGCATCGAGTGCGAATTCCACCACACGGGCGACGGCAGTCACGCGGCGATCCTGGGCGGGCGGGGCGTGAAACAGTGCAATGGCTTCCGACCAGTCCGGTGCGTGGATCAGCGCATAGTGCCGGAAGGGGGACCAGGGATAGGACTCATCCGCCTTGCCTTCGGTGACTTCGGCATCGGCGATGCGATCGACCATGGCCTGGATGGCGCCGTCGAGGTCATCACCCAGCTGAATGCCCAGTACATCGAAGGTTTCGGCGACGTCTGGCGGTTCCGGCTCAGGCTCCGGAGCTGCCGGAGCAGGTGTCACTGGTTCGGCAGCCGCGGCGTCTTCAGGAGGCTGCGCGGTGATAGGCAACACGGCCACTTCCCGACCCTCGAGCAGCAGGTGAATGTTGCGGGGCTCGATACTTACCACATAGTCGGCGGGGTCGTGACCGGGAATCGCCTCAATAGCAGTCACGCCCAGCTCGGTGTGCAGATCAAAGCGCTGCCGCGCCGGAATGGACTGCCCGGCGCGTTCCGCCAGCATCTTCGGCGACACTTGGATATCCGCATAGTGGCTCAGGGGCTCGGGCAGCAGTCCGTACACTCTTGGCGCATTCCCCACCTGTTGAGCGGTCAGTTGCCCCAGGATCAGCAAGCGATCCGGCTCTACTCCCAGTGCAGCGGCAACGGCTGTATCCCGATCGCCAAGGCGCTGGCCGCGATGACGCAATGGCGTGACGAACCACTCCGGCTCACGAGGCAACTGCTCCAGGCTATAGAGGCGCACGGCGTCACCCAGGCCCCGAGCATAGGCCTGAAGCCACGCCCTCAGACGCTCAAAGCCGGGATCGGCTGCCTGCGCTGGTGCGACCTGTCCGGCGCGAAGGTCTGCGCGCCAGAAAGGCCACCTTGCATCGTTGATTGACCACCCACGGGTGTCGGGTGGCGTGGTGCGGGGTCGTGGCTGTCGAAACAACGCATCGCGGCGAAGGATTTCGTGAGCCGACGCCGACAGGTCTGCGTCACTGAAAGGCGCCAGACCTTCGCGTTGCAGCAACAACTGGAGGTAATGGTCGCCGAGCAGCAACGGTTCAGCCACATCAAGCGTTGCAGGGATTGTCTCCCGCACCAGGAAGGGAAGTGGCGTTTCGGCCAGAGGCAGCTCAAACAATGGCTGTCTGCTTGCCGCATCCAGCACTGACACCGAGTGGTGGGCAACGATCATGGTGCGGCTATGGGGGTCCAGCCGCTCGACTTCGAACTCGGACTGCAGAATCACCTCGTGAACATCCCGCCCGGTCCTCCGGTCGATATCGACCACTCGCAGGCCTGACAGACGCTCGCTGGCGGCCGCATCCACCTCAAACCACTGGTGACCCTCGCGTGATCTATCCAGGCCTGAGCCGATACGTTGCTCGATCACATAGGATATGTTCGGATTGGGACCCCACACTTGCCTCCCCTGCGCCTGTGAGGGTGCAGTAATGCCTTGTGGCCCGGTCCGGGGCATGGACGGAGCGGGCAATAGCCGCCAATGGTGATCACCGGAGTCGTCACGACTCAGTCTTGCCACCTCCTCGATACGAACTCGGGCCGGCGCCTGTGGCAGCCAGCCCCGCAGGGCGGGGAGGATCTCGGCCTCGAAGCGCTGGCGCGTTGCGGCGCGCTCGGCTTCGCTGGCACCAGCCCATTGCCGACGATCGACGTATTGCCGGAACGCCTGCCGCGTCATCCAGCGCTGCGCCAGTGCGGGAACTTCATCAATATC
>SKUB01000071.1 GCA_007122315.1 Pseudomonadales bacterium | reverse complement strand
TTCGTCGGCGGTCCTGGCGCCATCTTCTGGATGTGGCTGACGGGCCTGCTCGGCGTCACCATCAAGTTCTTCACCTGCTCGCTGGCCATCATGTATCGCGGCCGGGACTCCATGGGCGTCCTGCAGGGGGGACCCATGTACGTCATCCGTGAAGGCCTGCCGAAGCGCTGGTACCCGCTGGCGGTGTTTTTCGCGGTGGCCGCCATGTTCGGCACGCTGCCGGTGTTCCAGGTCAACCAGCTCACGCAGATCGTCCGCGACGTGATCGCCATTCCTCAGGGCTGGGCAGCCGCCGATGCGCATTTCGGCTTCGATCTCGGCTTCGGCATCCTGGTGGCGTTCATGGTCGGCGTGGTGATCTTCGGTGGCATCAGCCGGGTCGGCTTCACGGCGGCGCGCATCGTGCCGTTCATGGTACTGCTCTATCTTGCGGCAGCGATCTGGATCCTCATCGACAATGCCGGTGCCGTTCCCGCGGCGTTCGGTCTGATCTTCACTGATGCCTTCACCGGCCAGGCCGTGGCCGGCGGCTTCCTCGGCGCCCTGCTGATCGGCGTCCGCCAGGGTGCCTTCTCCAACGAGGCGGGCATCGGCAACGAGTCCCTCGCGCATGGCGCGGCCAGAACGCAGGTGCCCGTGCGTGAGGGTCTGGTCGCCATGATCGGCCCAGTGGTGGACACGCTCATCGTCTGCACGGCGACGGCACTGGTGATCTTGGTGACTGGGGTCTGGGAAATTGGAACCGATAGCGGCGTGACCATGACCGCGCAGGCCTTCGAGAGCGCCCTCGGGGCATTCGGGCCTTGGTTGCTGGTCCTGCTGGTGGTGTTCTTCAGCGTCAGTACCATGTTCACGTTCTGGTACTACGGCGCGAAGTGTCTGGGCTTTCTGATCGGTGCGGAAAAGCAGCACTACTACCGCTGGTTTTACGTGCTGCTGGTGGTGGTCGGCTCGGTGCTGTCCATCGATGCGGTGGTGGGCTTGATCACGGGCATGTACGGACTGATGGCGATTCCGACGGTGGTCTCCACCGTACTGCTGGCACCGAAGGTCCTGGCCCATGCCCGCGATTACCTCGGTCGCAGCGATGCCGAGCGCGCCCGCTGGCAACCGGAGGAGTTGAATCGCGGCAGCTGAGTGGCAGCCGCGTCAGAGTGTGCGGAAGCGGAAATGGACGAACAGGCGTCCGTGGTTGTCCCTGTCCTTGTCGAGCCGGTGGTAGCGCGCCCGGATGTCCTTGCGCTGCAGAAAGCGCAGCACGCGCTTTTTCAACTGGCCGCTGCCCTTTCCGGGAATGATCTCGACGGTGGTGATCCGCCGCCGTTCCGCTTCGTCCATGACCCGTTCGAGTTCGGCCTCGATCTGCGTACCCTTATTGAAGATGGGATGCAGATCGAGGGTCAGTTTGGCGCCCATCGCTGATCACATGCCGCTTCAAGGAGGCCCATTATGAAAGTGAGTCTGGAGATCTGTCTCGTGCCCATCGGTGTCGGCACGTCCGTCTCGGCCTATGTGGCGGCCTGCCAGACGGTGCTGGCGGAGGCCGGGCTCGAGCCGCAGATGCACGCCTACGGCACCAACGTCGAAGGTGAGTGGGACGAGGTGTTCGCAGCGCTCAAGCGCTGCCATGAGCAAGTTCATGACATGGGGGCGGTACGCATCTTCACGTCGCTGAAGGTCGGGACCCGGACGGACCGGGTCCAGACCCTGCAGGACAAGATCACCAGCGTGGAAGATCGTCTGAGCGGTAAAACACCCGGATAGGGTGGGCCGCGACGGCCCCCGCGTGCGGCGCTGTCATCGGCTCCAGACACCGCCTGTGTTGCTGCGGTAGCCCAGCGCCGAATAGGCGGCGTCCACCAGTGACTGCCCGCGCTCATTCAGCAGCAGGCCCGCACCCATGCGATTCATGCTGTAGCCGAATGCCAGTTCGCAGTCCGGATCGGCGAATCCAAGGCTGCCCCCGGCGCCGACGTGGCCGAATGCGCGCTCACCGATGATGACGCTCTCGATGTTGCCGTGGGGCCGATGGCGGTTGTCCATGGATTTCATGAATCCCAGTGCGAACCGGCTCGGGATCAGCAGGGTCGCGTCCTTGCCGGTGGCCATGGAGACCTGGCTCATGCGGGTGATGGCATCGCGGCTGAAGAAATTCTGGCCGCCAGCCTTGCCGCCGAGCGCCAGCGGCTCGAACATGCCGGAGACGCCCCGGGCATTGCTGATCCCGCCGCCACCGCCGATCTCGGCGGCGTGCGCCTCCCTGGAGTCGGGGGTGTAGCCGCCGGAGTTGAGCAGGGACAGCGAGGGGATGCACTTCGGGTCGGCCATCAGCGCCTGGGTGAAGTCGGTGAAGGGCCCCTCCGGACCCGGCGCCCAGGGGATGAGTCGGGAGACCCGGGGCTCGATCGGCTCAGGCAGGCCGATCCAGAAGTCGAGGCCCAGCGGGCCGGCCACCTCCTCGGCGAAAAAGGTTCCGAGTGATCGCCCCGACACCCGGCGCACGATCTCGCCTACGGTCCAGCCGAAGCTGATCATGTGGTAGCCGTTGCGGGTTCCCGGCTCCCAGAACGGTTCCTCGGCCTCCAGGCGGCCCACCATGTAGTTCCAGTCGTAGTAGCCGCCGGTCTTGATCGGTTCCCGGAACGCCGGAAGGCCGACGGAGTGGTTGAGCAGCATGGCCACGGTTGCGCCTTCTTTGCCCCGTTGGCCGAACTCGGGCCAGTAGTCGGTGACGGGTGCATGCAGATCGAGCTGGCCGCGCTCTGCCAGCAGGTGAGCGCAGATTGCAGTGGCGGCCTTGGTGACGGAGAACACCAGGGAGACGGTGTCTTCCGTCCACGGGGTGTCGTCCACTTCGTTGACCCGGCCACCCCAGAGATCGACCAGAAGCTCACCTCCGACGCGTAAGGCGACGGATGCGCCGAGCTCCTCGCGCTGCTCGAAATTGGTGACGAATGCGTCGAGGACGCCCTCGAAGGCTTGATCCAGTCGACCCTGGATGCGGCCCTTGGAAGTTTCGATGTCGATCTGCTGCATGGCCCCTTGCTCCCCTCGTGTATGGAGTGCAGATGGTAGCAGGGCATTCACTGTTCCAGGCGGCCCATCCCGAGGCTGATCATGTACGCTGCAGCGAGTGCTTCCGGATGAACAGGAGCCAATGTGGCGAACGCCAACGTGACAAACGTCAACGTGACAAACACCAAAGTGACCAACACCATCGTCGTCCTGCTCGACAGCCTCAACCGGCACATGCTGGGTGCCTACGGCGGGCGCGAATTCGCCACGCCCAACCTGGACCGTTTCGCCGCGCGCTCGGTGCGTTTCGACAACCACTACTCGGGTTCGCTGCCCTGCATGCCGGCGCGCCACGACATTCTGGTGGGAGCGATGGATTTCCTGTGGAAGCCCTGGGGCTCCATCGAGCTCTGGGAGGAGCCCATCACGCAGCCGCTGCGGGAACAGGGCATCACCACCATGCTGGTCACGGACCACCCGCACCTGTTCGAGACCGGTGGCGAGAACTATCACACCGAGTTCCGGGGCTGGGACTATGTCCGTGGGCATGAGAACGATCCCTGGCGCACACGCCCGGACCCGAGCTGGCTGGGTACGCCCGCGCTTCCGGCAGACCCGGGCCATGGGCAGCACTACAACGACGCGCGAACGTGGTTCCGGGAGGAGCTGGACTTTCCCGGTCCGCGGACCATGAACGCGGCCCGCCGCTGGCTCGAACAGGAGGCGAATCGGGACGAGCCGTTCCTGCTGTTCGTGGACGAGTTCGATCCCCACGAGCCCTTCGACACGCCGGAGCCCTGGGCCAACCGCTACGACCCGGACTGGAAGGGGCCGCTGAAGATCTGGCCGCCCTACAGCACGGACACGGTGGCATCCGGCGTGCTGACCGAGGCCGAGGCGTGGCACGTGCGTGCGAACTACGGCTCCAAACTGTCCATGATCGATCACTGGTTCGGGCGGCTGCTCGATACGGTGGATGCCATGGACCTGTGGCGGGACACGGCCATCATCGTCTGCACCGATCATGGCCATTACCTGGGCGAGCGGGACATCTTCGGCAAGCCCGGCGTTCCGCTCTACGAGCCGCTGGGCCACACACCGCTGTTCGTCCATCTGCCCGGAGTCGAACCCGGCGTCCGCGAGGCCCTGACGACGAACGTGGATCTGAACGCGACCCTCTACGACCTGTTCGGACTGACGCCCCGCTGCCGGACCCATGGCCGTTCGCTGCTGCCGTTGCTGGACGGTCGCGCGACGCAGATCCGCGAATGGGCCCTGGCGGGCGTTTACGGGCGTTGGGTGCACGTACTCGATGGCCGGCGCAAGTACGCCCGCGCGCCGGTGAGCGCCGACAATCTGCCGCTGTCGCTGTGGTCGAACCGCTGGTCCACCATGCCGGTGCACGGCATGCCGCGATTGAAGCTGCCGAAGCCGGATCGGCGCGCGGTGATCGATTTCATGCCGGGCTCCGAGATCCCGGTGCTGCGGCAGCCATTCGCAACCGGCGACCGGTTGCCTTACTGGTGTCATCAGCAGCCCGCGGATGCGCACTGCCTCTACGATCTCGACGTCGACCCTGGTGAGCAGGAGAACCGGCTCGGCGGCAGCGACGAGCGCAACATGCTGGAGCTGCTGCATACGGCGCTCACGGAAATCGAAGCGCCCCCGGAACAGTTCCGCCGCCTCGGTCTCGATTGATGGGTCGCAGCCGGGTGGGCTCCAGGCGGCGAACCTGCTGTGCGCCGCTAG
>SKUB01000106.1 GCA_007122315.1 Pseudomonadales bacterium | reverse complement strand
GCGCGAAAACACAGCAGACGGATCGTTCCCGCCGCTTGATTCGAGGCATATGCGCGTCTTCTCCGCCATCTGTGCCAGGGTGTGATCAGGTGTGCAGCGTTGTATGGCGCTGCGCCGGTCATTGTGCGCCGTGTCCTGCCGATAGTAGCGCTGCATCCAGGTCAGACACCAATGTGCCGCGCAGAAACGAACCGGGCCCCTTACGGGGCCCGGCAGGTACTGCTTGTGGCTCTTCGAGCCGTGGATTACATCCGGTAGGTCAAGCCGGCCTTGATCATGCGGCCGAAGGGGCTGTGCTGGTAGGGGTCGTAGTTCATGTCCAGCTGCGCCCTGGGCGGGTTGGTGTCGAACAGGTTGAACACCGAGAAGCTCAGTTCGAGGTTATCTTCCATGAGTGAGACGTTGTAGTTCAGGTCCACGGTGAACATGTCGCCGATGGTCGCAAGCTCCGGCAGGGTGCCCGGACGGTCGTCGTCGTACTTGCCCCAGTAGCGGCCCGTCAGCGTTGCACGATGTACGTCGCGGCTGTAACGGACGAAGACGTTACCCTGCCACTCGACGATGGATCGCAGCGGGTTCCCGGCATTGAGCTTGCCCGCGAAGTCACCGCCGGGAGCCAGGAAGAGGCCGTCGGTGGTGGTGAAATCGTCGGTATCGTACTCGAATGTGTAGGTGCCCTGGGTACCGAAGGAGAACAGTCCGGCATCCGTGTCCAGGTCGTACTGGGCGAACCAGTCGATCCCGGAGGTGACGATGTCGCCGCCATTGGTGTAACGCCTTTCTACGCGCGCGATCGCATCAGCAGTCTGATCGGCACCAGCCTGGAACGTCAGTCGGTCGGTCAGGGCATTGCACGTGTCGCTGCCCACACCCGCACCACCGGCTTGGCAGTCATTGTTCACGAAGGCGTTGACGATGTTCGGGTGGCTCTCGATCTGGATGGGATCGGAGAAGTCGAAGCGCCAGTAGTCCAGCGAGCCGAAGAAGTTGCCGCTGTCGTAGACGATCCCTAAGTTCGTGGCGAGGGCCGACTCGTTGCTGAGCTCCGGATTGCCCAGCGTGTCGATCGCCTTGAAGGCGTTCGCCGCCGGGATGAAGTCCAGGCTGGTGCCCTGTCCCTCGAGGAAGTTCTGCGGCGGGCCGCGGAACGTCGTCGAGACTGAGCCCCGCAGCACCACGGTATCGGTCGCCTGATAGCGCACCGCCAGCTTCGGGTCGATGGTGGAACCCACGTCGCCGCCGTAGTCTTCGAAGCGCACGGCGAGCTGGGCGTTCAGGCGATCGCTGATCGGCAGTCCGAGCTCCACGAAGGCACCATAGACCGTGCGGCTGGTGCTCTGGGGGAGGGTTCCCGACAGGAAGGCGAAGGGTCCCGTGACCCCAGTCTCTTGGGACTGCGTGCAATCGAGGGTGTCCGTGTTGCCGATGGCAACGGAGACCGGATCCACGAACGGACAGGGGGTCTGGTTCAGATCCGTGAGGGCGGCAGGCGTGAGATCGAACTTTTCGTTCCGCGCCTGCAGGCCCACCGCGTAGCCGACGTTGCCGCCGCCGAGTTCGAGCCCGAGCTCACCGTCGAAGGTGGCGTCGAAGACCAGCAGTTCGAAGGTGGTGTCGAAGCGGTTGGTTCCCTCCAGCCACGGCTGCAGCGCGAGGTTGGCCGCCACCAGGTCGGGGTCGGAGTTCTCGTTCACGAATCCGTTCGTCGCCGATACGCCGATCGCGTTGGATGTAGGCGTGTGGAAGAGGCAGCCGTTCTCGCCTGGGGTCAGATTGTTCGGATCACTGAGGTCGCAGTCCGGCCCGCCGAGCCCGCTGAGGGCAAGGGCCTTGCGCTCGACGAACATGTCCGGTGTCTGGATCTTGCGATCACGACGTGAGTAGCTGACCGCCACGTCGAAGCCGAGCTGACCATCGAACAGGGTGCCGTCGAGGCCACCGGCCAGGCGGTAGGTTTCGGTTTCCCGGATGCCTCTGCGAGGGCCGCCTTCGAAGCCGCCAGCGCCGGCGTGACGGGCGAACGGGAACACCGCAACGGTTCCTTCAGGCAGTGCGTCGGGATGCCGCTCCATGAAATCCACGAGGCCCGGATGGGCGTTCGGGCCGACAACCGGGACGATGCGATCCGGACCGAACAGCGCCTGGGGCGGATACGACGGCGAGGTCGCCCACTGGGGGACGTCGACGAAGGAGTACATGGCCTCGGCCTGCAGATTCACCGTGTCCGAGAGCGCAAAATTGACCTCGCCGTAGGCCTTGTAGGTGTCCTGCTTCTCGACGAGGTTGTCGAACGGGGTGAACTGGAACTGACAGAAACCCCCGGCGGTCTGATTGCCGAGCTCATCACATACTGGATCAGGAACCTGTCCGATAATGGTGCCTTCCGGTCCGATTGGGAATAGCGTCCCTGGATTGCCGATGGCCGACCAGCCGCCCTGAGGATTCTCCTGGATGGGACGGGTCGCGAAGTCGAGATCGCGCAGCTCGACCTCGCTGCGGCGCTCGTATTCCAGGGCGAGGATGCCGCTGAGGCGTTCATCACCCCAGCCGCCGATCACGCCGATCTGGAACTCCCCGTCGGTGGAATCGAAGGTCTGACCCTCGATGTTGAACTCGATGCCCTCGAAGTTGCTCCGGGTAATGAAGTTGACGACCCCGGCGATGGCGTCCGATCCGTAAAGGGCGGCGGCGCCGTCCTTCAACACTTCCATGCGGCCGATGGCAATGGACGGAAAGCCGGCGATATCGACGCCTTCGCCGGAGGTGGCGACGTGTCGGCGGCCGTTGAGCAGCACCAGGGTGCGCTCCGAGCCGAGGCCGCGGAGGTTGATGGTGGAGACCCCCTCGTTGGCCTGGCCGCCGGAGGTATCGAACTGGTTGGTCTCGCCGATGTTGCCCTGGGCGATGTTCAGGTTCCGGACCATTTCCAGCAGGGAGGGCGAACCCGCGTCCCGCATGTCCTGACGGGTCATCACATCCACCGGCAGAGCCGTATCCTGTGGTGTGCCCCGGATGAAGGAACCGGTCACGACGATCTCGTCGATTGCTGCCTGCGCGAGAGTTGCTGCTGGAGCGGCCGCGAGTGCGGCCGGTAGGGTGCAGGCCAGGATTGCCCGCCGCATGGTGTGATTTCTGGACATTGGTTTTCCCCTCTGGTTGGTATCGACCGCGGGCTCGCTCTGGCTTCAGCAGTCGATGTTCATTACCAGGACTTCTGGTACGAATGCCTTGCTGACAGCGTTCTCCGCGCCCTGCTGTTGAGGGCAGTTACGCGGCAATCCCGGGCACATCCACCTTCGGGTCCGAACGTCTTGCGCAATGACACAGCTGATTGCGTCCGATACTCATTTACTTCGTATCCATCGAACGCATGTCGGGTTGTATCAGTTTTTGTTACGGATGTGAAATATGTGGTGGGTGGCTGCAGGAGTATTTGCAGCCGGGTCACGGCATCTGAGGCAATTCGCGTCGCTGGCAGTGGTGCAAGGTCGCAGGCGTTCGGCGTGGGTCCTGCGCTTTCCCCATGAGTACCCCTCCGCGGCGCGTACGCTCCTGCGAATACGATGTGCCGGCAGCGACGTTGCGTCGTGCCCTCGGGCTGGGGGACTATCGGGCACCGTGTTCAGAAGGGGAGATGAGCGTGATTCGATTGGTGTATCTGCTGCGGCGCAAACCGGACATGTCACTGGAGGACTTTCAGCGCTACTGGCGGGAAGTGCACGGGCCGCTGGTGGCCAGCGTCGCCACCAGCCTCGGCATCCTGCGTTACGTGCAGGTCCATGCGGTGGACGATCCGGTGAACCTGGCCATGCAGGAAGCCCGGGGCGGAATGGAGCCGGAGTACGACGGTGTGGCCGAACTGTGGTTCGAATCCGAGGAGGCGCTGGCGGAAACCATGGCCAGCAGCGCCGGGCAGGAGGCGGGTGCGGCCTTGCTGGAGGACGAAGCGCAGTTCATCGATCTGCCGCAGAGCCCGCTGTGGCTCAACATGGAGTATCCCCAGGTCAATCCCCAGGGCGAGGCGCTGTTCGCGACGCCGCGATCGAGCTGGCAGAAGTTGTACTTTCCGTTGCGCTTGCGCCGTGCACTCGGGTTCGACGTCGGTCAGCGCTACTGGCGCATGCACCACGGTCCCCTGATTCGCAGCCAGGCCCAGGCTGCCGGCATCCATCGCTATCAGCAGGTGCATCGCATCGAGAGTGAGATGGAGGAGACGCTGCGCGCCGCCCGCGGCACCGTGGTCGACTCCTATGACGGTCATGCGGAGGTGTGGGTGGATCGTGCCGTGCGCCGCGAGGGCGTCGAGGTGCGCCGTGCCAACGAGCGGGCCATCGAGGACGAGGCGAAGTTCATCGACTTCGCGCGCTCCACCATGTGGATGGGCAAGGAACTCCTGTTCGTCGATCGGTTCGGCTGGGATTGACCATGGTGGATGTAATCAGCATTGCCGCAGCGCGCGAGCGGGGCGGCTTGAGAATGGTGAGTCTGGCCGGCGTACCGAGCCCCTGGACGGAAGCGGCCAAGGGGATATTCCGCGTCAAGGGCATCGACTACGCGCTGGCGCGCCGCAGCGATGACGAGCCACAGGATGCGGCAGCGCAGTGGGTCGGCAATGTCGGCGTACCGGCAGTGGTCTATGAAAACGAGCAAGTCCGCACCGGCTGGGCCGAGATTCTGCTTCTCGCTGAACGCCTCGCGCCGGAACCGGCCCTGCTGCCTGCCGAGCCGCTCGAACGCGCACTCGCACTGGGTCTGAGTCACGAGATCTGCG
>SKUB01000396.1 GCA_007122315.1 Pseudomonadales bacterium | reverse complement strand
GCCGAAGCCGAAGCCGAAGCCGAAGCCGAAGCCGAAGCCGATCGCAGCATTGCCGCAGTCGAGGCGCCAGCGGCCGGCGCAGATGTCCGCTCCGAACCGGTAACGGCGGGCCGCGACGACGTCGCTCCGGACCCCGTGCAACCGGAAGACCCCGATGCTGCCCTGGAACCCGACGTCACCGGGCCTGCGGCTGCCCCGCCCTTGAAGGACACCCCCGACTCCGATCCGGCGCCAGCGCGCTCGCAGCCGCTGTTCCGCACCTCGGGTCAGCCACCGCCGGGGTTCGAGGCGTTTTATGAGCCTCAGCGTACCCTGGTGGATGTCCACTATGGGGGAACCTTCCTGCTCTCCACCCCGGCGAGCTTCGACCTCGATCACATCACCTTCGAACAGCCGGAGGTCATCGTTGCGGCCATTCCTGACCTGACCGAACCGGACACCGTCCTCACCGCGCTCAGCGGTGAACTGGACACCCACGAGTCCGAACTCTGCATGCGCGCCGGTCAGGAGGACTGCGGCAGACTGACCCCTTCCATTGCCGCCGTGCTGTTCGACCCGCCGCGGTTCCGAGCGACGGTCTTCGTGAATCCGGAGCTGCTGGCGACACGGGGTCCGCAGCTGAGCCGCTACCTGCCGCGCAGCGATGCGGGTTTCTCGCTGTTGCAGAACGTCCTCGCCAACGTCTCCGGCAGTTCCACCAGCAGCGACAGCTACAACATCGCCAGCATCACCGCGCTGAGCTATCGGGAAACCCACGCCGAGATGTTCAGTTCCTACGGCGCCGATGACCGCTTCACCATCGACACCCTGTCCGCACGCCGCGAGTTCGAGGGTGCGGCGCTGCAGGGCGGGCTCTATCGCTCCCGCAGTCAGAGCCTCGGCTTCGTCAATGAGCGCGATCTGTACGGCATTCGCTACGGGCGCTCGCTGAACACGCGCGCCGACCGGGCCTTCGCCGACGGTGTGCCGCTGGAGGTTTTCCTGCCGAACCGCGCCCGGGTGGAGATCATCAAGGACGGGCGTCTGCTCGCGACGCGCTTCTACGATGCGGGGAACCGGGTGCTCGATACCTCCATGCTTCCCGAAGGCGCCTACGACATCACGTTGCGGATCCGGGAAGGCGACGGCAGCGAGCGCATCGAGGAGCGATTTTTCGTCAAGACCACCCGCCTGCCGCCGGCAGACGAGCCCCTGTACTTCTTCGAGGTGGGACGGATCGCCGATCGTAATACACGCTCGACCCTGCCTGAGGACACCGGCGACTGGCTCGCCCGGAGCGGCTACACCTTCCGCATCGGCGACGACAGCGGCATGGACTTCGGCCTTGCTGCGAGCCGCGGGGAACAGCTGCTGGAGACCGGCTTCTTCCGCATCACGCGCATCGCCGAGCTGCAGGCGAGCGCGTTCGTGGGCAGCAGCGACGTCCGCGGGTTCGCCGCCGTAACCCGGATGCAGCTGGGCCACACCCGGCTCAGCGCGGACTATCGGCGCGTGAACACCGGCGACATCCCGGACAGCCGCAGGAGCCTGGTCGGTAACGGGTTCGAGCAGTTCGGCGTCAACCTGCGGATGCCGCTCGCGGGCGGCAGCTTCGGCGTCAGCGCCCGCATCGTCAATCGGGACGGTGACCGGCGCCGCGACAGTCAGAACGTGAACTGGGAGCGCACCATCCTGCGCACGATGAACGGTTCGGTCCGGTTCACGGCCGACGTCTCACGCCAGGAAGGAGACTGGCTCGGCCTCATCGGGGTGCGCCTGGACCTGCGGGGTGACGGCTACACCGGCAACGTGTCGCCTCGGGCACGCTGGGACCGGCGCGACGGCCGCCACGAATTCGGACAGCAGACCGCAGGGCGCATGGCGTGGCAACGGTTCGATGACGGTGGCACCCGCCTCCTCGGCGCGGTCTCCGGTTCCTCGGGTCCGGACGAGGAGCGCATCGGCGTCGAAGGCGAGATGCAGGGGCGGCTCGGCCGGCTGCGTGCGGATGTGGACCAGAACTTCGGCGACGGAGACCGCACGACGTGGGCGGGGAGCCTCAACACCAGCCTGCTCAGCGACGGCAGGCGGATTGCCATGGGCGGAAGGGATCAGGCGCAGGCTGCGGCACTGGTCGACATCAAGGGGGACATCCCGGACGCACGCTTCGAGGTCCGGGTCGACGGCTTGAGCCGGGGCGTGGCACCCGTCGGCTCCGTCACGCCTGTGCATCTGCGACCCTGGGAAACCTATGAGATCCGTCTTCGTCCTGTGGGCGCCTCTATGGTGTCCTGGGAGGACCGGATCGAGCGCATTACGCTCTACCCGGGCAACGTGGTCCATCTGAACTGGCAGGTGGCGGAGGTCCTGGTGTTGTTCGGCCGGCTGCTGGACCCTGACGGGCAGGCCCTGGAAGGCCTCCGCATCGAAGGTGCGCAGGGACTCGCGGTCACCGATATCGGTGGCCTGTTCCAGGCCGAGGTGTTCCGGCCCGAGGCCGGATCCGAGGTCGAATTGACGGTGGCGGCTCAAGGTCGCCCCTGCAGCGTGCGCATCGCCCTCGACGAACTCGAGGTGAACAACGGCATCGCGCGAGCGGGAACGCGCCGCTGCAGTTGGGACTGAGCGGCGACGACATGTTCGAGGTGGTGCTCCACGAGCCGGAAATCCCGCCCAACACGGGCAACATCATGCGGTTGTGCGCCAACACCGGTTGCCGGCTGCACCTCATCGAGCCCCTCGGATTCACCCTGGACGATGCCCGGCTGCGCCGCGCCGGTCTCGACTACCGTGAGTATGCCGCCGTCCACGTCCACCAGGATCTCGCCACCTGCCTCACCAGCCTCGGCACAACTCTGGACACCCAAGCGCCGGTAGACGGCACTCTGGACACCCAAGAGATGGAGACGCAGGCGCGCTTGGGTGTCCAGGGTGGGAGCCGCGACCGGCCACGGGTGTTCGCGTTCTCCACACGCGGAACGCGCCGCCACGATCAGCTGGCCTGGCGGCCAGGCGACATCCTGCTGTTCGGCGCCGAGACCCGCGGTTTACCTGACTCGATTCTGGAACGGATCCCCGGCGACCAGCGTCTGCGTCTGCCCATGCGCCCTGAGAGCCGCAGCCTCAATCTGGGCAACGCGGTCGCCATCGCCATCTACGAGGCCTGGCGGCAGCAGGACTTTCACGGCAGCCGCTGACGAGGCCAAGACGTCGTGCATCTGGCAGAATGCCCTCGCCGCACAGCCTGCGACGAACCTGGAGAGATCCGTGAGCGAACCTTCCGACAGCCGCCCGGCGGGCGATGCCGACGTCCGCGACCACAGTGCCTACTGGCGCGCCAATCTGCGGCTCGTTCTGCGTTGCCTGGCCATCTGGTTCATCGTCTCCTACGGCTGCGGCATCCTCTTCGTGGATGTGCTGAACCAGTTCCGCGTGGCCGGCTTCCAGCTCGGATTCTGGTTCGCTCAGCAAGGCTCGATCCTGGTTTTCATCGCCCTGATCGCCTACTACGCCCGCGCGATGAACCGGTTGGACCGGTCATTCGACGTCGACGAAGAGTAGGCCGGAGGCATGGAACTGCAGACGCTGATCTACCTGGTGGTGGGCGCGAGCTTCCTGCTCTACATCAGCATCGCCATCGCCTCCCGGGCATCGAGCACCGGGGACTTCTACGTCGCAGGCAAAGGCGTCCACCCGGTTGCCAACGGCATGGCCACGGCGGCGGACTGGATGTCCGCCGCATCCTTCATTTCCATGGCAGGCCTGATCGCCTATCTGGGCTACGACGGCTCCGTCTACCTCATGGGCTGGACCGGCGGCTACGTCCTGCTGGCTTTGCTGCTGGCGCCCTACCTGCGCAAATTCGGCAAGTTCACGGTCCCCGAATTCATCGGCGACCGGTACTACTCCCAGACCGCGCGCATCGTCGCCGTCATCTGTCTCATCTTCATCTCGTTCACGTACGTGGCCGGCCAGATGCGGGGCGTGGGGATCGTGTTCTCGCGCTTCCTGGAAGTGGATGTCACCACGGGGCTGCTCATCGGCATGGCCGTCGTCTTCTTCTACGCCGTCCTTGGCGGCATGAAGGGGATCACCTACACCCAGGTCGCTCAGTACTGCGTGCTGATCTTCGCCTACACCGTCCCTGCGGTGTTCATTTCGCTGCAGATGACCGGCAATCCCATACCGCAGCTCGCTTTCGGCAGCACCCTTGCAGACAGTAGCGTCTATCTGCTGGACCGTCTCGACGGCCTGGTCACGGACCTGGGATTCACCGCCTACACAGATGGCTCCAAGAGCACCATCGACGTTTTCTTCATCACCGCAGCACTGATGGTCGGCACCGCCGGCCTGCCCCACGTCATCGTCCGGTTCTTCACCGTACCGAAGGTCTCCGACGCCCGCCGTTCGGCATTCTGGGCCCTGGCGTTCATTGCGATCCTCTACACCACTGCCCCTGCGGTGGGTGCCCTGGCACGCATGAACCTGATCGATACGGTGCAGCCCGGACCCGTCGGCGACCCCGAAGGCAACCTGCTGTTCAGCGAACGTCCGGAGTGGTTCGATACCTGGGCTGCCACGGGTCTGATCCAATTTACCGACCACAACAACGACGGCCGGGTGCAGTACTACAACGATGCCAACCCGGCCTTCGCCGAGCAGGCGGCACGCTACGGCTGGGCGGGCAACGAGCTGGAGGTGGACCGCGACATCCTGGTGCTCGCCAACCCGGAGATCGCCGGCCTGCCGAACTGGGTCATCGCGCTGGTCGCAGCGGGAGGCATCGCAGCGGCCCTGTCCACCGCTGC
>SKUB01000306.1 GCA_007122315.1 Pseudomonadales bacterium | reverse complement strand
CCGTCACGCCATTTTCACCGACGGCGCCATCACCGAGTCCGACCTGCCGGCTGTGAACCGGCTCAAGTTCGAGCTGATCGGCGCCGACGGCGTGCTCGCGCTGGAGTACGACACGCCGACCCTCGACGCGGTCGCCGGACTCAGCCGGGTGAAGCGCTGGCTCGACAAGCGTCGCCGGGCCCTCGCAGGTGAGGGCGAGGGTCAGGATCGGCCACGCGGCATTCTACTTCTCGGTGTTCAAGGCGGCGGCAAGAGCCTCGCCGCACGCTGCATCGCCGGTGAACTCGGGCTGCCCCTGCTGCGGTTGGACTTCGGCGCGCTCTACAACAAGTTCATCGGCGAGACCGAACGCAATCTGCGCGAATCCCTGCGGCAGGCCGAGAGCATGGCGCCCTGCGTGCTGTGGATGGACGAGATCGAGAAGGGACTCGACGTGCGCGGTTCCGACAACAGCACCTCGCGGCGCGTTCTCGGTACGCTGCTGACATGGCTCGCTGAGAACGCCACGCAGGTGTTCGTAGCGGCCACGGCCAATGACATCCAGGCCCTGCCACCCGAACTGCTGCGCAAGGGCCGGCTCGACGAAATCTTCTTTGTCGATCTGCCCAGCGCGGAAGCACGACGCCAGATCCTGACCATCCATCTGCAGAAGCGCGACTGCGACCCGGATGCCCTCGACCTCGATGTGCTGATCGCTCATTCGGAAGGCTTCACAGGCGCGGAGATCGAGCAGGCCGTGGTTTCCGCGCGTTACGCGGCGGCAAGTCGCAATGGCACGGTGGACACGGACGCGCTGCGGCGGGCGCTGGACGGCACCGTGCCGCTGTCGGTCACCATGGCGGAATCGTTGGCAGCACTGCGCGCCTGGGCCAGCGAGCGTTGCGTCCCGGCCGATTAGCCTTATCGCGCAAAAGCTCGGCCCGTCCGCGCTGCGCGCGGCCAGGGCTCTCCCACAAGCCGGAGCGTGGCGTTGTGGAGGCCCGCCACGAACGTTGGTTCACGCTGTCGCGGGAGGAACAACGGCCATGCACGCGAGGCCTCAGTGGGAGCACACGTCCGCGCAGCGGGCGTGGCGATTGGAGTGATGCCGCAGTACGCCTCGAATCGAGGGCAGTCCGCGATCGCGACGCCGCCTTGTAGGCGACGTCCGCTCCCACCGAAACTCGCAAACGCCGCTCGTTATCAACACGTTGCGTTTTGTTCCATGAGAGCCCGCAGGCGACGCAGCAAGCGCGGACTGCGCCTGACTCGCGCATGGCGTTGAGGCCGCGCCGCTCAGGCGCCGTTGGGGGGATCCTCGAGGACGCGGGCGTCGAGCCCTTCCTGACTGAGCAGGTAAGCCGCCAAAACGCTTCGGCGCCCGCCGTCGCACGTAACGACGTAACAGACATCCGGTTCGAGCTTGCTGATGTTCTGCCGCAGAACCTGCAGCGGCAGATTGCGGCTGCCCGGGACGCTGCCCTGCTTGTATTCCTCCGGAAGGCGCACGTCGAGTACCTGGACCTTGGCGTTGGCATCATCCACCAGAGCCAGCAAGGACTCGTAGTCCACGTAATCGAGCACCGGATCCTGCAGCAGCGACTGAAAATCTGCTTTGCCAAGGCGCATCAAGGCGCCGTCCGTCAGCATGGAGACGCTGGCGTTGCGCGGCGCATCACCGATCAACGCATCCTCGCCGAACATGTCACCCGGGCCCAGCTCTGCCAACTCCACTTCCTGCTGGACGCCATCACGCGCCACGGTCCGGGTGACCCGACAGCGTCCCGACTTGACCACGTAGAAGTAGTCGCCGGGCTCACCCTGGCGGATCACGTCCTCGCCTCTGTCGACGGCCACCTCTTCGAAGCGGCTGAACAGCTGCTGGATGTTGGCGGGCGGCACCGCCGCGAACATGGCTGACCCCAGCAGGCTGGACATCCAGTCGTTGTCGATGTCTTCACCGGAGGCCAGGTCCGTGACCACATAGCTGCCAGCCTGATCCCAGGTGAGCACCAGATCGACATGATCCTTGGGCACCACGAACAGACGCACCGGAGACGTGGTCACGGCCGTCACTGCGTGGGGGCTGTGGTCGTCCAGCGCAGAGCGGGTCGCGTCGGATCCGCTGGCCACGGGCGTGATCTCGAAGCTGGCATCGGTGAGATCCACGGAGCCCTGGATGAGGTAATGCAGGTTCTCGTTCGCCGCGCCGCGCTTGAAAATGACCTTGCCCTTGTCGAAGTGCAGGACACGGCCCTTGCTCTGAATGTCCTGGAGATGGGTCTCCGAAAGCGTGTTGAAGGGCACGAGGCCCTTGAGGATCTCCAGGGGGACGGCTTCCGCGCTGTTCATGCAGGGCTCCCGGTCTCGATGCCCACGCGAGGGGCCGGTGCGATTCGGGACGCCAGCGGCGCCCGGGAGCCGGAATTATGTCATGCACGTGATCAGGGCTGTAACCGCATGGACAAAGGCTCACAGGAATCCCGCGCGGCTCTGCTCAGTCTGCCCGCTGATTGCACTCGGCGTACAGGGCCAGCAGCTCGATGGCGATCTGCGCAGCCGCGAGCGATGTCACCTCAGCGTGGTCGTATGCGGGTGCGACCTCCACCACATCCACGCCGACGAGACGGATTCCGACCAGACCGCGAATGATGTTCAGCGCCTGAAAGGAAGACAGCCCTCCCGGGACGGGCGTGCCGGTCCCGGGCGCGAACGCCGGGTCCAGGCAGTCGATATCGAAAGTGATGTAGGCAGGGTGATGACCCACCCGCTGCTTGATGCGGTCGACGACCGCGGCAGCACTGTGCTGGTGGACATCGGAGGCAGAGACGATGTCGTAGCCGAGGGTGTCGTCATTGGTGGTGCGAATGCCGATCTGAATGGAGTGTTCCGGCAACACGATGCCTTCCCGCGCCGCCTGGTAGAACATGGTGCCGTGGTTGACGTCCTCCGCGGCTGCCGGCCAGGTATCGGTGTGGGCGTCAAAATGGATCAGGGCGATCGGCCCATGCTTCTGATGGTGAGCACGCAGACTGGGATAGGAGATGAAATGGTCACCCCCGAGCAGCAGGGCTGCTGAACCGGCGTCCAGAATGCGCCTGACCCAGGATTCGATATGTTCGACGCTGCGGAGATCGCCACCGTCCTCATACTCGCAGTCTCCGTAATCCACCACTTTGAGAGCCGCAAGCGGATCGGTCTTCCACGGCCAGGGACGCTCCCAGGCCAGGGACATGGAGGCATTGCGGATGGCACGGGGTCCCAGGCGGGCGCCGGGTCGATTGGTGGTCGCGACATCCAGCGGCACACCCATCACCGCGACATCGATGCCAGTCAGATCACGTCGGAAAGGGGTCCGAAAAAAGCTTACAGCGCCGCCAAAACTGTGTGCATGCACGGCGCCGGAGCCAGGCTTGCCGGTAAACGCGTGATCCCAACTGCTCATGACGTCGTCCTGTGGAGGGTCTCGACAGACCCAGGCACCACGCGAGATCGCGCGAGGCTGAGGGATCGAAGCCGACCGGGTGCTCGATCGCTTGCATCATCGTATAACGCACACCGTGGACCTCGATACCACTGAAGCCGACCCACGCATGAGTGACCGGGGGCCTCCGCCTCTTCAATCGTCGAAGATCCCATCGATGACCCAAAGGCCCTCGACGGATTCGATGAGCTCAAGTTCTGCGTCCCTGAACTGGAAGCTGAACGCGCCCGCGTGGCGCTGGGCTGCCGGACCCGTAAGCACCCCTGTCAGGTTGCTGGTGCCGATGTCCAGCGGCGCCGGCGGGCCTGAACCCTGAGACAACGCCAGACTGCTGAGGGACAGATCCGTGATCGCGCCATTGAGGAAACCATTGAACTGCGCGCTCCAGTTCACCGATTCCTGAACGCCGGGGTAAGAGGCGAACAGACTGCCGTTGCTGATTTCTCCATTCGTGAAATCAAGGTTGAAGGAGACGTTGAAGTCCGCGATGTCGACTCGACCGTCCGTGAAATTGCCGCCCCCAGCGCCGAGGAACGCCGCTGGACCGCTGAAGATTGCCACTTCAGAGCGCGGTATGCTCGCCACCGGTGTCGGCGTGATGTTGGCAAAGAAGACTGACGGGCCGACGTCGGTCCCGAGTCCCGGGCTGAAGGAGTTGGTCTGCACTCGCGGCGCGCCGAGTCCCACATTCCATCGCCCCCAACCCACTTCGAATCCAGGCAGTGGATCGCCATTAGGCGGCAGAACGTTCCCGAAACCAAGGTCGATGACCTGCGTGGCGCCATTGCGCCGCAGGACAAAATCGAAGGACTGCAGGAAGAACTCCGCGCGACGCGTATCGGCGACCTGCACACCGGTCTCCTCATCGAACGTGACCAGCGCATTGGCGCCAAGGACGAACTCACCGTCACCCGAGCGGAATCCGCCGCGCCCCAGCAACAGCCCGCGGCCTGGCGCGTCCGCGTCTGGCGCACTGAACGCTGCCAGGCCGAAACCAGGCAGCGGCGAGTCGTTCACGACTCGATCCCAGGCCGCCACGTCGAAGACATCGAGGCGGTTCTCCTGGCGATTGCCGACCTCCACGACCCCTGCGGCGATCGCCGGCTCATCCGGGAAGGAAGCATTCGGGTCAGGGTTGGTGGCGCGGAGGTGATAGGCCATGTTGAGGTTCAGCGTAAAAGGACCTTCGTCGGCGCCAGAGAAGAAGCCCTCGAGGCGACTGGCATCCAGATCGAGCGGGTCCTGCTCCCGGTAAACGCCGTCAGTGAGCGTGAACTCGACAAAGGGGTTTCCCGAGGCGGCGCCGAGACTGCCGTTGAAGAACACCTCCCAACCCGTCACGTTCTCGAACTGGGTCTGG
>SKUB01000188.1 GCA_007122315.1 Pseudomonadales bacterium | reverse complement strand
CGTCCGCGGCTGCTGCCCCACAGCAGCAGCGCCAGATTGACCACCAGAACCAGGAGGGCCAGCGCTCGCAGCATGACTCAACCGAGCGCTCGAGCCAGTCCATCGAGCACCAGTTCCGGCACATGGCGTCGTGGCTCCGCGGTCGTAGCTGCAATGCGCTCGCCATCACCACCGGTCACGAACAGCAGGGCATCCGGATGCTCCTCGCGAAACGCCTGCAGGCGACGGGCCACGAAATCCTGGGCCATCAGGACGGTCCCGAACCCCACCGCCTCCGCCGTGTCGCGACCCGGCGCAGACAGCGAAACGGACTCCGTGTTCGGCAGCCGGATACCCGCGGTACCCTCCAGCAGCGCCGAACGCATCATGCGCAAGCCCGGCACGATCCAACCGCCCAGATGACCGCCGTCGTCTGCCACCAGGTCGAGGGTGATGGCGCTGCCGGCGTCCACCACCGCGAAGGCGCCGTCGCACACCTCGGAAGCCGCGATCATCGCCAGCCAGCGATCGGCACCCATGCGCTCCGGCTCGCGGTAGCCGGAACGCAGCCTGCCGCAGGCGACTCCGGAGCGCGCAAATTCGACGTGCCGCGTCCCCTCTGCTTCCAGCTCACGCAGCAGCGCGGCATTGAAATCCTCACCGGCGACGCTGACGATGCGCGCCCGCTCTGGAGCCCCGCGTTCCGGGTCGCGCCAGGGATAATGCTCGCCGGGACCCGGCAGATGGGGACCGAAACCGCCATCGATTCTGACCCCGCCCGCATCCAGACGACGCCACTTCAGGCGTGTGTTGCCGATGTCCAGCTCCAGAATCATGCGCCCTCCTCCAGCCGAAGACTCACATCCCCGGCGCCCACGGTGACCCGCCCCGCCGAGGTCTCGATGATCAGGGCACCACTGGCATCGATGCCGCGGGCGAAGCCACGTAGTTCGCCCTGCTCGGACCGGGCCACCACCCGTCTATCCCGGAACGGATCCCGGGCCTGCCAGCGTCGCTGCAGCTCCTCGTCGAAGCCACGGCTGCGGAAGGCCGCGGCATAGCGGTGCAGATGCACGATCACGCCAGCCGCCAAGGCGTTGCGATCGATGCTGCTGCCCACCGCCTCGGTAAGATCGATGAAGGGCTGATCGATGGCGGCGCCCACGTGCGCCGGCACCCGGACATTGATGCCGATACCAAGCACGCCGTAGGCATTGCCGGCACCCGCCAGGATCAACTCCACGAGAATGCCGCCGAGTTTGCGCTCACCGACCAGCAGATCGTTCGGCCACTTGAGCTGGACGTCCACGCCGGTGGCCGCATCGATGGCTTCCGCCACCGCGACCCCGGCCACCAGTGACAACCCACGGGCATCGTCCAGCCCGCCCCCGATGGCGTCCACATGGGAGACGTAGATGTTGGCCGCCACCGGGCTCGACCAGGATCGTCCGCGCCGGCCACGGCCGGCAGTCTGGGCTTCCGCAAGGATCGAGCGAGCTTCGGTGCGACCGGATTCGATGTGCGCACGAGCAATGTCGTTGGTGGATCCGACCACGCCGAGCACATCGACGGCCGGTGGCGCAGCGAGTTCCGCAGCGAGCAAAGCGCCAATGCGCCCCGCGTCAAGCAGCGACAGGCCGCCAGGGATCCGCAGACCGCCGTCACGACGCCGCCGGACACCGTAGTCGACCAGGACGCCCATCAGGTCATCGAGGTCTGCTACCGCGATGCCGAGCAGCTCTGCGCATTCGTCTGCGGCCACGGCCTCGCCCCGAGCGAGTCGCGTCAACAGCGCCAACAGTGCGTCCGGGGTCGGTTGCAGCACAGCCAGGATTCCTCGAGCTTCGAGGCCGCGGATGATAGCACCGCCGTGACGCGGAACCGGCGCGGCGGACATCCGATCTGTCCCGCGCGGGCTGCTATACTCCCGCCCCCTTTTCGCGACTTCCGACGGAGTTCCGCGCGCATGTCCCGGCACTTTCCGGTAGCAACCGTCGGCATCATCGGTGGCGGTCAGCTTGCCCGCATGATGATTCCGGCAGCCGCGCAACTCGGTTGCGAAGTCGTCGTGCTCGATCCGACGCCCTCGAGTCCCGCAGGGCAACTCGCTTCCAGTCAGATCATCGGCCACTTCGACGACCCCGAGCGGCTCCGGGAGCTGGCTCGACAGTGCACGCTGACCACGTTCGACATCGAGACCATTGCCACGGAACCGCTGCAGCAGCTCGTTGCCGAGGGTCACAGCGTCGTCCCTGCACCCGAACTGCTTGCCACGATCCAGGACAAGCTGGTCCAGAAACGAAAGCTGGTGGCAGCGGACATTCCCACCTCGGAGTTCGTCGCGCTGGACGAGCCCGATGCCCGCAGCATGCTGGAATTCGGCCTGCCGCTGGTGCAGAAAGCCCGCCGCGGCGGCTACGACGGCCGGGGCGTGGCAGTGTTCACTGACGTAATCATCGAGGAGCGCATCCTGCCGGTGCCGAGCCTGCTCGAACGCTTCATCGACTTCCGCTGCGAACTGGCGGTGGTGGTGGCTCGCAGCCACACGGGCGACACCCGGGCCTACCCGGTGGTCGAGATGGTGTTCGACGATCGCATGAACGTGCTCGATCTCCTGCTCGCTCCTGCCCGTATCGACCCGGAGGTGGCGGCACGCGCTCAGGAACTCGCCGCACGCACAGTGGCCGCGCTCGATGGCGTCGGGGTGTTCGGAGTCGAACTGTTCCTCACCCGTAACGACGAACTGCTGGTGAACGAGGTGGCGCCCCGCACCCACAACTCCGGCCACTGGACCATCGAGGCCTGCCGGACCAGCCAGTTCGAGCAGCACCTGCGCGCCATTCTCGGGCTGCCGCTCGGTGACACGACCCAGCACTCGCCCGCCGTCATGCTCAATCTGCTGGGCGCACCGGACGCGCACGGCGACGTGGTCATCGAAGGCCTCGATGAAGCGCTCGCCCTGCCGGGTGTGGCGGTCCACCTCTACGGCAAACAGAGCGTGCGGCCCTATCGCAAGATGGGACATGTCACGATCACAGCGACAGACCTCGACTCGGCGCTGGCCATCGCCCAGCAGGTGAAGGGTCTGCTGCGAATCACAGGAACGGAGCGGACATGACAGCACCAAGCGTCGGCATCATCATGGGCAGCGATTCGGACCTGCCGGTCATGGACCTGGCCGCCGACATCCTCCGCGAACTCGACGTCGCCTACGAACTTACCATCGTCTCGGCACACCGTACGCCGCAACGGATGTTCGACTACGCCCGCAATGCCCGGGAACGTGGCTTGAAGGTGATCATCGCCGGCGCCGGCGGCGCGGCTCACCTGCCCGGCATGGTGGCGTCACTGACGATCCTGCCGGTGATCGGTGTTCCCGTTCACACCACCGCGCTGGGGGGACAGGATTCGCTCCTGTCCATCGTGCAGATGCCACGCGGCATCCCGGTGGCCACCGTGGCCATCGACAATGCCACCAACGCAGGCCTGCTGGCCGCACGCATTCTGGCTGTTTCCGACGCTGCGCTGGCGGAACGGCTGGAAGCGCACGCACGCGGTCTGGAAGCGAAAGTCGCCGGCATGATCGAACGACTCGAATCGCGCCCGCCCCGCTGACGGACTCCGGAGTCTTCCATGCATGAAGGACACCCCATCGTCCCGGTCATCCTGTCGGGCGGTTCCGGGACCCGACTTTGGCCCCTGTCCCGCGAACATCTACCGAAACAGCTCCTGCCCCTGCTCGGGCCCCGCACGCTGCTGCAGGAGACCCTGCTGAGAGCGCGCGCGGCGGCGTCAGAGCCGCCCATTCTGGTCTGCAATCACAGCCATCGCTTTCTGGTCGCGGAGCAGGCCCGGGACATCGACTGCCCCCCCGCTGCGATCCTGCTGGAGCCGATGGCCCGCAATACGGCCCCCGCCATCGCGGTCGCCGCCCATGAGGCGCGCCGTCTGCACGGCGCGAACGTTCGCCTGCTGGTGATGCCCGCCGATCACGTCATGACCGATGTGCCTGCGTTCGTCGCAGCCGTCAGCGCTGCGGCCAGAGTCGCTGAAGCCGAGCGGGCGGTGACGTTCGGCATCGTCGCGACACGACCGGAAACGGGATTCGGCTACCTGGAGGCCGGAGCGGCCATCGACGGCGTCGAAGGGGCCCAGGACGTGGCCGCATTCGTGGAAAAGCCTGACTTGGCACGGGCGGAAGCGTTCCTGGCAGGCGGGCGGCACTTCTGGAACAGCGGCATTTTCCTGTTCCCTGCCGCGCTGCTGCTGGATCGACTCGCGGCATTCGAAGCCGACATGGCGGCCTGCGCGCGCGAGGCCTGGGAGCGGGCCACGCGGGATGAGGACTTCGTCCGCATCGATGCGCAAGCGTTCGCCAGGGCGCCATCGAACTCGGTGGACTACGCGGTCATGGAGCGCCTCGACGACGCCGCCATGGTCAGCCTCGATGCGGGCTGGGACGACGTGGGCTCATTCACGGCGCTATGGACGCTGGGCGAACAGGATGAGGACGGCATGGTCAGCGTCGGCGACGTCATTGCCCACGGCAGCCACGACTGTTATCTGCGTGCCGACCATCGTCTGGTCGCGGCGCTCGGCGTGTCGGACCTGGTCGTCGTGGAGACAGCCGACGCGGTTCTGGTCGCCCACCGACACGCGGTGCAGGACATCAAGCAGATCGTCGAGCGCTTGCGGGTCGAAGGCCGTACGGCGCTCCTCACGGACCCGCCCTCGGCGCAAGCCAAACCCCTGTAGGCACGCCATGCGCACGCACAAACAAAAAGGCCCCGTCCATCCGGACGGGGCCTTCTTTGTTGAAAAGCCTGACGACGACCTACTCTCACACGGGGAGACCCCGCACTACCATCGGCGCT
>SKUB01000365.1 GCA_007122315.1 Pseudomonadales bacterium | reverse complement strand
CGCCTGTTGCCCGACTCCGGCGTCATCATGGTCTGGTCGGTCATGACGCTGCTGATCGGCTCAGGGGCGTTCATGCGGGTACGCGTCAGGCGGCGGGCGTGGCTCGAGGCGTACGTCGCCGCAGGCAGCCCGCTGCGCCGCTGGCTGCGCGGCGGTGCCCTGCTGCTGCTGACGCGCCTGCTGCTTGCCGGCGGGCTCGCAGCCGTACTGTTCGTGAGCATCCTGCGCCTGCATGCCCCCGTCGAAGTCGTGTTGCTGCTCGTTTCGCTGCTGCTGCTGGTGGGCCTGCGGGCGCTCGCAACCCGGACGTTCGGGCGCCACGTGTCCGCACATTACCTGCCGGAATCAGCGTGGCGCTTCACGCTGACGCTGACATTCGTGGCGCTGTGCGCCGCACTCGTCATCCTTGCCATGTGGCGCCCGGGTCCAGACTTCGCCCATGCCACCCTGGAGCAGGCGGCCTGGCATCTGGCAATACGGGAGGAGGCGGCCAGCCCGCTGCTGCTGCAGGCCCTCAGCATTGCCGCCGCGCTCGAAGGCGTCAGCTGGTGGCTCGCGCAACACGCACTGCCACGCCTGGAATGGCCGTTACTGCAATGGTTGGCCTGGCTGCTCGTGCTGGCCAAAAGTGCACTTTTCGTCTGGGCCTGGCTGCATTGCTGCGTCGGGACTATGCTCCTGCCAACGCTGTGGAAACGCGCTGATGCCCCGTCTCAATAACCTTCCCCTGGCCTTGCAACTCGCGCTCCTGGCAGCGGGTTTCGGTGTGCTGCTGGCCCTGGCATGGCAGCCGGTCCCGCTGCATTGGGAACGCGACCCCGCCGCTGTGGAACTGCGCCTCGGCGAGAGCAGCTACCGCCTGCCCCGGGAGCGCCTGCCGTGGCTCGAACGCTGGACCCTGGAGCATTTCGAAAGTGGTGAAACCAACATGCTCGCCACTGCGGGCAGTCGCCTCGACGAAGACCTCGATGCGCTGTTCACCATGGCCCATGCGCGGGTCCCGGAGCTCGCCGACTGGTACTACTCCATGGCAGGTGAGTACACCCGCCTGCTGTTACCGCTGCTGGTGCGTGGCGGCGTCATGGAGCCTGACCATCTCGCCGAACGGACAGAGCGGCTGCTGTTCGGGGACCGGCTGCTTACGGAGCACCTCGACGACGTACGGCAGCGCGTAGACAGTATCTTTGCAGCAGAAAGCCGAGCCACTCGTGAGGCATGGGTGACCCAGCTTGCCCGGGAGCTCGAGCAGGACGTGATGATTCTTCCAGGCGAACAGCAGGGCAGCCTGAACCTCAACCCGCTCACGGCGCGTCTCACCGGTTATGACAGCCCGGAATTCATCGCGCGCCTGACAGCCAGCGGATCCGCGGGTGTAGGCGCCGCCGCCGGCCCCATGATCTGGCGCACCGCCAGCAGGCGCGCGGCGGCTACCGGACGGGCGGCGGCCACCAGGACCGCTTCGCGAACGGCGAGCCGAGCCGGCACGGCTGCCGCTGGCGGCGCTCTTGGCTGTGCTCCCGCCGGTCCAGCGGCGCTGGGTTGTGCATTGCTCGCTGGAACTGCAGCCTGGGTCGGAACCGACTGGCTGTTGCTGCGCATCGACGAGGCGCGCAACAGAGACGATTTCGAAGCCGCCCTGCACGCGGCCCTGACCGCCAGCCGCGAGTCGCTGCGGGACGAACTGCAGATGCACTATGCGCGAGCCAGCCAGACCCGGCGCCGGGTACTCGAGGCCGAGATCGAGCACACCTTCATTCCCGCGTATCATATGCAGCCCCGAGAGCGACACAGTCCCATGCCATGACGTTGCAATCACAACTGCTGCTGCCACTGACACTCACCCTTCTGCTTTGCGCCTGCGGACCCAACGACGAAGCCGCTGCTCCAGCCATGCCCAGCGATCCCGCCGAGGCGGGAATCGAACTGCACGGTATTCTCGAGGCCTACTTCGATCTGCAGATCGAACGCAACCCACTGCGGGCCACGTTCATCGGTGATCATCGTTTCAATGATCGCCTCGCCATCACCATTGCACCGGACTACCTGGCGGAGAGCCTTGCCATCGAGCAGGATTTCCTCGAGCGCGTCGCTGCCATCGATGCCACCGCTCTGCATCCGGACGATCGCCTGAGTCGCGAGATCTTCCTGCGCGAGCGGCAGCACGCCATCGAGGGGTTCGACTTTCCCGGACACCTGATGCCGGTCAATCAGTTCCGGAACATGGGCAATACCATGGCGCAACTCGGCTCCGGGCAGGGTGCGCAGCCATTCCAGAGCGAATCGGACTACGACGATTTCACCGGCCGCATGAACGATTTTTCCCGCTGGGTGGAGCAGGCCATCCGCAACATGCGCAAAGGGATCGAGCAAGACATCGTCCAGCCGGCGATCCTGATGGAACGGGTCACGGATCAGCTCGCAGCCCACATCGTGCCGGTGGAGGACAGTCTGTTCGTGCGTCCCCTGGACAGCCTTCCCGAGGACCTGGATGAGGAAGCCGCGAACGCCCTGAGGGAGCGCTACCAGACCGCTATCGCAGATGTGCTGCTGCCCGCCTACGAGCGGCTCCACGACTTCATCGCCGACGAGTACATGGCTGCTGCACGTTCGACCCACGGCATGCGCGCACTGCCGGATGGTGATGCCTGGTATGCATGGCTGGTGCGAGGCACCACGACCACGGATCTGTCGCCAGCGGAAATCCACGACATCGGCCTTGCTGAAGTGGAGCGCATCCACGATGCCATCCGCGGCGTGATGCATGAGGTGGAATTCGAAGGCGATCTGAACGACTTCTTCGAGTTCACCGCGACGGATCCGCGCTTCTACGTGGATGACCCGGAGGAACTGCTCGCCGCCTACGAGGCCCTGCGGGCGCGGGTCGAGGATGGACTCGATGCGCTGTTCGATCTGACGCCGATCGCGAGATACGAGATCCGACCGGTGGAGCCTTACCGCGAGCGTTCGGCAGCGGGCGCATCCTACATGCGCCCCGCAGCAGACGGCAGCCGTCCGGGCATCTTTTATGTCAACACCTATGACCTCTCAGCGCGGCCGCTTTGGGCGGTGGAATCGCTGTTCCTGCACGAGGCGGTCCCCGGTCACCACTACCAGATCGCTCTGCAGCAGGAGCAACCTGAGCTGCCTCGCTTCCGCCGTTTCGGCGGCAACACCGCCTTCATCGAGGGCTGGGCGCTGTATGCAGAATCCCTGGGACGGCAGCTGGGTCTGTATCAGGATCCCTACCAGTACTTCGGCATGCTCAATGCCGAACTGTGGCGGGCGATCCGCCTGGTGGTGGACACCGGCCTGCATCTGCACGGCTGGAGCCGTGACGATGTCCTCGAGTACATGTTCGACAATTCCAGCGTGGGGCGCGCGCGAGCGGTGTCTGAAGCCGAGCGCTACATGGCCATCCCCAGTCAGGCCCTGGCATACAAGGTGGGCCAGATGCGTTTCCTGGAACTGCGCCGCGAAGCCGAGAACCGGTTGGGCGAAGACTTCGACATTCGCGCATACCATAATCTGATCCTGCGTAACGGCCCCGTTCCACTGGACCTGCTCGAGGCCGAGGTGGAACGCTGGATCGCATCACAGATGGAGACCACTACATGAAGCGAAGCATTGCATTCCTGACCATGGCCTTCGCTCTCGCCTGGGCGCTACCGGTCGGCGCAGGCGAGTTCAGCCAACCCAAGGACGACGTCTGGCTCGGTGGTCCGCCGAGCGAGACCGATCTCGACACCATGGCCGAAGCCGGCGTACGCCTCGTAATCGATCTGAGGACCGCGCCTGAGGGCATCGAGGACACCGAACGCGCTGCCGAGGAGCGTGGTTTGCGCTATCTGAACCTGCCCCTTGGCCAGGAAATGGCCGGGGAGGACCTGGTCGCTCAGGTCGGCTCCGAACTGGAAGCGGCACTGGCCTCCGGCGAAGGTGTACTGCTGCACTGCGCTTCGGGGAACCGCGCCGGCGAGGTCTGGGCGCTGCACCGTGCTCGTCAGGGCGAAGACACCCAGCGGGCGTTGGAACAGGCGGAAGCCGCCGGCACAAGGGGCGAGCGCCTCGACCGGTTGCGCGAGGTGCTCGAAGGCGAGTGATGTGCTCGCCACACGCGGGTCCGGCGGCTTCCGAATCGTTGCATCGTCATGGAGCCTGGACTGACGCGACCCGCTCGAGCCTTGGTCCCGCAGCCAGCATGCACAGGGCCGGCACCACGAGCATGAGGATCAGGGTCCCCACCAAGACGCCGAAGCCGATGCTGACCGCAAGCGGAATGAGAAATTGCGCCTGGATCGAACGCTCGAAGATCAGCGGCGCGACACCCAGAAACGTGGTCAATGCCGTCAGCAGGATCGGACGGAATCGACCCAGGGCACCCTCGAGAACAGAGTCGGCCCAGGAGCGCCCCCCCGCATATTCCTCGTTGATGAAATCGATCATCACCAGTGAGCCGTTGATGATCACGCCGGCCAGGCCGACGATGCCGAAGATGCTCACCACGGTCAGATGCAGGCCCAGCAGCAGGTGGCCGAACAGAGCACCAATCAGGCCGAGTGGAATCACGGCCATCACGATGACCGGCTGCAGGTAGGAGCGAAACGGCACCGCCAGCAAGGCGTAAATCGCAAACAACGCCAGCGGAAACGCCACCGCCAGGGAGGCACCCACGTCACTCTGCTCACGCTGCTCACCCGCGAACTGCCAGCTGAACCCCGGCAGTTCCGCGACCAGTTCCGGCAGCAGCGTGGCTTCGAGACGATCATTCACCTGCTGTCCGGTGATCCGCGCGCCGTCGACGTCGGCCGACACCGTCACCACACGCTGGCCATCGCGGCGCCGAATGGAAGCCGGTGAGCGGGCCCAGGTGAT
>SKUB01000272.1 GCA_007122315.1 Pseudomonadales bacterium | reverse complement strand
GCCATGCACGATCAGCACCGGTGTCCCGAAACCGGCCGTGGCGTACTCGATGGGCCCGCAGGGCGTCATCGCGACCCGACTGCCCTCGCCGATGCGGGCGTAGGCGGCCTGGATGTCGCGCTGATAGAGCAAGGCGATGAACATGGTGATGGTCAGCAGCAGGAACGCCAGCGCCATGGCGAGGTGCGCGGGCCATCCCACCTGGCGCATCTGATAGGCGAGCGCCGGCGCGAACAGCATGAACGTGAGGCCGAGGCCCATGTAGCCACCAGCGGTGAGGTCGTAGTCCTCGAGAAGCCGCGCCGGCGGGTAGCCCAGCGCCAGTCCCAGCGCCACCTCGAACACGACGATGAGCGCCACCCACACAGCACCGACGCGGAGCTGGTCGTTGCAACGGATGGCGCCGATCCAGCGGATGGTCAGCACCGCAACCAGGAGGATCAGACCTGAGCCCACCAGGACGCCGAGCTGCCGGGCCGGCCGGTCGCCGAGCACCGGCGCGATGAACAGCTCGCGGGCCATGCCGTGCGCGACCTCCACGACGACGATGACACCCCAGACCCACAGCGCGCGCCGCCAGTTCATCGCCCGCGTCCGGGACCGGCCCACGGCAACACGCTGGAAATCATGAAGTTCACGCCCGCAACCCTCTCCATCCCGTCCCGGCACCGGCGTCTGGAGCCCACTGGCTGCCCGCGCGCATCAGGATCGTACCTGCTAACCTTCGCAGAGCCGTCATCGCGCCAGGGTGCGCGAATGCTGGCGGCCTCGATACGTCCTCTCTTCGCCAGCGTGAGTCACCAACATGAAGACGTTTCTGCTGTCGCTGATCGCCACCGCCATCCTGGCCGCCTGCGCAGCGCTGCCTGCCTCGGATCCGGACCGGCGCGCTGCCGGAACCGGTAACGGCGCCACCAACGAAGCGGCCATCAACGCGCTCTACGAGGTCATCGACGAGAGCGTTCGGGACTATCACGACGGTCTCGATGCTGCTGCCGTCGGTCGCTTCGACGAGGCCAAGACGCTGATCAACGAGGCCGTGGCGGCACTCTCCGCCGCTGGCATCGAGTGCGCGGAAACGCGGGGCTGCGAACCGCAGCGCTTCATGTCGGCTTACGGCAACCTCCTCACCCTGCGCAGCGACGTGCTCACCGGCGCCATGGAAGAGTTCGTCGAGGTGGAGAAGACCTACGACGAGGAGAGCATCGTCCTCGCGGAGATCCCTTCCGCGACCCGCTCGGTGAACCTGCTCAACGGCCAGGACCTGCGCGAGATCATCGAACTCAACGGCCCGGTGAACGCGGCCATGCACGACTGGCTGACGTGGATGCGGCCGAACCTGATGGACGCCTGGGAGAACTACCAGTACATGCGCCACCTGATGTGGCCCGAGTACGAGAAGGCCGGTCTCCCGGAAGCGCTGCTGTTCGGGATCATGGCGAAGGAATCCGGGGGCCGCGTGCATTCGGTGTCCCGCGCCGGTGCCGCCGGGCCCCTTCAGTTCATGCCTCACACCGGCCGCCGCTTCGGCCTCGACCGCGACAACGGCTTCGATCAGCGCTTCGATCCCGCCCTGGCCTCTCGCGCCAGCGTCGCGTACCTCAATGAGCGCTTCGAAGCGCTGAACGACAACCTCGAGCTCGCTCTCGCGGCCTACAACGGCGGCGAGAACCGCATCCAGCGGCTGGTCCGACAGTCGTCAAATGCGAGTTTCTGGAATCCGGAAATCCGCGCCCAGCTGCCGCGGGAGACCCAGGACTACGTGCCCTATGTGCTCGCGGCAGCGTGGCTGTTCCTGCACCCGGAGGAGTACGGGGTCGAGTTCCCCGAGATCCATGCCGAGGCGACCACTGTGGCCCTCGCCGCACCGGCGACGCTGGGCGAACTCGCCATCTGTCTGGGTCAGCACGACAGCCGCAACGGCTGGTTCCGAACCCTGCGCAATCTCAATCCACGCCAGGAGCCCTTCGATCGCCTCGAAGCGGGAACGGAGCTGATCATGCCGAGCCAGCTCGAACCTGCCTATCAGTCACGATGCATCGACGGCGGCTTCCTCAACGTCGCTTCTGTGCTGCACGAATCCAGGGATGATCGGCGACCGCCGAGCCGCGTCTACACGGTGCGTTCGGGCGATACGCTCTCCACCATCGTTTCCCGCAACGGTTGCCCTAGCGTTCGCGCAGTCGCGAGCGAGAACAACATCCAGGCACCGAGCTACATGATCCGCCCGGGTCAGCGGCTGACGCTCACCGGCTGCAGGGGCTGACGCCACGCAGCTGGAGGCAGCACGCCTCGAACGCGCCTCCGTCGGCGGCCGCGCGCTGAATCGGTCAGGTTCCCGTCAGCGCGCGAACAGCATCTTCAGGCGCTCGGTCATGGCATCGGTCCAGTCCGGCGGATCGGTCACTTCCAACCACGCATCGATGTAGTGGGACGGAGCGTAGACATGGCCGTAGCCCATCGGGGCGGTGTCTGCAGCCCCCATGTCCACCGCGAGCTGCAGCATGGTCACCACCGGATACCAGCGCAGCTCAGCGGAAACGTCAGGCCCACGCGGATACTGCATCCAGTCCGGCTGCCGATAGAACGACTCGGTCTCGAAGAACGTGATCGGATCGCTGGCGTACTGCAGAAACACGATGCGAATCGGCCCCCACTCGGCGTCTGCAAGCTCCGGCGGCGACTGATTCTTGAAGCGGACAATGGAACCGTCGCGAAAACGCGGCAGCCAGGCCGGTGATTCCGATTGCCGCATGTCCGTGATCGCGCGCCAGCTCGAGCTGCGGAAAGGCGGCCCGCTCCACAGCGCACCCTGGAACGGGTCGGCGATGATGTCGTAGAGGTCGGCCGCGAGATCGGAGTTCATCGCCCCCAGACTGAGGCCATGCAGATATAGCGCCGGTCGACGGTCGCGGGGCAGGCTGGTCCAGTGGCCGTAAACCTCGCGAAATACGGCCCGCGCAGTCTGAGCGCCCAGGTCGGGCTCTGCGAGCAGGGACATCCAGCTCGGCAGGTAGGAGTACTGGACGGCGACACTGGCGATGTCGCCGCGATGCAGATACTCCACCGGATTCATGGCACTCGGATCGAGCCAGCCGGTTCCGGTGGGCGTCGCCAGGATCAGCACCGAACGCTCGAACGCGTCCACGCGCAGAAGCTCCGCGAGCGCGAGTTCGGCCCGCTCCTCGATGGTTTCGGCAGAGTTGAGTCCGACGTAGACGCGAATCGGCTTCATCACCGGTCCATCGTGAAAAGCCTCGAGATCCTCGAGGGTCGGGCCGCCGGTGACGAAATCCCGCCCGCGCCGCCCGAGCCCCTCCCAGTGGACGAACGATGCGCTGCTGCCGGTCTGGACTGGATCAGAGGGCAATGCCTGTTCCGGCTCGATCCAGGCATCGACCTGGGCATAAGCAGTGTCCGACATGCGCAGCAGGTAGCGGAACAGGACGCCGTCGAGGACGGACCAGAACACGGCGATGGCCACCAGCGCGCCGGCGACGTTGGCTACGTGGGCCGGAATGAAACGGTCGAAGCGCGCAGCGCTGAACCGGAACAGGAGATGGAACAATCGGGCAATGGCCAGCAGCACGACGAACACGATGAACGCGATGCCACCGACCCGGACCAGATGCGCGGTGTCCACCGGTGGCAGCTCCATCAGTTCGCGGACCGAGTTCTGCCAGCCGCTGGCCTGCCACAGGAAGGTGAACGCCACCGCGACGCAGAGCGCGGACGCTGCGTAGAGGATGTAACGCTGAATCCGCGCCGGCGGTGACGGCAAGCCCACGTACGCCCACAACCAGCTCGCGAAGACGCCGATGCCGTAGCCGGCGCTCAGAGAGACGCCGGAGAGCAGGGCCTGCATGACGTAGGTCCGCGGCAGCAGACTCGGCGTCAGCGACGCGGCGAAGAACAGGGTCCCCGTCAGGACTCCGATCACCGAGAGCGATGCGGTAAAGCGCGCGACCCAATCCGGAACCTTGTCGCGATGACGCAGAATGAAACGCACCCACTACCCCCAGTTCACTTCCCCATGCCAGGCCACAGCAACTCCCTGAAAACACCGATGAAGACGCCGTGGACGCAGCCTGGATCCTACCCTGGAAGCCAAGTTTCGACACTGACAAACGACGGCCAGGGCGTGCAGAGAGAGCGCATGGCTGGATTATCGCCGACGCCAGCGCTGCCGGCGAATCACCCTCACGGAGCGCAGGACTCAAGGGTTCTGTACGAGCGCAGCGGACGGGCCGCTGACCGGCCTCCACGCTACGCGGGTGCGCCGATTGCGCTGCCGACCCTCCTCGGATGCGTTCGAGGCAACGGGCTGCCGGGCCGCATGGTGCGAGACATGCAGAAGGTCGGAATCGACGCCGGCTTCGATCAGCGCTGCTGCCACCGCCTGGGCGCGCCTGCGCGCCAGCGCCTCGTTGTGGGCATCGGTACCCGTGGCGTCGGTGTGCCCTTCAATGTGCAGCCGCGGCGATTCATGACCTGGCCAGGACGACGGGTCCTGCACGCGCGCGGCCAGCGCCTCGAGCCGGGTCAGGCTCTCGGGCAACAGCCGCGCGCTGTCGATGTCGAAGTAGACCTGGAGTTCACTGGGCTCGCTCGAAGCCTGTTCCGGCTCGTCACGGCGCGTCGCGCCCGACAGCGAGCCATTGGCGACGCCGCAATCGGCGAGTGCGCCATACACCGAGCGAAAGTGCAGCGGCGAGACTGCGACGCTCAGCGCCGTCGCCACCGTGATCACCCGTTGCTGCCGGAAGCTCAGCTGACGGCCTTCACGCAACTGCAGAAGCATCTGCTGCACGATGGGGCCGTCGAGGCGAATCCCGCCGTCTTCCGGAGCTGCGACCCGACCGATGAAGCGCTCCTCCGGATAGGCTCGATGCCACGAAGGTGCGACGCTGATCACCTCGACGTCTTCACCCTCGAAGTGGGGCCGGAAGGCATGCAGTTCGAAAGCAGGGGCAGCGCTGCCTTCGCGGATGAAGTGCGCCTCGCCGTAGTTGTTTATCTCCTGGACGAGCGTGCAGACGCCGTCGCTGGTCCGGGCTGCCCACTGACCTTTCAGGGCGTCGGCGCCAAACGCCACCTGCAGCAGGTCCGGGTCGGGCCCCGGCCAGGCATGGGCAAGCGCAGATAGTCCGGAACCGAGCAGAAAGACGGCAGACGCAGTGATACGACGCCACAGCACCCATCTCCACCGATGGTCACGATCCCCGCTGCGTACGTTCCGTTGCATGGCCAAGGTATCGGCCGCAATCGCCCAAGCTTGACCTCGGATCACTCGGCCCGCATGAGGTGCGGCGGACGTTCGCCGAGAGACTGTGGCGCGCTCCCGTCGAGGAGTAAGCTTCGATAGTCGAATCGAGTGGGGGCTCTCGACACCATGACGCTCTCCGCAGCAGAACCGCATTCCCCGTCATCGCCTTGGGACGATGCTCCCTGGCTCGGCCTGATCATCCATGCGCTGCCATTGCTCGGCGTGATGTTCCTTGGCTGGAGCCTGTTCTCCGTCATGCTCATCTACTGGATGGAGGCCGGGCTGATGATCGTGACGGGGGTGGCCCGGGTGTGCTGGTGTGGCCCGAGGCCTGTCCGCAACACGGTGACGATGCTGCTGCTCTCTCCGATCTACTTCGGACCCGCACTCGGCTTCGTGTTCGCGTTCTTCATGGGCGTGGTGACGTTCTTCTACGGCCCGGAGCCCATCGTCCACGCCGAAGACATGCCGAGCATGGGCGAGGTGGGCAGTCAGATTCTCGCGGAATGGCTGTGGGTTCCGGTGCTGCTGATCGCCGGCAACTACGTCCTGGACTTCTTTCAGGACTGGGTCCGGTCCGGCGCCTATCGCAACGGCGACATGGTGAAGGAGATGTTCAAGGTCTACGGCACCATGATGCTGATGATGATCGTCCTCATCATCACCGGCGCAGTGCTGTTGGAGACCGGACTGGGCAGTCTGGCGGTCGCCTTCGTCGTGCTGGTGCGGATCGCGCTCGATATCGCGATCCACCTCATCACCCGCGTGCTCCGGAACCAGCATCAGGGCCAGACGGCGTCGCCCGGGCCGCAGGCATGAAACAGCGACAGCCGAGCTTGCCCGGATGAACGTGTGAACTCGCAGGGGTGGGCTTGTGGCCTGAACTGAGGGTGTCGGGTGAGTACGGCATGGGGCCTCCAATACATGAAGGCACGTGCTGCGAGGTTCGGCAGACCCTTCTGCCTTCACCCGATCACATTACGAGAGCGGCCGCTTAAAGTCGGTGCGCTTCAACACACTGACCGTGCGCACTACTTCACATTTCCACCCAGTCCCCCTGCGCTGAGTTCGGCCCCTCGTCTCGTCAACTCTTCTGCAATGCCTTCAGGGTGGCCTCGTCGCCGAAGCCGTCACCGGACTTCTTCCGCCCCACGGCGTACTCGGGGCCCACGCACTCCGGCCCGGCACCCGGCGGCAGCGGCGGCGTGTAGTAACCGAGGGCATAGCTGCCTACGGTGTAGCCGAGGAGGTCCTGCAGGGTTTCCGGAAGATCTCTGGCGATGTCCGGCGGACAGGACAGGAACTGGTTCTCTTCCTGGCGCAGCCATGCCAGCGAGTAGGTCAGGTTGACGCCGATGCGGTCGGCGTCGGAGCGGTTCTCGCCACCGCCATGGAACACGGAGCCGGTGTAGATGAGCACGGATCCCGCGGGCATCACCGCCTGACAGATCTCCTCAGGCGCAGGCCTGCGGTCGTCCGGCCAGTCGACGCTGCCAGGGACGACCTGGGTCGCGCCGTTTTCTTCGGTGAAGTCCGTCAGCGCCCAGATGGTGTTGAGCTGGGGCTCGATGCCCTGGATGTACTTTCCCCAGGCCCAGCGGTCCCGGTGAATCACCTGCGCCCCCTGCCCCGGCTTGAGGCGGATGATCTGGGTCAGGTGCAGCTGTATCTTCAAGCAATAGGGTTCGAGGAACTGCCGCGCGCAGGCGAGCACCTTCGGATGCAGGACCATGTCGCAGCAGGTGGGTGAGCGCGCCACCAGGGCACCGGTACGTGTAGTGGCGCGCCCGGTGAAATCGTCGAATCCGTAGCGGGTCGCTTCCATGTAAGGTCCGGTCTCCGCCAGGAAGCGGGCACGGGTCTCGGCGTCGAGCATATCTTTCAGAATCACCGCGCCATCACGCTTGATCACCTCGAGGATGGCGTCGGTGCTGCTGTCCGCTGGCAGGGTCACGAGCTCAGGCATGTCGGAGTCCTCCGGGCGCGTCCGGCTCCCATTATTCACGGGATACGTCCGAGAATCACCCGTCGGCCCTGTCTCCGCGATCAGCCCGCCAGCACGGATCGGCCCTCAGAAGACGAAGGTATGGGCGATGAAGGCGATGATCGGCAAAGTGATCAGCGTACGCAGCAGGAAGATGGCCGCCAGTTCCCACAGCGACAGCGGAATCCTCGACTTCAGCAGCAGCGCGCCGATCTCGGACATGTAGATGAGCTGCGTGAGAGACAGGCAGGCGATGACGAACCGGGTCAGCTCGCTCTCGATGTTGGCCGCCAGCACTGCCGGCAGGAACATCTCGGCGAAGCCCACCAGGGTCGCCGGGGCGGCCGCCTCGGCTTCGGGGATGCGCAGCAGCTCGAGTACCGGCACCATCGGGTAGGACAGCCAGGTGAACAGCGGCGTGAACTCCGCGAGGACCAGGCCCACGGTGCCGATGGCGAACACCAGCGGCAGCAGGCCGAAGAAGATGTCGCCGACGTTGTAGAGCGCGTTGCGCAGCAGCGCCCGTGGTCCCGGTGCGAAGCTCGCCCGGCGCATGGCGAGCAGCATGCTGTGCCGCAGCAGGCCGATGTCTTCACTGCGCTCCTCTACGAGCTGGCAGCCGACAGGCTCGTGATACGTATCCGGCTTGCGCGACAGCGGCGGCAGGCGCGGAACGATGACCGCTGCGGAGAGCCCGGCCACCACCACCGTGGCGTAGAATTCGAGGAACAGGTGGTTGATACCGATGAAGCTGGTGATCAGCAGCGCGAAGGCAATGGAGACGATGGAGAAGTTGGTGGCGATGACGGCGGCTTCGCGGCGATTGTAGAACCCGCGCTCGTACTGCTGGGAGGTGATCAGCACGCCGACGGTGGCCGAGCCCACCCACGAGGCCGTGGCATCGATGGCGCTGCGCCCGGGCAGGTTGAAGATCAGGCGGAACGGCCGGCGCGCGACGCTGCCGATGAACTCCATCAGGCCGAACTCCACCAGGAAGGGCAGCAGCAGCGCCGCAAAGAAGAAAAACGTCAGCAGCACCGGTGCGAGGTCGTTGAGCATCACGCCGCCCGTCACCGGCGCGGTCACCACCTCGAAGCCGAACTGGAAGTACGTCATCAGTCCGAAGACGGCGCCGAGGACGCGCATCCCCACCCAGCCGGGGCCGACGTCGAACATCTCACGCAGCGGCGTCTGTCGCAGCCAGCCCGGCCGCGCGAGTTTGGCGTAGAGGGTGATCAGGACCGAGGCGCACAGGACGGCGACCGCGATGGCGGGCAGCATGCCATCGAGCAGCCCCTTCAGTCCCTCGGCCAGCACACCCATGCCGATGTTGATGGAGCCGTCGATGGACACCGGCACCAGGAAGAATGCGACCCCGAGCAGGGACGGCAGCAGAAACTTCAGCAAGGCCCGCGTCGTGAATACGGTATTCGGCGCCGCAACCTCGGCCGGGGTCTCAGACGTTGTCATACACTGCCCCCAGCAGGACGGCTGCGAACACCGCACGATGACAGATCCGAACACGCCCGGCATGATCACTGCAAGTCATAGCGACAGCGATTTCGAGACTACATCACGAGGACACACTATGCGCACTCGCCTGATTCTGCTCGCCCTGATCGTCCTGCTCCCGGCAGCGCCAGTCGTCGCCGACGAAGCGATCTTCAGCGAACGCGACATCTTCCACCCGGTGTTCGGCCAGAACGGCATGGTCTCGACCCAGGAGGAACTGGCAACACGGATCGGCGTGGAGATCCTCGAAGCGGGCGGCAACGCGGTGGACGCAGGCGTGGCCATTGGCTTCGCCCTGGCAGTGACGCTGCCGCGGGCAGGCAACCTCGGCGGCGGCGGCTTCATGCTGATCCACAGCGCCGAGAACAACGAGACCGTGGCGCTGGATTTCCGGGAGACGGCACCTGCCGCCGCCCACCGGGACATGTACCTGGACGAGGACGGCAACGTGGTGCAACGGCGCTCCCGCTTCACCCACCTCGCTGTCGGTGTCCCCGGCAGCGTGGCGGGCCTGGCGCTGGCCGCCGAGCGCTACGGCACGCGGCCTCTGGCAGAGCTGATCGCGCCGGCGATCAAGCTGGCCGAGGAAGGCATCACCGTCACCCCCGACCTGGCGAACTCGCTGGCGAGCCTGCGCGCACGGTTCGAACCCTGGCCCGCGAGCCGGGCGATCTTTTTCGACGAGGCCGGCGAGCCGCTGGGTGTGGGCGCAAGACTGGTGCAGTCCGACCTGGCCCACAGCCTGCGCCTGATCGCCGAGCAGGGCACGAGCGCCTTCTACGACGGTGAGATCGCCGAGCGCATCGTGGCCGATATGGAGGCTCATGGTGGCCTGATCACCCGCGAAGATCTGCGCGGCTACCAGCCCGTGATGCGCGAACCGGTCACCGGAACCTACCGCGGCCACGAGATCATCTCGATGCCGCCGCCGAGTTCCGGCGGGGCCCACATCGTGCAGATCCTCAACACGCTCGAGGGCTTCCCCTTGGCCGACCTCGGCCACAACAGCGCGGCGGCGATCCATCTTCTCGCCGAGGCCATGAAGCTCGCTTACGCGGACCGCAGCGAGTACCTCGGTGACACGGACTTCGTCGACGTCCCCTTAGCTGAGCTCACCGCCAAATCCTACGGCGAAGCGCTGCGTGCGAGCATCGATCCTGACCGGGCGCGTCCGGCAGAGGAGATCCGTCCGGGCCGCCTCCTGCCCTTCGAGAGCAACGACACTACGCACTACTCGGTCATGGACAGCGCCGGCAACGTGGTCGCCACCACCTACACCATCAACTTCAGCTACGGCAGCGGCATCGTCGCCGCCGGGACCGGCATCCTGCTGAACAACGAAATGGACGACTTCTCCGCCAAACCCGGGGTGCCCAACGCGTTTGGCCTCATCGGCGGCGATGCCAACGCCGTGGAACCGGGCAAGCGCCCCTTGAGTTCCATGACGCCGACGCTGGTACGTCGCGATGGCGAGATCGTGCTGGCCACCGGCAGCCCCGGCGGCTCCCTCATCATCACGTCGGTGCTACAGATCCTGCTGAACGTGATCGACTACGACATGAACATTGCAGCAGCCACGGCCGCACCGCGCATCCACCATCAGTGGCTGCCGGACGAACTGCGCATCGAGCGGGGCCTCAGCGTCGATACCCTGCGCCTGCTCGAGGCGCTCGGCCACGACGTGCAGGAGCGCGATGCCATGGGCGGCACCCAGAGCATCATGCGCGGTCCCGGCGGATTCTACGGAGCGTCCGACCCGCGCCGCCCGGGTGCGCTCACGCTGGGGTACTGAGGCCTGTCACAGGGCGCACGCTGCGCCTTGCTCTGGGGCTGTTGCACCAGCGAAAGGCGCCAGGCGCCCACGGCTCGATTCCAGTCCTCAGCCGATTGCACTACCCTGACCTGCACCGCGTCGCGCGCACGTCCACTCCCGCGACGCCCCGATCCGCCTGGTCTGGAGCCATCGATGCGCCGCACCTTTCTGCTTCTGACATTGTCGTTGTTCACCTTCGGCTGCAGCGGTCAGACGCATGCAGACCGGCTCGTCACCGTCGTCACCAGCCCCGATCCCCAAACACAACTCATGGCCATGGTCCTCACCATGCAGGCGCTGCGCCAGGGTGCGACGGTCGACCTGCTGCTGTGCGGACCGGCTGGCGACCTCGCCCTCGCGGCACCACCGGCGAGCGCGACAGCACCACAACCGCCCCGCGACATGAGTCCACAGGGCCTGATGCAGTCGATCATGGATGCCGGCGCCAGCGTCAGCGTCTGCGCGATCTATCTTCCAGGCCGCGGCGAGTCCCGCGAGGTCCTCCTCGAGGCCGTGGAAGTCGCCGCGCCCGACGTGATGGCCGCCACGATGATGGCGCCTGACGTCAGGGTCTGGAGCTTCTGAATTCCGGTTCGTGACCGAGGCCGCATCGTGGGTCTGATTGATCGCATCGACGCCGCCACCCCGACCGACCGGGACCGCTTTCTGGACGCCGTGCGCGTCGCCAGCATTCTGCTGGTGGTGCTCGGCCACTGGGTGGTGCGCGTCGTCACGTCGGACAATGGCGAACTGCAGACCGGGTATCTGCTCGCCGTGGCCCCCGGCAGCCAGTGGGCAACGCTGCTGGTGCAGGTCATGCCGCTGTTCTTCCTCGTCGGCGGCGCCGTCAACGCCGAGAGCTGGCGGCGGGCACGTGATCAAGGCAGCACGGCCTCAGACTGGCTGACACTGCGCGCCCGACGCCTGCTGCGCCCGACCCTGCCCCTGATCGCCGTCCTCGTGCCCGCTGCCTGCCTGATGGCCAACCTCTGGCCCGACCACGAATTGCTGCTCGATTTCCGGGTCGCGATCTTTCCGCTCTGGTTCCTGGCCGCCTATCTGCTGGTCACGGCACTGACGCCGCTCACCCTGGCCTTTCACGAACGCCACGGCAGCATGCCGCTGCTCGGCATCGGCGTCCTGCTGACGCTGGTTGTGGACGGCTTGCGGTTCACGGTAGGCGCAGACGGACCCTGGCTCGGCACCCAACCTGCCGTAGCCGCGATCAACGTGATCCTGGTGTGGCTGGTGATTCACCAGCTGGGTTTCATCTGGGCCGACGATGCGCTGCCGACGAAAAGGTCGTTGCAGGCGGGCCTCATTGTGGCAGGCGGGACATTGCTCATCGTCATGATCGGCTGGGGTCCGTACCCACTGACCATGGTGCCCATCGAGGGCAGTCGAGCGGCCAACAATGCCGGACCACCCACGGCGGCACTCTACGCCCTGACCCTGGTGCAGCTGGGCCTTGTCCTGATCGTCCGTCGCACCATGACCGCCTGGTTGGCTCGCCCCGGACTCTGGGCGCCGGTCGCCCTCCTCGGCGCCGGGCTGATGACCGTCTACCTGTGGCATCAGCCGGTCCTGGTCCTGGTCTCGAACCTGGCCTATCCGCTGGGCTGGTTGCCCGTCGCCGAGACCGTAGACCTGAGCTGGTGGCTGTGGCGAGTACCGTGGGTGGCCCTGTGCGGGTTCGTCCTCGCCGCGGTGGTTATGGTGGTACGGCGCTTCGAGACGGGCCCGACGGTGAGCATCGGCGCGACACCTGGCGGTTACGCCCTCCCACTGCGAGCGGCTGGTGTGCTCCTGTTCTGCGTCGGTGTCGGGGGATTCATCCACACGGGACTGGTGCAGGAAGGGATGCCGCTGCAGCTGCCCTGGCTGCCATTGCTCGCATTCTTCGCCGGGCTCTGGGCCCTCGGCGCCATCGGTGGGGCGACGCGGAGCAGCCGCTGAAACACGCGGCGTAGTGGCATCGTCAGGACGCAGCGGGGCTCGTGGTGACGATGCCACGAAGCAGGCGTCCGACGATATCCGTGCCCGTGATGATGCGGGGTGAGTCGCACCACAGCAGGATCACGTCCTCGTCGAGGACATCGTCCTCGCGGTGGCGGCTTCGGACCCGGAATCGCCGGATGACATCGCCCAGATGGCGTGCCGGATCACGCATGATGATGGGGCGGTGGCAGTGCTGCAGCGGATCGAAGTCGTCGGGGTCGAACAGGGCGGCGCGGATGAAGGCGTCCGTGTCGACGACGAGGCGGGGCTCCCGGTCGCGATCCACCAGCACCACCCGACTGGTCCCGGGGCGCTGCAGGCGTCGCAGAAATGGATCGTGGCGGGTATGGTCGAGGGTGGGGAACACGGGTCCTGCCTCGTTCCAATCCAGTTCGATGACGCTTTCAGGATGCAACGCTTCGCCCTCCTCAGCGAGCGGAACGTCGTCCAGGTTCAGGAAGTTCATGGCACCAAGCCCTTCCACCTCGCTGATCTCCGTCTGTGCCGAGTCCGTATGCAGGCGAATCAGTTCCTTGAGATCCCGCTCGCGGTAGTAGGCGATGGCCTCCCGGCCGAGCCAGGCATCAAGCACCCAGGCCGTGGGGCGTGCCAGAGGCCACAGCAGGACCTGATAAACCCGGATCACTGGCGTCAGCGCAGCCGCGACGCGCAGCGCGTTCCGGGAAAAGTAGGACTGCGGCAGGATCTCCCCGAAGATGGTGATCACGACAGTGGAGAACAGAAACGCCAGGACGCCGGTCAGCACGGAACCGGACAACAGCGCGAGCAGGACGTTGACCGCCACGTTGCCCCAGAGAATGGTGACCAGCAGGAGGTTGCCGTCTTCACGCATGGCGCGAACACGTACAGCGCGCCGATCGCCCTTGCGCGCTGCAACCTCGAGTTCCAGCTTGCCGAGGGAGAAGAACGCGAGATTGAGCCCGGAGAGCATGGCCGACTGGCTGAGGCACAGCACAATACCCAGCCAGGTGAGGGCAGTCACGCTCGATCCTCCCCACTCGGATCACCGGAGTCGGCGGCCTGTCCGTCGTCCGCTTCGGCGCTGGCCGGCGCCGGAAGGGTTTCCTCGGAGGACTCGTCCGGTGTTCGGTAGCGGACGAAGCGGTCGAGATACAGCGCTGCCTTGGTGGCCTGATCGACGATGCGATGCAGGGCGCTCATTGCTTCCAGCGCAGTCGCCATGCGCCGGGCCGGCAGCGTGCCGACGGTTCCCGCTCTGAGCATCTGTCCCTTGAGGGCCTGATAATGCTCTTCAAACGTCTGCCGGGCTTGCTCCAGACTGCCTGCTTCCCAATGCCCGGAATCGACACGGGTCTGATCGAGCAGTGCCACGGCGTCCGCCCGAAGCTGGTTGTAGGCGCTGCTGATGGCTTCGTCGTCGAGCCGGACATGGACCTGAAGCCGGACCAGATCAGCGGACCGTTCCGCGATGTCGGTGGCGTACTGGCTGACGCGCAGCGCGTGCGCCAGCGCGTCATTGATCGCTGCGTCCCTGTCATCACCACCGACGCCGCCGACGAACTCGCCGATGGCGAGCTGCAGCGCTTCCAGCGTCTCCAGGCCGTGAGCCAGGGTATCGACCTCCACGGTCTCGGTATTGATCGCAGTAGTGGCCTGATCACGGGCAATGCCGTTGACCCGGTGCAGTTCGAGCGCCAGCGCATCCATGGCGAGGCTGGGCGTGCTGCGGATGTTCCGATCCAGATGTCGGGGCTTGAGATCGTCGTCTTCGTGCCGCCGATACAGTCCTTCGAGCCACGTCACCATGCGCGACGTGAACGGCCACATGAGCATCAGACCCAGCAGCTTCGTCAGGGTGTGAAAAAACGCGAGCGACGTGGCGACGTAACCGGCAAGTCCGAGCCCGGCACTGATCTGCGCCACCACCCACAGCAGCAGCGGCAGCGCGGCAAAGGCAATGACCGCCGTGACGACGTTGAATACCACGTGTGCCGTCGCTGCGCGCTTGGCCGACGCCGTGGCGCCGATGACTGCAAACGCGGCAGTGGATGTGGTGCCGACATTGGCCCCGATGACCATGGCGGCGGCGGCCTGCAGGGGTACCAGACCACCGGCGGCTGCGGTCAGCGTGACCGCCAGTGCTGCACTCGAGGACTGCATCAGCACGGTGAGCAGGATGCCGACGGCGAGGAAGAGGAGCAGACCCAGCGTGCCTCGATCCGCCCATGCCTCCAGGAGGTCGACGCTGCCCGCATCCGCAAAGGTGTCGCGCAACACATCGATGCCGAGGAAAAACAATCCCAGCCCCGCGATGGCCTGACCGAGGGCGCCGGCGGGGCGCTGACGGAACGCCACCCACATGCCCATGCCGACGCCGATGCAGGGCATGGCCATGGCGCGCAGGTCCACATTGAACCCCACCAGGGCGACGATCCAGGAGGTGAGCGTGGTGCCGAGGTTGCTGCCGTAGATCACGCCGACAGCCTGCGCCAGCGTCAGCAGGCCCGCATTGACGAAGCCGATGGTGGCGAAGATGACCGCGCTGGAGGACTGCACCAGGGTCGTGATCAGGATGCCGGACGCGAGCCCCCGAATCCGACTGCGGGTGGCCGCGGCGAGGATCTGCCGCAACGTGTCACCCGCGGCCACCTTCAGGCCGTCGGTCATCAACCGCATCCCGAGCAGGAAGAGGCCGATGCCACCGGCAAACGTGAAGACGGCGCCGATGCTCATGAATCAGTGTCCACCGGGCGCGGATGCCATCAAGGAATCCTCGAGCGGCACGTAGTCGAGATCGAAGCCGAAACAGCGCGGAGCCACGACCTTCAGCGCAGCCTCCGTCCGATAGTGGGGCGGACAGCCGACGCCGATCACGGTGACGCGCTGACCGTAGCCGAGGCGCTCGGAATTGATGGGCGTGCAGGTCTCCGAGTCGACGACGATGATGAGATCCGGCACCGAGGCCAGTACCTGCTCGCCCATGCGCGCCAGCAGGTACTCGTTGCGGATCGACAGTTTGAGCGGCTCGTCGCTGCCCTGCACCGGGGCGAGGGTCGCCTCGCCGACATCGAAGCCGCCGCTGATGCGGCGATCGATGTCGAACACCTTGCCGGTGTAGAGGTGGCGTACCACACCATAGATGGATGCGGCGAACAGGGCTTGCAGTTCCGGCAGCAGCGTCCTTGCCTCGCCGCGTCGGCGCCGCAAGAGACGCCCGAGCGCTACCGCGAAGGACAGCGTGTCCGGCACCACGCAGTCCCGGGCCTTCGCGCCGCTCATGCCGTGCTCCGCGGTGAAGATCATGCCGCCCATGGCCATGGCCAGATGGCGGACCTGGCGCTCGTAGTCGTCGACACTGACGGTATCGAAGGTCACGCCATTGCCAAGGTAGTCCACGGCCACCGCGGGAGTGGGCGCTACGCCGGCGATGGCGAAGGTCATCATCTGCGCCTCGGGCAGGGCGCGGCCCATGCCATCGCCGTCCACCACCGTCAGGCCACGTGCCGCTGCGGCCACCAGTGGCAAGACCGAGTTGGCGCCGCCCACCTCGAACGGAATCAGATGGCTGACGGTACGATCCGTCGCCGCTTCGTAGCGCGCCAGTGCGGTAAGCGGTTCGTCGCCCACCGGGAGCTGCTCCAGGCTCACCGTGGGCGCGCCGACCTCTCCCAACGGCAGCACCAAGTCGCCGTCGGCAAGACAGGCCGGGGACACCAGCGCCACCGGCCCATGGCTGCGCAGCGCCGCTTCGGTGAGCAACTGATTGACGTAGGGATCGCCGCCACCGCCGGTGGCCAGGAACACTGAGCCAAGACAGAGATCCGCCACGTCCTCGGCGCGGATCTCAGGCAGGCGCTCGAAGGCTTCAGCCATCTGCCATCGCCTCCAGATCCAGCGGGCCGACCGCCTTGACCCGCAGCCGCACGGTGGGCACGGCCATGTAGGACACGGCGCTTTCGTCGACGTCCGTGATACGGATGCGATCCTCGAGCGCGCCCGCCGCCACCACACGCTGTGACGCCTGCCGTTTCAGGTCCGCGAGCACCGCTTCGCGCTCGGCAACCGGCGCCATGCACTCGACCTCCGCGCCGATCTCCGCGTGGGCGGCGCCGATGGCATTGGCCACGGCCGCGTGTTCGGGCCGGTGGATGGCGCCTGCACAGGTCAGCGGACCGGACAACAGCGCCGTGCCGCCGCCGACGAGGATCACGGTCACCGGATCGCTGCTGCTGCGCATGCGGTCGATGGACTCGTCGATGCGCGCATGGATGACCTTGAGCCCTCGGCGTACGGTGGTCGCGGCAACACTGTGCAGACGTTCCCGGTCGCCGATGTCCAGGTGACCGGCAGCAATGGCGAGATCGGTGGCGGTCAGCGTGTCGCCGCCGAACGCCCGACCCGCCTCCAGCAGGCGATGGCCGACGGAGCGTGGCCCGACGCAGGCCCCGTCTCCGGTCACGAGACTACCGCCGCCAATGCCGAGGGTGAGAATGTCCGGCATGCGGAAGCTGGTACGTACACCGCCGACGGCGACGCCGAGGTTCGACTCCCGCGGAAAACCTTCGCGCAGGACGCCGATGTCCGACGTGGTCCCGCCGATGTCCACCACCACGGCTTGACGCTCCCCCGTCAGCAGCCCCGCGCCGCGCAGGGAGTTGGTCGGCCCGGAAGCGAAGGTCAACGCCGGGAAGCGGCGCGCAAACGCGGTATCCATCAGCGTGCCGTCGTTCTGGCTGATATAGAGCGGACAGCGCAGCCCCCGAGCGGCGAGTGCGCGCTCGAAACCGTCCACCACGCGCTCGGCAAAGGGCAGCAGCGCCGCATTGAGGAGCGCCGCATTCTCCCGTTCAAGCAGGCCGATACGACCAAACGTCGAGGACAGCACGACCCTGACTCCCGGCAGGCGTTGCTGCAGGCGTGCGGCGAAGGCCCGCTCGGGTTCCGCATCCACGGGAGCGAATACAGAGGCCACGGCGACGCAGTCGAGTTCACGGGCGGCAATGGCTTCGATGACCGCGTCCGCCTCCGCGTCCCGGGCAGGCGCGAGCTCGCGTCCGTCGTAAAGGCGGCCCCCGTGCAGCATGAAGACATGGTCTCCCAGCGCCTGCGCGAGATCGTCGGGCCAGTCGATCTTCGGTGGCACCATGCGCCCGGTGGGGAGCGCAATGCGGACGATGGCGCTGGGCGTAAGTTCACGGCGCTCCACCACTGCGTTCGTGAACTGGGTGGTGCCGATCATCACCGCCCGGACGTCCGCCGTGGCGAAGTCACCCGCGGCCAGAAGCTGCTGCAGCGCATCGATCACGCCAGTCTCGATGTCCGCGGTGGTCCGCGCCTTGATGGCCACGCGAACTTCGCTGCCGTCGACGAGCACCGCATCGGTGTGCGTCCCGCCCACGTCGATGCCGATGCGCAGACTCATGGTTGCCGCTCCTGCTGACGGCGGCCGAACAGACGCTCGGCACCGAGATACAGCACCGCCGCCAGGACCAGGGACTCCACCGGCAGAATGCCCGTCGCGGAGATGCCTGCCACCCAGGCCCACAGGGACAGCCCACCGGCAAGCATGCAGGCGCCGAAAGGCAGCACATCGATGGCCGGGCGCTCGGCCAGTCGGGCGCTGTCGAAGTCGCGCCGGCCGAGCAGGAAGAAGCGGGACAGGTAGACGCCGGCCACCGGCGGTACGACGAGGCCGAGGACGATGAGGAAGTCGGTGAGGCGATCCGCCACGCCCCACAGCGCCAGGGCCGTACCGAGGACGCTGCTGATCAGCGTGATGGGCCCGTAGCGCAGGCGGCGCAACGCGCTGCCGGCGACGAGACTGGTGGAGTAGAGATTGACGCCGTTCGTAGTCCAGGTGGCGAACACCAGAGCAAGAAAGGCGGCGAAACCGACGCCAACGGCAGCAAAATGGTGCATGGGATCGAGTACACCGAAGGCCAGCGCAGGAATCATGGCCAGCAGCGTGGAGACGACGATGCCGCCGCCGTTGCCGAGGAATGCGGCTACGAAAGCGTCACGACCGCGCCGGGCATAGCGGGTCAGATCCGGCATCAGCACCACGTTGACGATCATGGCACCGATGAGAATGGACACGCCCTCCGTGAAACCCATGCCGTCACCCGGCAGCCTCAACAGCTCCGTCAGCGGACGTTGCCCGAGCGCCTCGAGCATGACCCAGGACAGAAACAGGATCAGCAACGGCACGGCCACCAGCGCCAGCCGATCCAGGGCCTTGAAGCCGAATACGGTGGTGAGGGTGACCAGGGCACTGCTGGCAAGAATCCAGAGCCACTCCGGCAGCGCGAAACCGAGGTACTCACCGGCGGCAATGCCGAGGGTGCGTCCGAACAGCTCGGCGGTGACCGCATACCAGCCGAGCAGGGTCACGGCGAGGCAGGCGTTGACGATCTTCGCACCGAGCCAGCCGAACACGTGCTCGATGATCATGTAACTGGTCAGGCGCGTGCGGACACCCATGAGCGCGGACGGCACCGACATCACCGAGAGCAGCGCCGCGGCCAGCAGCAGAGCAAGCACGCCTGGACCGAGGCCGAGTCCCGTGGCGATGGCGCCGCCGGTATACAGCGCCGGCAGAGTAATGGCGATGCCGATGCAGACCATCCCCACCTGCACGCCGGAGACGGTTTCGGACTCGGGAACAGGTACCGTCGTATGGGCATCCGGAAGAACGGCCGCTACAGCGGCAACGACATTCTGGTCGCTGAACGCAGAAGCTGCCGGAGGCGTCGGCTCAGACACGGCGCTGCACGCCGGGCAGGATGCAGCGCACCTCGTCGGGCCCTGCCGCGCTGCGTGCGGACGGGAGCCGCATCATCATGGCTGGACCACGGAAACGGTGCATGTCGTTGCCGCCAAGCGGCTGATTGAAATCGGGCATGGGCAGGGCTCGCTACCGGGAAGCTTTGGGTATCGAAGCCGCAATGAAAGCACAGGGCGTGCCACGGGCGGGAGCAATGCCTCCGGGACCGGACAGATCAACCGAGGCGACGCGAGGCGGAAGCGCGGTCGTGGCCGAAGCAAGCAGGCTCCGGCCACGACATCGACACTCAGAAAATGTATTGGAAACGACCGCCGAAGACCCAGCCGTCATCCTTGAACACGTCCCGCTCACCTTCCAGGTAGATGATGTTGAACTTGGCGAGCACCTCAGGCGTGAGGTACCAGTTCAGACCCGCGGTCCAATGCTCGAGCTTCTGGCCGCGACCCGGACGGGTGTGCTCCAGGGAGTCAGCCACGGAGTAGCGCAGAGCCACTTCGAACGCACCCCAGGTGCCGTTCCTCGGAGAGAATGGACGATTCGGAACCTGCTGGCCGAAATCACCGCTGAAGGCTCGATAGTTCTTGGTCTCGCCGGTGAGGAAGTAGCCGGCCTGCAGATACCAGCCATCCTGGGTGAGCGAGTTCTGGTCGGTGGCATTGTTGCCGAGCGCTGCCAGCAGGCGGTCACGATCGAGATCGAACTCCACCCGCAGGTACTCGGCCTGCATCCACATGGGGCCGTTGCCGGCCGCGAACTCGACGTTCATACGGGTAAAGTCCTTCACGCCCTGGAGATCGTCGCGTCCCACCAGACGTGCATCGATGGCACGGGTGCCTTCGCGTGTGCGCAGTCGCACGTCCAGCCGCTCGTCCGAATCCTTGTCCAGACCGACGCGGCGATGATTGACGCCGGCGCCGATGTGAACGAAGGCGTCGTCCTCGAGGTAGGGTGCGAACGACGAGCGTGCCGAGAAGGCCCAGCCCTCGCGCACTTCACGATCGAAGTCGATGCCGTTGCCGAACAGGCCCACGCCGAGATACCAGTTGGGCTGGATGGTCTCGTACATGACGCCGGGTTCGCGGTTCACCTTGTAGGCATCGGACGCTGCCGAGCGCTCCATGAAGGTGATGTAGCGGGAGCTGGTGGCGTACTCCATGCCGAAGGGCTCCTTGAAGTGCCCCACCGCCAGACGGCCGCCGTGATCGAACAGATACGCCATGTAGACGTTGGCGATGTCCACCTCGTTCTCGGCGTAGTCCACCTCGATCTGCCACTCCCAATTGGAGCGCATGATGCCGAGGGCACCAAGGCGGATGCGGCGCAGGATCACACCGTACTCGGGAAACTCGTGGCCCTGGCGGGCGACGTTCTGGATGTCGCTGCCGAAATTCTGCCTGGCGGCGTCCACCTGCAGCCGGCCACGCATGCGGAAGCGGTCGGCACCGTCTGCGGACTCCATGCCGAATCGCGGTACTTGCCCAGTGACGCGGTCGTCCCTGAGGGGGGCCGTCGGCTCGTAGCCGAGTTCGCTTCCCACCAGTTTCACCCGCTCGCGCTCCTTCTCGGCCGCGGCTTCACGGCGCAGCGCAGCCACGTCTTCGGCGCTGATCACACCCTTCTGAATCAGCAGCTCGATCAGGTTTTCGGTGTCCGACGCCAGCGCTGAGGCGCTGCCGGCCCAGAGCAGGAGCAGACCCGCAACAAATCGCGTAATGGATGTATTCATGGCAAAAAGTTCCTTGTCAGCAGTTTGCGAACAAATCGGTCGCTCCCCAGCCTCGACACCAGCTGCGGACAGATGCACTTCCGAACGATCTGACACAATGTTGTGACAAGTGCGGAACAAATGAATTGATCCCGGTCAACACAGTCTGCGATAACCGACGACATTGAGGCGCAAGGATCAGAACAGACCAAACACGCCGTTGGGTGTGATACCGAGCACACGGAACCAGGTTTCGCCCATGAGGATCACGGCCAGCCAGCCGAAAGTCATCATGGTGAAGCCGTACTTGAAGGCATCGGTGAGGCGGTAGTGGTCGGTTTCGTAAAGCAGGGCTGCCGGTTTGCTGTTGAACGGCAGCACGTAAACGTGCTCGATGAGGAAGGCCACCGGAAGCGCAAGGCTGATGACGCTGTAGTCGAAGAGATCTGCGGTACCGATGGCGATGGGCACGAAGATCATGGCGCGCATGGTCTTGGACTGGGACAGCAGCGCCGAGTAGCACATGACACCGGTGAGCAGCAGGTAGAGCACCCAGAACGGCGTGTCCTGATCGAGCCCCACCGCGTCGAAGAAGGCCGCCACACCGATGTTAGGCAGGCCTGTTTCGGCAAAGCCCGCGCCCAGGCAGTAGGCACCGGCCGAGAACAGCATCAGGTGCCAGGGGATGTCCACGTCGTTCCAGTCGACGATCCCTACCCGCGGCAGCAGCGCGACGATACCGCCGATGAAGGCCACCGCCGTGGCGCTCACTCCATGCAGCCGGTCGGTGGACCAGAACGCGAGAATGGTGATGAAGATGATCGCGGCGCGGATCTCGTCCCAGCGCACCGGGCCCAGCTTGTCGTACTCCTCCCGCAGCCGCTCCATGCCGCCTTCGATCTGCGGAGCCTGCTCACGTGCCTCCAGAGGAAAGTAGATCCGCATGGCCACCACGTAGCCGATCAGCATCAGTCCGACCATGGTGGGCAGCATGGCGATCATCCAGTCGGCGAAGAACACGCCGCCGGAGATCGCCCCGCTGATCAGCGCCGCAGCGAGCAGGTTGGCGCCTGAGCCCGTGACGAAGCAGCCCGCGCCGAGATTGATGTTGAGCAGGTTCTGCAGAACGATGCTGCGACCGAAGTTGCTCTGGCCGTCACCCGGGCGTGCGCCGTAGATCGCGGCGATGACCATGAAGACCGGCAGCAGAATCGCGGCCTTGGCGGTGGTGGCCGAGATGAATGCCGACAGCGTCACGTTGATGACGATGAAACTCAGGAATACCGAAGAGGCATTGCGCCCGAAGCGCAGAATGAACCAGAGCGTGTAGCGTTTGGCCAGCCCCGTCTTCACCAGCATGCTGGCGAGGATGAAGGACATGATATTGAGCCACATGATCGGGTGCCCAAGCTGGGCGTATGCCGTGCGCTCGCTGAGGACCCCGGTCAGCACCAGGGTGATGATGAGGATCAGCGACGTCAGGTAGTTCGGCAGTGCCACCGTGCTCCAGAGCACCATGCCTACCAGGAAGATCGCGAGCATGAAGGCATTGCGTCGGATCAGTTCGTCGCGCCCGACCTCCTCGAGAACGGCCGCAGCCTGATCCGGCAGAATCGAAGGATCGAAGGCCAGCAGCCACTGCGGGGTCCAGAGATAGCCGAACAGGATGAAGGCGACGATGGACAGCGGAATGCCTGCCCGTGCCATCCAGACTTCGACGCTGGAGCGCTGTCGGGCCGGCAGCCGGTCGATCCGGTACTGGCCCATGTCCAGCGGATCGTCGGCGGCGGCCGTCTCGTTGCGGGTGGCGGTCATGAGAGCCCGTTCAGGCGCGGAAAACGGGCGCGGTGGCGAGCCCGGTGACCCGTTTCAGTGCAGCGACGTAATTGATGTTGCCGTAGGCCAGCAGACCCAGCGCCTCGGACAGCTGCAGCACGTCGTCTGCATCCACGCCTTCGACGCACACGCTGCGGAGGGCGGCACCGTTGATCAGCACGTCGACGACCTCGGCCTGTACCGAATCGAGCCGGAAGCCGAAGCGACGCTTGAACAGATCCACGATGACGACGTCCCGCGACGATTCCCGCAGCGCGGCACACAGTGCCTGCTCATCGAGCTCTTCCGGAATCGGCGCTTCAATCGGCACGCCGAGGGCCGGAAGGACCTGGTTGAGCAGCGCACTTCTGGACAGCGGCAGGGGCAGCTTCAGCGCCGGTCGCCACTGTTCGAGGCCGCGCTCCACGGCGATGCGCTCCTTGATGTCGAGCAGGCCACCGCGAAGCTTGACGTTGACGTCGCTGGCTCGCGACACCAGGTAGACCTCGGCGCTCTCACGGATCTCCGGCGCACCGGCGCGCTCACGCAGCTCGAACTCGATGCGCCCGAACTGCTGCGCGAAGCTGCGGAACTCGTAGCGGGGTGGCGATTCGTCCATGGGCAGTACTGGCAGCGAGAAATCAGCCGCTCAGGCTAGCATGCTGCCCCGACCAGGCCTTGACCGAGGTCAAGGCCGGCGCTTTCGCAAGTTTGCGCTCGCTTGGGTCAGCGACTGCTCCAGGCGCGTCTGGCGGCCGCTCAGCGGAAGACATCGTCCAGCGACCCTGCGGTCAGGATGCGGTCCGACCAGGCCATGATCGCGTCGAGATCGGCAGCGTCCACCCGGCTTCGAACGCTGGCGCAGGCCTCATCGCCGAAACGCCGGGCAATGAGCCGCAGCAGGACGCGCGCGGCGCCGTCGTGTGCGCCCTCTTGGCGGCCCTCCTCTCGCCCCTTCTCCCTGCCTTCCCCTTCGATCTTCCGTTTGAAGCTCACCCCCATGTCATCCTCCTGCGCGGACCTGGCGCGATAGATGGCCCATTCAATCTCGTCAAGGTCCGTATATATGTCGATAAAGTCGGTGTACTTCGCCCGCCGACCGTGATCCGGCTCCAGCATCAGCAATCCGGGCATCGCCTGCTGATAGATGTCCACCCTGGCCTCCGGCGGATAGGCCGTGTTCGGCAGGTTCAACCGGGCCACCAGACTGGACGTTTCAGATGCCGGTCCGCCGGCTCCTCCGCCAAGGAGAACGAAAGAAAGTTGAATTGAAGGTGATCCTGGGATTTCGTGCCGAGGCGCAGATACCGGATCAACGGATAGCCGAATCCTGAATCACACAGTCGAATGCCGACGATGCCAGATCACTGATGATGATGTGCGAAAGGACAATGTTTTGCTGTTGGAACCTTCGCTCACTTCGATACGATCACGAACTCGCCCGTGTCCGGATCGAGCAGGGTCACCGCCGCACGGGCAGCCGCGAACACCTGGCCTCGCGGCGTGACCATCAGGCGCAGCGCCTGATCGATGAAAGACTGAGGCAGGCGTTCGCAGGCCGCGCTTTCGGGGTGCACCTGAAAGAGGCCATCGCCGAGCAGCAGCAGGCGCTCCGACGCCGGTTCGAATACGACCTGGGTGAGCGTCTGCTCGCGCCCCGGACTGAATTCGCCGCAGTCGGTCAGAAAGATCTCCCGGTCACCGCTGTCGAGATCTACACGCATCAGGTTCTCACCCAGCTGGTTGGTGACGAACAGGACGCCAGAATCGGGGCCGAACGTCAGCGAATTGATGGCCTCGAATCCTGGCCCTTCGCCGCGCTGGCCTGCCTGGGACAGAACACTGCGTACTCCGGTTACCGGATCCAGCACCAGGATGGCTTCCTGCTGCTCATCGGCCATGAGCAGGCGATTGCCAACCGGATCGAACAGCAGGTCGGAGAGCAAGCCGATGGGCGCTCCCGTGCCGATGGCGGCCTGGGCTACCGTGGTCATGGCATCGGTCTTCAGGTCGACGGCGAACACCCGGTCGCGATAGGCGACGTAAGCGACGCGTGCCGCCTCATCCAGTGCCAGCCCGACGATGTCCTGTTCGAACGTGGCGACGACTCGCCGCGCGCCGGTCACGACATCCACGTCGACCAGGCGCTCGGGCGCGTTGCCGCCCCAGTCAGCCACATAGAATCGGCCAATCTCGGCGCCGAAGACCATCTGACGCGGATCGAGCAGGCGGGGGCCCTCACCCAGCGTTCTTGCCAAAAGTTTCGTGCGCTCGCCTGAGTCCACATCGATGGCGATGATGGCTTCGAGGCCTTCGTCGGCCACCAGGAGGCGGTTGCGCGCGGTGTCGAGCGCCACACCCCTGAGCTGATTGAAATGTAGCGGCGCGGTGATTGGAACCTCAGAGACCGTTTCCGGCTCGCCCGTGCCGAGCAGGCCGATCGCGGTGACCGATGCGAACTGCACGACGAACACACGGTCACGGTCAGGATCCGGCGCGATCAGCACATTCGGCAGCTCGATTCCCGGTGTGAAGGCGCTGCGTTCGCCCGTGGCGACGTCAACCCGCCACAGCGGCCCCGGACCGCCAGCGCCGGGACCGAGAATCAAGGCCCCATCCACCCGCAGGAAGTTCTCGCCGGACAGCCTGACTGCCTCGTCGGGGTCGCTGCGGGCAAGTTCCGTCACCGATCCGGCATCGAGATCCACGGTCAGGATCACATCGAGAGGCGTGCCCAAGCCGGATGCAGGTGGATGAGTTTGCAGAACGTGAACGATGCTGTTGGCCGGCGCGCAGGCAACGCCTTGCAGTACAGGCGCGCCCCATTCCGGGCCAGGATCGAAGTCGAGATGGGCAGCGCGGAACCCGACCGGCGCATCGAAAGCAAGGACGTCGATGACGGATGCTCCGGCGGCGGACACGGAGGCATACACGAACCACTCCAAACCGGCGATGAAGCAGAAGCCCCAGGGCAGGACCTGACCGGGCACGGCGCGCAACGTCACCTGGTCGTTGATGAAGTCGTAGTCGACCAGGGTCGGGATGCCTCTTGTCTGCAATGCGCGAAAGCTCGGCCCGATCAGGCGCCCTCCGACCGGGTCGAGTGTGAAGCGGTCGGGGACGCCCTCGAGTGCGACCATCACGGCATCGAGTTCGTCCGAGGTATTGCCATCGCCGTCCTCCACAGTCACGGGCAGTCGGGTGAGCCCCGGCGTCAGCGGCACGCTGGCGGTGAAGCTCACGCTTGTCGGGCTGTCGGTGCTGAGGGGCGCAGTGCCGGTGCCGGACATGCCCCCGCCAAGCCGCGTCAACCCGACGCTGTTGCCGGTGCTGAGCGGAGCGAGACCGGTGTTTGCGATGACATTGCCGACACGCACCCGCACCACCCCGGCGCTGCTCTCGGCGGTTCCACGGACGGTGACGGTGTTGGTACTGGTGCTCGAGATCGCCCAGGGAAACGTGATCGAGGCGGAAGCCGCGGCCGGTTCCGCCGGACCGGGATCGGGTCCGGGATCCGGATCAGGCACACCGCCGCCGACCGGGGCCCCTGAAGGCGGCGGGTTCGAGGGCGGCGAACTGGAGCTGCCACCACCGCAGCCCGCGAGCAGGGCGAGACCAAGCAGCAAGCACACGAACTTCCCTGTCATGGGCGCGCACTCCGACGAGGCTGGAGTAGCCCCCTGGGCGCAATCATCTGACCGAAGTCCGGCTACCGTCCAGCGAAAAATGCGGCGAGCCGTGGCCGCAGAACATCTTAGCGCGCCTGGCCGTGGTACTCCGGGTTCGGGCGCATATCGACGGCGGTGGCGAGCCGGTTGGTCATGTTGAAGAAGGCGGCGACCGCGGCGATGTCCCAGATGGCGCGATCGCTGAAGCCCGCGTCCCTGAGTGCCTGCCGGTCGGCCTCCTCCACGGTCTCCGGGGCCTGGGTCATCTGCACAGCGAACTCCAGCATGGCGCGCTGGGCTTCCGTGAGCGCCGCGCTGCGAAAGTTCATCACCAGCTGCTCGCCGAGCTTCGGATCACCCGAGAGCTGGCGTACGGCAGCGCCGTGGGCGGTCAGGCAGTAGTAGCAGCGGTTCTCGGAGGAGACCGCGACCCCGATCATCTCCCGTTCGAGCTTGGACAGTGGCGAATCCGCCAGCATCAGGTCGTTGTAAAAGGCGACGAAGTGCTCGAGCCGCTCGCCGTCGAAGCTGTAGCTGCGCAGCACGTTGGGAACGAAGCCGAGACGCTCGTCGCAGCGGTCGAGGTAGGCGCGCATGGCGTCACCGAGTTCGGCGCGAGGCCGTTCCGGGAGGTCCAGGGCATGGGGCGCCTCGGTCTTCGGTTTGCCCTGCTTCGGCTTCGTCATGTCGTGGTCTCCTCGCATCAGAACAGTGGATCTGATCCAGATCATGCCTCAAGCAAGCGCGCGTGTGAGAGCATGCGGCAGTTCATTGCGTTCGAGCCCTGCATCGATATGACGCGGTTGGCCGACAACACAGGCATACGCCGGTTCATTGCGGGTCTGCCCGCCCTGGGCGCGCGCGTGGCCGTGCTGGCAGCGATCTGGTGGGTGCTCACCGGCGGCGGGGCAAGTGCCTGGGTCTGGGGGGTTCCCGCCGTCATGGTGGCAGCCAGCCTGCGTCCCGGGCTCGGCAGCGGCGGTGTCTGGCGGCTCAGCCTGATGGGCCTGCTGCGATTTCTGCCGGTGTTCGTCTGGTACAACCTGCGTGGGGCGATGGAGGTCGCCGTGCTGGCGATGCATCCCCGCCGCCGTCCCGACCCGGTGTTGATCGGGTATCCGCTACGCCTGCCGCCAGGTCCTGCGCGGGTGTTCATGGCCAATCTGATCAACCTGGTTCCAGGCACGCTGAGCACTCGGCTCACCGTACGCGGCATCGAAATCCATGTTCTCACCGCCTCGGCGTCGGTCACCCGCATCCTGACGATCCTGGAGCGGCGCGTAGCCGATCTGTTCGCGCTGCAGCTGGCTCCTAGTGCTGGCCTAGGTTCGCAGCGATGACGGTTTTCTATCTGGCCGGCGCACTGTTTCTGCTCGCCAATGTGGTCGTCGCCCTGGCCCGGGTGCTGCGCGGGCCCACGGCGGCGGATCGCATGTTGAGCGGCGAACTGATGGGGACGACAGCGGTGGCCGTTCTGCTGCTGCTCTACGGCGCCACCGGCATCGAAGCCCTGCTCGACGTGGCGCTGGTGTTCGCCATTCTCGCGGCCATGGCCGTGGTGACGTTCGTCCGCCGGACCTGGCCGGAAGATCCCGCCGCCGATGACGAGGGAGAGTCACGATGAGCATGCTCGCCGGTATCGTCCTGATCGTCCTTGGCCTGCTGTTCTTCCTGTCGGGAACGGTGGGGCTGCTGCGTTTCCCTGACGTGTTCACCCGGCTGCATGCGCTCAGCAAGGCCGATACGCTGGCATTGGGTCTGGTCTGCGCCGGCCTCGCGCTGCACGAAGACGACGGGGCACTGCAACTGAAGCTGCTGCTGATCTGGCTGCTCGTGATCGTCTCGGGTGCCACCTGCGCGAGCCTCATTGCGCGCGCCGCCCTCGCCCACGGCATCCGACCCTGGCAACGGTGACGGCCTGATGCATCCGGTCGAGATCACCTTCGATGCCCTGCTGTTGTTCAGCATGGTCGTGCTGGCGTGGCAGGGCGTGCACGCGCGCAACATGTTCCGCGCCGTGGTCAGCTTCATCATGTTCGGCCTGCTCACGGCCGTGGCCTGGGTGCGGCTGGAGGCACCCGACATCGCGCTTGCCGAGGCGTCTCTGGGCGCCGGGCTCACCGGCGCGCTGCTGCTGGCGACGCTGGGGCGCCTCGCACCGGAACGGCGCGGAGCCCGTCGGCCAAAGGTAGTGAAACTCTCCACGCTGCCCTGGCTGACAATGGGCCTCGCGGGCACGACGGTCCTGCTAGCCGTGACCCTGACGCTGCCGGCACCGGGACTGGGCGAGGCGGTGCTCGCCGCCATGCCTGCGGCGGGGGTCGATTCACCGGTGACCGCCGTACTCCTCAACTTCCGCGCCTGGGACACGCTGCTGGAGATCGGGGTCATGCTGCTGGCCGTCATCGCGCTGTGGTCATTGGGGCAGGACGTTCTGGCGAGCAAACCGCGGCTGCCAGCACCCGCCCTGCCGGCGCTGGTGCGCCTGCTGTTTCCGCTGTTCGTGCTCAGCACCTTCTATCTGCTCTGGCGCGGGGGCCACGGGCCTGGGGGCGCGTTTCCGGCGGGCGCGCTGCTCGCAGCCGGTCTGGTCCTGGCGCTGCTCGCCGGGGCCCAGGTACCGGAGCGGATGCGGGGCGCCCCGCTGCGCTGGGCGCTGGGCGCCGGCCTGTTTGCGTTCCTGGTCGTCGCCGTCGGGCTGATGTGGGCGGTCGGGACGTTTTTTGCCTATCCACCGCAGCATGCATCGATCCTGATCGCCATCATCGAGATCGCAGCCGGGCTCTCCATCGGCGTGATGCTCACGGCCCTGTTCCTGGGCGGCGAGCCCACGGACATCAAGGGAGGGGGGAAGTGAGCCTTCCGCCCGGCACTTTGTTCCTGCTGGCGTCCGCATTGCTGTTCGCCATCGGCGCCCACGGCCTGGTGACCTGCCGTCATCTGCTGCGCAAGGTGCTGGCGCTGAACGTGGCCACCACAGGTGTGTTTCTGCTTCTGGTCACACTGGGCCGCAGCGGCACGGCAGTAGATCCCGTGCCCCACGCCATGGTGCTGACCGGTATCGTGGTGGCGCTGAGCACCACCGCCGTGGCGTTGGGGCTGATCGTCCGCCTCGAGCGACGGCGGCCCTGAAGACGCCATGAGCCTGCCGTCCACCGCAATGCTCGTCGTCATCCTCGTGACGCTGCCACTGGCGGCAGCGACCCTGCTGTTCGCCAGCGGACGGCAGCCACGAACACTGACCCTCGCGGCGGCGCTGCTGTTGACCTTCGCCGCGCTGGCGCTGGGCTTCAATGTGCACCTCGAAGGCGTCAGCGTGCATCGCATCGGTGGCTGGGCCGCGCCGCTCGGCATTCACTGGCAGGTCACGCCGTCGGGAACGGTGATGCTGCTCGTGACCGCGTTGGTCGGGCTCGCAGGTGCGGTCTATGGGGCCGGCTACTTCCTGCATCGGCCCGGTCCCGAGGGGCGCATGGCGCGGGTCTTCATGCCCCTGTGGCTGTTCGCCTGGGGCGGCCTCAACGCGCTGTTCGTGGCGGCGGATCTGTTCAACCTGTACGTGGCGCTGGAAGTGATGACCCTGGCTTCGGTGGCGCTGGTGGCCCTGTCGGCCCGACGCATGGCGCTGCAGGCGGCCATGCGTTACCTGCTTGCGGGCCTGTTCGGATCGATGATCTACCTGCTCGGCGTGGCATTGCTTTACGGCCAGTACGGCGTCCTCGATTTCGATGCGCTCGCCGCGATGCTGGACGTGGAAGACGCCGGCAGCCGCGCCGGTGCCGTGGCCCTGACCGTGGGTCTGCTGGCGAAGGCCGCCATCTTTCCGCTGCACTTCTGGCTACCGGGGGCCCACGGCCGGGCGGAACCCCCGGTCAGCGCGCTGCTCTCCGGATTGGTGGTGGCGGCGGCGTTCTACCTGCTGTTGCGACTCTGGTTCGGTCCCCTGGCGGGCATGCTGACGTTCGGCGCCGGGACCCTGCTCGGCGTGCTGGGTGCAGGAGCACTGCTTTGGGGCGGCGTGCTGGCGTTGCTGCAGCGCCGCCTGAAGATGCTGGTGGCCTACTCCACGGTGTCCCAGTTCGGATTCGCCATGCTGGTGTTTCCTCTGGCAATAAGCGGCAACCGGGAGCCGGTGCTGGCAGGCGGCACCCTGCTGCTGGCCAATCACGCCCTTGCGAAGGCAGCGCTGTTCCTCGCGGCCGGCACCCTGGTCAGGGCCAGCGGCAGCGAGCGGATCGGGCAGCTGGTGGGCTTTTCCGGGCGCGCCCGCTGGGCCTGGCTGGCGGTGATCCTGGCCTCGGCTGCGTTGATCGGCCTGCCGCCCACGCTGGGATTCAGCGCCAAATGGTTGCTGCTGCAGACCGCGGTCAGCCAAGGCGCCTGGTGGTGGCTGGGGATCATGCTCGCAGGGACGCTGCTGACGTTCGCCTACCTGGGAAGACTGCTGGAGCTGGCATTGCTCGATCCGGCACCCGGACCTTCGCCGCCGCCGGTCCTGACGCCGGCGTTACTCGTGCCCGCGCTGCTCCTCGCCCTTCTGGCCTGCGCCTCGGGCGTGTGGGCATTCGACTTCGAACTCGACGGCGAGACGTTCGTGCGCCTGGAGCCGGGGTCATGACCGCCGCTGCGTTGCTGACACCGTGGCTGGTGCTGGCGCTGCTGCTGTGGCCGCGCAGTCGGCGTCTCGGCCTCGCACTCGCAGCCTGGGCGGCGCTGCCCGCGCTGCTGCTGGCCCTGATGCCCGGTGCGATCCCGCCAGTGCATCTGGGTCCGCTCGGCTTCGAAGCCGATGCCCTCGGACGTGCCTTCCTGCTGTTCTCGGCGCTGATCTGGTGGCTGGCAGGTCTGTTCGGCGCGAGCTGGATGCGGGGTCGCGCCGATCGCCTGCCTTTCACCGCGGCCTGGCTGACGACGCTTGGCGGCAGCGTTGGCCTGCTGCTGGCTCAGGATCTGCTGAGTCTCTACGTCTGCTTCGCGCTCGCCAGCCTTGCCGCCTGGGGACTGGTGCTGGCGGGGGAGGACGCGCGCCGCAGCCGTCCTGCCGCCCGCCTCTACCTGACGCTGATGGCGATCGCCGAGGTGGCGTTGCTCACCGGCATCGCGGCGGCCGCCACGGTGGACGGTCTCGACTTCGGCAGTCTCACCGCCTCGGGCGCAGGGGGACTGGCGCTCACGGCGTTCGCACTCGGCTTCGCCATCAAGCTCGGCGTACTCGGCGTTCACCTCTGGTTGCCCCCGGCGCATGCAGCCGCGCCACTGCCGGCCAGTGCGGTGCTGAGCGCCGTCCTGGTGAAAGCCGGACTGTTCGGCTGGCTGCGGCTGCTGCCTGCCGATCCGACCGGGCTGGACACCTGGGCAGCTGCGGTGCTCCTGCTCGGCTTCGCGGCAGTGTTCTACGGGGCGCTGATGGGCATCAGCCGCGATCATCCGAAGCAGGTTCTGGCGTTCTCGACGGTGAGCCAGGTGGGCCTGCTGCTCGCGGCCGTCGCCCTGGGCAGTCTCGACGATCGCACAGTCGCGTTGCTTGCCGGGCATCATGCCCTGGCGAAAGCGGCTGCTTTTCTCGGGCTTGGCGTGCTCGCCTCCGCATCGGTGGGGCTTCGCCCCGTGGTGCTGTTGGGGCTGGCCGCCGCGGCGCTGGTGCTCATCGGCGTGCCGTTCACCAGCGGTGCGTTGGCGAAGGCGATCCTCGAAGCGGAGCTCAATGCCGGCGGCTGGTCAGGCACGTTCAAACTGGCGCTGACGTTCTCGGCGACGGCGACGACGCTGCTCATGCTGCGCTTCGGTGTTCTGGCGCTTGGATATGGCACGACGCGGACGCTGACGGCAGGTCTCTGGCTGCCCTGGACGCTGCTGCTGATGTCCATGCTGCTGGCGCCCTGGTGGCTGCCGGGCGCCCGCGGACCGGCGAGCCTCAGCCTCGGGCAGGTCTGGCCCGTGCTGCTCGGGCTCGCGATCGGCTACGGCGCGATGCGCGTGACCTGGCCGCTGCCGCGACTCGACGGAGTCGTCAGCCCCGTGCTGCATCGATTGACCGCGTTGCGTCTGAGCCGCATCGCCCACGCCGAGCGCTGGCTGCTGCGCTGGACGAACGTGGGTCGCATGCTGCTGCTCCTGGCGCTGGGCCTGCTTGGGCTGCTCTTCCTCGGCGCGTGATCCCAGCGTCGAGCGCAATCGGCGCGTCCGCTTCGCGGACACGCTCTCCCACTGACAACTCGTCCGCTCCTTGCTTGACGCAGTGGGAGGGAGTTGTGGTCTTATAACGGTAATTCTGGTTATTTGGGAATATTGGCGCGATGACGGGCAGTTCGGGTGGCGCAATCGAGCGGCTCAACGCTGAGTGTTTCTGCCTGCCGCTGGCGGACTCCGCGCTCACTGCCGCGGTGGCCGCCAGGCTGCCAGCCGAAGACGTGTCCGAGGCCAGCAGCCGCCTTGCCGAGCTCAGTGCCGAGCATCCCCTGTTCCTTCCTGAACAGACGAAGGCCGATCTCTTCGAGCGGGTGCGCGCCGTAGGCGAGTTGCTGCTGGCACGCAGTGACCTCGACCGGGACAGGCTGTGCGCTGCGGGGGTGTGCAATAGCTTCGACTTTCACCTCACGACCTCCGGACCGAAGCTGATCGAGATCAACACCAACGCCGGTGGCGCGTTCCTGCAGCCGCTGCTGCTCGAAGCCATCGGCGACGGCCACACGGCACCCTGGTTCGAACCGGAACAGCAACTGCTCGACGCATTCGCAACCCTGGCACCCGGTCGAGTACTGTCCCGCCTCGCCATCGTCGATGCCGACCCGGCCAGTCAGGCACTGTATCTGGACATGCGCCTGGCAGCCGTCGCCCTCGAGCGCCGCGGCATCGCGGTGGAGATCATGGACGTCGCCAGCCTGCGCCGTGAGAACGGCAGGTTGTTCGGACCGAACAGCGCCATCGACATGGTCTACAACCGTCTCACCGACTTCGGCCTCGACGACCCTGCACACGCACTCCTGCGCGAAGCGTGGCTTGCCAACGAGGTCGTGCTGGCGCCGAACCCGGATGTCTACCGGACCTTTGCCGAGAAACAGCTGTTGATCGAGCTGAGCGACCCCCGCCGCCTGGCCGAGCTGACACAGCGGGCGCACATCGACAGTGAGCGCATTCTCGACACCCTGCTGCCCTGCGAGCTGCTCGGCCAGGGCAACGCCGAGCGCCTCTGGACCGAACGCCGCCACTACGTCTTCAAACCGACGCGAGGCTACGGCTCACGCGGCGTCTATCGGGGCGACAAAGTCAGCCGGCGCAAGTGGGAGACCCTGCTCGACGAAGGTTATCTCGCCCAGCGCTTCGCGGCACCTTCGGAGCGGTCCCTGAAGGTCTCCGCCGGAGTGACGCCATTCAAGGTGGACATCCGGGTCTGGACCCACGGCATCGAACCGATCTTCGTCGCGGCTCGGTTGTACTCCGGCCAGGTGATGGGATTTCGCAACGAGGGCGCCGGCTTCGCGCCGATTCTCTGGGTCGATCCTTCACTCACCGCTGAAGCCTGCCGGGACCGCGCAGGCTTTCGAGCGCTGTGTACCGCGCATGTCGCCGGAGACCTGCCATGAGCGCGCGCAGCGTGACGCAACCCGACGCGCTCGAGCGCACTGCAGAACGACTGGAGGCACTCGGTCGTCCGGTGCGTCTCGGCGTCTATCGCGCGCTGGTCCGTGCCGCTCCGGCGGGACTCGCCGTCGGCGACCTGCAGGCGCTGCTCGCCATCCCCCGCTCGACGCTGTCGTTTCATCTGCGGCGGCTGATCGAGGTGGGCCTGGTGAGCCAGGAACGCCAGGGCACCACATTGATCTGCAGGGCGGACGTCACCGCCATGGAAGACACGCTCGGCTTTCTGCAACGGGAATGCTGCGCAGATTGCTGCCCTTGATGGTGATCTGCATCCCCTAGGCCAGTTCGGAACGCACCTTGATCTCGCCTTCCAGCGTACGGTGGACTGGACAGCGGTCGGCAATCTCCAGCATGCGGGCGCGCTGCGCGTCGTCGAGCTCACCTTCGATGGTGACGACCCGGCGCAGCTCGTCGAGCTTGCCTTCCCGGGTTTCGCAGTCCTCGCAGTCGCTGGCGTGCACCTTGCGATGGGTCACCTGACAGCTGACACGCTCCACCGCCAGTTTTTTGTGCCGCGCATACATGTTCAGTGTCATCACTGTGCACGCCGCGAGCGCAGTGGCCAGAAAGCGGTAAGGATCGAGTCCAAGATCGCTGCCGCCGTGGCTCTCCGGTTCATCGGCAAGCAGCCGGTGTTCCCCAGCCTGAACGCTGCAGAGAAACGCGTCGGCGGTACGCCCGGCGACCACCACGCCTTCAGTGGCTTGCGCCGATCGCATTTCGAGGTACTTCGCCGCCCAGCTCGCGATGACCGAAGCGGCATAGACCGAATCCTCTGAGCGCGACAGCAGGTGGTCTGCCTCGTCCAGACTGACGAAACTCTTGGGGTGCAAGGCCGACGTAAAGATGGTCTCGGCCTGATCGATGGCGACGACCCGATCCCCGGGTGCGTGCATCACCAGCAGCGCACGGCGCAGCTTGCGCAGGCGCGCTGACAGGTCGTGACTGCGGGCGTCGTCGATGAAGTCGCGGCGAACGCGAAACGGACGCCCGCCGAGATCGACTTCGGCACTGCCTTCCTCCTCGATGCGGGCCAGATCGTCGCCGAAGTTCTTCAGCACATGCTCGGGCTGCGCCGGCGCCGCCAGCGTGGCCACGGCGCGGACGCTGTCGAGGCGTTCCGCCACCGCCAGCGCGGCGGTGCCACCGAGGGAGTGGCCGACCAGCAGTTGGGGTGCGGCCATGGTTTCTCCGAGCCAGTTCGCTGCGTCCTCGAGATCATCGAGGTTGCTGGAGAACGTGGTGTCCTCGAATTCGCCTTCGCTGTCACCGAGGCCGGTGAAGTCGAAGCGCAGCACGGCGAACCCCGCTGCGGCCAGCGCCCGAGTGATGTCGCGCGCCGCTCGAATGTTGCGGCCGCAGGTGAAGCAGTGGGCGAACAGCGCCGTGGCCTTCCATTCGCCGCCCGGCGGCAGTTCCAGGCTGCCGGTGAGTTCATGGCCGCTGCGTGACGCAAACGATACCCGTCCCATGTTCAGTCTCCTTGAGAGCCGTACCGGCGGGACAACGCTACAGGACATACATGCGCAGAGGCATCCACAGCGCCATGGCGATCATGATCAGATTCTCGGTGAGCGAAACGAAACCGAGCGGAACCTTGCTGTCGCCGCCGACACAGGCGCACTTGAGTGTCCTGCCATCGACGTAGACGGCCTTGAACACCGACAACGCACCGATGCTACCGATGAACAGTGCCAGCGGTGCGGCCACCCAGATCAGGACACCCGCCAGCATCAGCAGGCCGGCCAGGGTCTCGGCGAAGGGATAGACGTATCCATAGCGTACGTAACGCTGCGCCAGCAGATCGTAGTTCAGGAACATGGTGCTAAACGACTCTAAGTCTTTCAGCTTCTGCAGCCCGAGCAGCACCATGGCGGTGGCCACGAAGAACTCCACGGTACGGATAGTGAGCAGTGTTTCGAGTGCCACGGATGCGATGGCCAGCGCCATCAGCAAGGCGACACCGAACAGCGCGATCACGGGCAGGTAGCTGGTGGCATCCTCGTCCACAACGGACAGATCAAGAAAGGCGCGCACGTCTTCGTAGCCACCGACTCGAGCGCCGCCGATGTAGGCCTGCGGCGTCGTGTCGACGCCCGCCTCCCGCTTGAACGCGTCGATGGCATCTCGGGAGGTCAAGGTGTGATCTTCTACTTCGAAACCGTACCGCTCGAGCAGATCCTTCGTTTTCAAACCGAATGGGCACAGGTGCTCGTCGGTCTGCATCCGGTAGAGCTTGGCCCTGCCTGCCTGGTCATCCGCCATGGTCTCACCTCCCTGCTGCTCGGGCAGGCGGAAACGGTAGCAGTGCAGGGCCCACCGCGGCGAACAGGACCAGCCGCTGCCCGGACGCCTCAGCGGCGGCGCGGGCGGGGCACCAATGGCACAACGCGATCCGCACCGGCGGCATCGAACAGCGGTCCGTGGCAGGTGAAGAGCAGAATCTGGGTGCGCCGCGACGCTGCAAACAGGACACGCTGAAACTGACGGATGCGCTCCGGGTCAGTGTTCACCAGGGCATCGTCGAGCAGAAGCGGCCAGGGTTCGTCCTCACCGAGCACCTCCGCGAGTCCGATGCGCACCAGCAGCGCCAGCTGTTCCCGGGTTCCACCGGAGAGCTGGTCGAAACGCTCAGTGCTGCCGGCTTCACCCTGCTGCAGACCGAGCAGCGCGAAGTCGTCCGCCAGATGGGCACGGGCACCGGGCAGGACCTGCTCGAGGTAGGGCTGGATGCGCCGGATCACCGGCTCGGCCAACTGCGCCTGCGCGGCACCGTAAGCCTGCTCTACCCGTTCGAACAGGCGTCGCGCCGCTCCGGCTTCCCGCTCCAGGCGAGCGAGATCCAGTTCCGCAGCGGCCTCTGCCGACGCTGCATCCTGCAGCGCCTCGTGCAACGACGACGCACCGGCATCGTTCATGCGCTGCTCCAGCGCCACGCGCAGATCCCGTTTTCCCGCTGCCTGCTCGTCCAGCGCCCTCACGGCTCGCTCTGCCCGTTCCAGGTCCAGTTCCGCGGTGTCACCGCCCGCCGCCTTGAAAACCTGTGCGATGTCGCCCCGACGCGCCGCAACTTCGGTTTGCCTCCTGGCTTCGGCGTCGCAGGCTTCCCGCAGCCGGACCACGCTGCCATCACCTTCGAGCTGACGCCTGAGCTGGGCCAGTTCCCCGTCGATACCCTTGAGCTCGGACCGCAGATCCGCGACCTGCTGAGCCTGCGCCTCGATGCGTGCGCTAGCCTCGTCCCGGCGCTTCCGTGCTGCCGCGGCAACGGCAATCTGCTCGCCCTCGCCGGTTTCGATGTTGGCGAGTGCGGCGTCGAGATCGGACGGCACCTCACTTTGCGGCAGCTCCGCAAGGGTGGCCGCGAGCAGGTCGCGCCAGGTGCGCGCCGCTTCCCGACCGTCGGGAAACAGTTCACGCAGCCGCTGCCTTGCCTCGCGTTCCCGACCCAGGAGTGCCTCCCGTTCGCGACTGACTCGCTCTGCATGTTCGAGGTCCCTCACCCCCAGCGCCTCGATGCGCCGGCGCAGGTTCACTTCGCTGTCGGCGACGGCATCGCGCAGGGATTCCAATGCCCCGCTGCCGGGCTGGACCTCCAGACTCGCGATACCATCGAGCTCGAAGCGGCGGTCACGGTCCACCAGAAACGTACGTTCGACGCCGGCTTCGATGCGCTCGCCATCGAAATCGAGTGCACGACGAGTCTGCAACCGGACGCGCACCGACGCGCCTTCCAGCCGTGCACTTGCCTCGAGCCGCTCACGCTCCAGCATGCGCAGGGCCATGACGTCCGCGTCACCCACCTCCGGAAGCTCGTTCAGCGCGGTGCGCAGCTCGGCCAGCACCGCGTCCTGACGGGCGGCCTGATCGAGCCGGGCATCGAGGCGTGCCTGTTCTTCGCGCTGGGAGCGGGCCTGGACCAGACGCTGCAGACGCAGTCGCTCCGTGCGCAATCCATCCAATGCCATGTCCGCGTTCGCCGCGTGTTCGCGCAGTTCGGTGAGCGTACTGCGTGTCTCTGCCTCTTCCTTCAGGACAGCGTCGAGTTCCGCCTGCAGGCGTTCGCGCCGCTGCTCGTTCGCGCTCAGCTCCTCCGCCAGGGATTCGGCCTGCGCCAGCGCCTTGCGGCGCGCGGCAACTGCCGCTTCGGCCCGCGCCAGTTCGTCCGTCACGGCCTCGAGCTGCCGAGCGAGTTCACGGGTCTCGTCGCGGCGCGTCCGGGCGTCACTGCGTTCGGCTTCGGCCACGGCCCGACGTTCGCTGAGGTCGCTTTCATCCGCCCGAGTACGACGCAATGTGCGGGCATCGTCCTCGATGGCCGCGATGCGCCGCTCGATGTCCTCGCGGGCCGCAGAACAGGCTTCGAGGTGACTCCGGGCCTCTTTCAGCCGTTTCTTCTCCGCACCGAGACCCTGGCTGTAGAAGCGCTCCGCCTCTTCCCGGGCGCGGCGGCGAACGTACTGCCCGAGCGCGCCGGCGGCCACGTCACCCACCTCGCGAACCAGGCGATCATGCAGCCCGCCCTGGATGGCGCTGTTGTCTGCCACCTCCGGTTCCTCACCAGCCCGACCCTGCTCCACCCAGAGCAGGGACCAGCGTCCGAGCTGGGCCCCGGACGCCGGACTGGTGGTACTGCCCGGTTCTGTTCCCAGCAGTTCCCGCAATCTCGCTTCGGCTTCTTCGCCTTCGAAGGCCCGGTTCGCCGTGCTCAGACGGGTCTGGTGCTGATGACTGACGAAGGTCTTCTCCACCTGCCAGGCGGCACCGGCAAGTTCGAAGTCGATGCGTACCCGGGGGCGCTCGCTGCCGCCCCAGGTCTGCAGATCCTGTTTGAAGCGGCCGGCACCGCGACTGCTCTCGAACAGGCCGAAGCGCAGCGCCTGGACCAGGCGACTCTTGCCTGACTCGTTGGGGCCGGTCACCAGATTCAGATGGGGTGAGAGATCATCGAGCAGCACATGCTCGAGGCCGCGCCAGTGTTCCACTTCGAGACGTCGGATCCACATGGTTCAGCCGCCTGCCGTAGGGGCTTGACGGAGGATGCGGTAGAGCAGGCGCAGCGCATCGATGTCCCCCTCAGCGCGCAAACCACGCACGACTTCGCCCAGATAGCCCTCCTGCTCCAGGCTCGCGAGATCTTCTGCGGTCGGCGCAACGCTTAAGCCCTCCGCCTTCAGGCGGAGATGGGCAAGACTTGCTGCCAGCGATGCCAGTCCGGTATCCAGCCGTTCACGACCCGCCAGGGACAGCTCGCCGGACAGCTCCAGACGCAACAGGGTCCAGGACTTCTCCGGCAGCGCTTCCAGGCGCTGCAGCATGCTTTCGGCGTCCGCATCCTCGGCGAGCTCAACCGACTCGCGCAGCCATCGGCTCCTGGCCACCGGCACGGTCTCCACCCGCGGCAGCGCACCCGGGCCATCGATGTCCACGATGAGCACGTTCCCCGGTGCCTGCTCGCGGAAGCGCGTGGCCTCGTGGGTACCGGAGTACCAGCAGCGGTCATGGACGCGAAAGGTGCCGTGCCAGTCCCCAAGGGCGACGTAGTCGACCCCCTTGGCCAGCAGCGCGTCGACCTCGATGCGGTTGACCGACTCGACCCCCTCCGCGAAATTCAGTGCGCCGCCGTGGGCGACCGCGACGCGAATCCGCTCTGAATTGCCGCGCCCGGGAATCCAGCCGGCGGGATCGCCCCGCACATGTCGCTCCTGCAGCGGGCAGAGCAGCAACTCGACGCCGGCCACCTCCACGATTTCCGGTCCGGTGGGGACGAAGACGCCGGCCGGCGGGTTCGGCAGCCGGGTCAGCGCCGCGCCTTCCTCGAGGGCATCGTGATTGCCGGCGAGCAGGATCACGGGCAGGTCGCCAAAGGTGGCCAGCGCATCGCTGGCCTGCTGCAGGGTGTCGCGCCCGACCCGGTTGGCGTCGAACACGTCGCCCGCCACCACCACCATGTCCACGGCGCGTTCGTGGGCGAGGCGGGCAATGGTCCGGATCGTGTCGTAACGCTGGGCTCGCAGCCGCGCCGCGGTCTCGCCACCGACGAAGTCGAGGCGCAGGCCGAGCTGCCAGTCCGCGGTGTGCAGCAGGCGCAACGTGAGGCTCCCCATCGGGACGCGCGCACAGGCGCGAATCGAGGCACATTACACATGCGCCGCGATCCGCTCCACCGCCGCCGGACTGCGGTAGGATCATCGCTCGTGAGCCACGGGCCCATGCCGCCACGTTCGGGCAAAGAGGCGATGCCGCCATGCGCAAGGCCATGAAGTTCCTGCACACCGCCGGCGCCGTGGGCATCACGGGCGCAGTGGCGGCCCACCTGGTGCTGCTGACGGCGCTGCCGGAGCTCACGACTCTGGCGGAGGCCGCGGCGCTGCGCGCGGGCATCCTGGCCGTGGCCACCTGGCTGCTGCTGCCCTCCCTGGTTCTGGTGCTGGTGTCGGGGCTGCTGGCCATCGCTGCCCATCCCCAATTCGGCAACGCCGGCTGGGTGTGGGTGAAGGTGGCGCTGGGCCTCGCCATCTTCGAGGCCACACTCGTTTCCGTGCAGCGGCCGGCGACACGGAACCTCGAATACACCCTGGACGCCATGGCGGGCACGATCAGCCCCGAGGAACTCGCCGCCATGCTGCACAGCGAGTGGGGCCCGCTGTGGGTGATCCTGGCGATCTGCATCGCGAACATCGTGCTCGGCATCTGGCGGCCGCGCCTGACCCGCCGCCGCGCGGAAGCGCGCACCGCGCCGGCAGCTGAGTCAACAGGACAGGCCTGGTGGGCCAGGCGTGAAGTCCGGTGAATCCGGCGCAGCGAACAGTTACCGAATTTTGCGCATGGCCCACTAGCTCAGCTCCCGCGGCGGCTCGCCACCGCTGCCGTCGTTTCCGGCCAGCAGCCAGTAGCTCAGATCCCGGTGCAGCTCTGCAGCCGCCACCGCGGGGAACGTCACGTCCGGCCCCT
>SKUB01000067.1 GCA_007122315.1 Pseudomonadales bacterium | reverse complement strand
GACAACGTGAAGATGACGGTGACGTTGATTGCTCCGATTGCGATGGACGATGGTCTGCGGTTCGCGATTCGCGAAGGTGGCCGTACGGTCGGCGCCGGCGTGGTGTCCAAGATCATCGAGTGAGTGAACGACGCAGCTCCCGGCAGCGCTGCTGCCAGGAGCTGCGGTTGCATGCGGTCAAAAGGCCAGTAGCTCAATTGGTAGAGCAGCGGTCTCCAAAACCGCAGGTTGGGGGTTCGATTCCCTCCTGGCCTGCCAACAGCCTGCGACCAGGGTGCACATCGGTTTTTGCGACGAGGTAGTCCGGACATCCCATGAGTACATCCAAGGCAGCACCGCGTGACGGACTCGACGGCCTTAAATGGGTCGTGGTCTTCGTCCTGATTGCGGCGGGAGCGTTCGGGAACTCCTACTTCGGTGACGAGTCCCTGCTTTATCGCGTGCTGGCCCTGGTGGCGGTGGCCGCCGCGGCAGGAGCCGTCGCGGTACAGACGGCGAAGGGCAGGGCGTTCTGGGAGTTGCTCAAGGACGCGCGGATCGAGATTCGCAAGGTGGTCTGGCCGAATCGGGAAGAGACGACGCAGACCACGCTTATCGTGCTGGCACTGGTCGTCATCGTCGCGCTGATTCTGTGGGGACTCGATACCCTGCTGGGCTGGATGATCTCCGGTCTGATCGGGTGATTGAGACATCGGAGAGCTCCATGACCAAACGCTGGTACGTCGTGCATGCCTACTCGGGATTCGAGAAGCAGGTGATGCGCGCGCTGAAGGAGCGGATTGCACTGTCGGGCTTTGCCGAGCAGTTCGGCGAGGTGCTCGTACCCACCGAGGAAGTGGTGGAGATGCGCGCCGGACAGAAGCGTCGCAGCGAACGTAAGTTCTTCCCCGGCTACGTGCTGGTGGAAATGGAGTTGAACGACGACACCTGGCACCTGGTGAAGGACACGCCCCGGGTGATGGGCTTCATCGGCGGCAAGGCGGACAAGCCGGCGCCGCTGACCGAGCCGGAAGCGCGCCGCATCCTGTCGCGGGTCGAGGAAGGGGGTGACAAGCCCACGCCGAAGACCCTGTTCGAGCCCGGCGAGGTGGTGCGCGTGGCGGATGGACCGTTCAACGACTTCAACGGCGTCGTCGAGGAAGTGAACTACGAAAAGAACCGGTTGCGGGTGGCGGTGACCATCTTCGGCCGTTCGACCCCGGTCGAGCTGGACTTCGACCAAGTGGAAAAGGGGTGAGCGCCGCCGTTTAGCGGACCGTCCAGGACGGGCCGCTGGCGGTGCGAACGCCCGGCCATGGATGGCCGGGCAGGGCGTGACAGGAGCGATGAGGTCGCGCCAGGACGGCAGGAAGCCGCTGGAATCGAAGTGCCGCCGACGCGTTCTCGGCGGTGCGGCTGGCAAAACAAAGCCCGGGAGTTTGAGACCTCTGGGCGATTGGGCGTCTCCGGAATTCGGAGACGACATACAACGCCCTGACTGCGGTCAGGCAGGGGAGTCGGCGTAGACCCGTCCGACGTTTGCACCCACACGGAGAATTGTCATGGCTAAGAAGATCACGGCCTACATCAAACTGCAGGTCGCTGCAGGCCAGGCCAACCCGAGTCCGCCCGTGGGCCCCGCGTTGGGTCAACACGGCGTCAATATCATGGAGTTCTGCAAGGCATTCAATGCCGAGACGCAGGACCTCGAGCCGGGGCTGCCTACGCCGGTGGTCATCACCGTGTACGCGGACCGCAGCTTCACGTTCATCAAGAAGACCCCGCCCGCTGCGGTGCTGCTGAAGAAGGCTGCCGGAGTGAAGTCGGGCAGCGGCCGGCCGAATACCGAGAAGGTGGGCAAGGTCACGCGGGCCCAGGTGGAAGACATCGCGCGTATCAAGATGCCGGACCTCACTGCCTCGAACCTCGAGGCCGCGGTGCGCAGCATCGCCGGTAGCGCCCGTTCCGCCGGCATCGAAGTGGAGGGTCTGTAACATGGCGAAAATGAGCAAGCGCCGCCGTCTGATCGAAGAGAAGATCGAGCGCGGCCGGGCCTATCCCATCGAGGACGCCGTCAACCTGTTGAATACGCTTCCGGGTGCGAAGTTCAGTGAGGCCATCGAGGTGGCTGTGAACCTCGGCGTGGACCCGCGGAAATCCGACCAGGTGGTGCGCGGTGCGACCAGCCTGCCTCACGGCTCCGGGCGGACCGTCCGCGTGGCCGTGTTCACCCAGGGCGACAACGCAGACAAGGCCCGCGAAGCCGGTGCCGATCAGGTCGGCATGGATGATCTCGCTGCCAAGGTGAAGGCCGGGGAGCTGGATTTCGACGTGGTCGTCGCGTCTCCGGACGCCATGCGTGTGGTGGGACAGTTGGGCCAGATTCTCGGTCCGCGCGGACTGATGCCGAATCCGAAGACGGGTACGGTCACCACCGACGTCGCCACCGCGGTCCGTAATGCCAAGGCGGGTCAGGTCCGGTACCGGACTGACCGCAACGGCATCGTGCACGGCAGCATCGGCCGCGTCGGCTTCGAGCCCAGTGCGGTGAAAGCGAATCTGGAAGCGTTGCTCGGTGACCTGCGCAAGGGTAAGCCGGCGACCTCCAAGGGCGTCTATCTGAAGAAGATCACGCTCTCGACGACCATGGGCCCAGGACTTTCGATCGATCAGTCCAGCCTGGAGCTTTGAATGCTGCGGACCATGCGTCCGCAGTGGTAACGGTTCAGCAGGAACTTTGAGGACTCCGGAAATTCCTTGAACGGGAGCCGGAAGCCGTCAAAGACCGCAGGTCCGGCAGCGTCCTTCTTGGGCGATGCCGGTTAAGTCCCCCGGGGGCCTGCGCAGACGGTGAGACCCTTTTGATTCTGGATCTCGCCGTTACGTCGCCCCGCACCGATCGTCGGCGCGGGGCATCACGCAACAGCCGGAATGCCTGCAGGCTGACCGGCGTCATCCAGGAGATATGCCAGTGGCACTCAAACTCGACGACAAGAAGGCGATCGTCGCCGAAGTCAACGAGGCCGCGGGCAGTGCACTTGCCGCCGTTCTGGCCGACTACCGTGGCCTGAACGTCAGCGAGATGACCGAACTCCGGGTCAAGGCACGCGATTCCAACGTCTACCTGAGAGTCATCAGGAACACGTTGGCGCGGCGGGCCATGGCCGGGACGGAATTCGAGTGTCTCACGGAGGCCTTCACCGGGCCGTCCCTGCTCGCCCTGTCCGTCGAGGACCCGGGCGCCGCAGCGCGGCTGATGAAGGATTTCGCCAAGAGTCACGACAAGCTCCAGGTTCGGGCACTGGCCATTGGCGGAGAACTGCTGGATCCGAGTCGAATCGACGCGGTGGCATCACTGCCGACCCGCGATGAAGCGCTCGCCATGCTGATGGGCACCATGCTGGCGCCCATCACCAAGCTGGCGCAGACGCTGAACGCGGTGCCGAGCAAGCTGGTGCGCACGCTCGATGCGGTTCGAGTCCAGAAGGAAGAGCAGGCGGCCTGACGCTGAGCGCGCAGGCCACATCACGATATAGGGTTTCCAGGAGTCAAAGTAATCATGGCACTTGCTAAAGAAGAAATTCTCGACGCCATCGCCGACATGAGCGTCATGGACGTGGTCGATCTCGTCAAGGCAATGGAAGACAAGTTCGGCGTCACCGCTGCAGCTGCTGTTGCAGCCGCGCCTGCGGCCGCTGCAGGTGGTGGTGACGCTGCCGCCGCCGAAGAGCAGACTGAGTTCGACGTCATCCTCACCGGTTCCGGCGAGAAGAAAGTGAACGTCATCAAAGTGGTACGTACGCTTACCGGTCTCGGGCTGAAGGAAGCCAAGGCGCTGGTCGACGGTGCACCCGGTCCGCTCAAGGAAGGCGTCAACAAGGACGAAGCCGCGGACATCAAGAAGCAGATCGAGGAAGCCGGCGGTACGGTGGAAGTCAAGTAAGGTCCGCGCTGCCGTGAGGCGGTTCGGAGCAGACAACGCAAGGCTGATGCTCCACGTCCGACAAGGGCGCGGAGCATCGGCCTCTATGCGTTGGCAGACAGAAGACCGAAATGTGGTCCGATCCGCGTGCTGCACATCGTGTGCGCAGGCGATCTAAGGGAATCCGATCCAGGAGACGCTGATGCGATATTCGTTCACAGAGAAGAAGCGCGTACGGAAGGATTTCGGGAAGCTGCCCGAAATCATGGAAGTTCCGTACCTGCTGGCGATCCAGATCGAATCCTACAACCGCTTTCTGCAGGGAGACATCCCCGAGGCGGCCCGGCTGGACAGTGGCCTGCATGCAGCGTTCAAGTCGGTGTTCCCGATCGCGAGCTACTCGGGCAATGCTGCGCTGGAGTACGTCAGCTATCGGCTCGGCCAGCCCGTGTTCGACGTCAAGGAGTGCATCCTGCGCAGCGTGACGTACGCGGTGCCGCTCAGGGTCAAGGTCAAGCTCGTGATCTACGACAAGGAGTCGTCGAACAAGGCCGTCAAGGAGATCAAGGAGCAGGAGGTCTACATGGGGGAAATCCCCCTGATGACCGAGAACGGAACGTTCGTGATCAACGGTACCGAGCGGGTGATCGTCTCCCAGCTCCACCGTTCGCCCGGCGTGTTCTTCGACCACGACCGCGGCAAGACCCACTCCTCCGGGAAGCTGCTCTACAGCGCCCGGGTGATTCCCTATCGTGGTTCCTGGCTCGATTTCGAGTTCGACCCGAAGGATGCGGTGTTCGTGCGTATCGACCGCCGTCGCAAGCTGCCGGCGACGGTGCTGCTGCGTGCGCTCAGCTACGACACCGAGCAGATTCTCGGCATGTTCTTCGAGAACAACACGTTCCACGTAAAGAAGGATGGCTACTCTCTCGACCTGATCCCCGAGCGCATGCGCGGTGACGTCGCAACCTTCGACATCAAGGACAAGAAGGGCAAGGTGATCGTCGAGCAGGGCCGCCGGATCACGGCGCGGCACGTGCGTCTGCTGGAAGAGGCGGGAATCAAGCGCCTCGACGTACCCCGTGAGTACCTGATCGGTCGCGTTCTGGCCCGCAACATGGCCCATCCGGAGACCGGTGAGCAGATCGCCGAGTGCAACGCGGAGATCACCCACGAGATCCTCGAGAAGATCGAGGCCTCCGGGGTGAAGACCATCGACAGCATCTACACCAACGAACTCGACCGCGGTCCTTACATTTCCGACACGCTGCGCATCGATGCGAGCCGCAATCGGCTCGAGGCGCTGGTGGAAATCTACCGGATGATGCGTCCCGGCGAGCCGCCCACCAAGGAAGCGGCTGAGAACCTGTTCAACAATCTGTTCTTCTCCGGCGAACGCTACGACCTGTCAGCAGTTGGACGGATGAAGTTCAATCGCCGTCTCGGGCGCCGGGAGATCGAGGGCGAGGGTACGCTCTCCAACGACGACATCATCGACGTGCTCAAGACCCTGATCCAGATCCGGGACGGCCAGGGCACGGTGGACGACATCGACCACCTCGGTAACCGGCGCGTGCGCAGCGTCGGCGAGATGGCCGAAAACCAGTTCCGCGTCGGCCTGATCCGGGTCGAGCGTGCGGTCAAGGAGCGCCTGTCGCTGGCCGAGTCCGAGGGCCTGATGCCTCAGGACATGATCAACGCGAAGCCGGTGGCTGCTGCGGTGAAGGAGTTTTTCGGCTCCTCCCAGCTGTCGCAGTTCATGGACCAGAACAATCCGCTCTCCGAGGTCACCCACAAGCGGCGGGTGTCCGCGCTCGGGCCGGGCGGTCTGACCCGGGAACGCGCTGGATTCGAGGTTCGCGACGTGCACCCGACCCATTACGGCCGGGTCTGCCCCATCGAGACGCCAGAAGGCCCGAACATCGGTCTGATCAACTCGCTGGCTGTCTACGCCCGCACCAACGAGTACGGCTTCCTCGAGACGCCCTACCGCAAGGTGGTGGATGGCGTGGTCACGGACGAGATCGAGTACCTCTCGGCCATCGACGAGGCCGAGTACGTGATCGCCCAGGCCAGCTCGCAGCTGGACAAGAACAATCGCTTCGTCGAGGACCTGATCGACGTCCGCTTCCAGAACGAGTTCACCAAGACCCAGTCCGAGAACGTGAACTACATGGACGTGTCGCCGAAGCAGGTGGTTTCGGTGGCAGCATCGCTGATTCCCTTCCTCGAGCACGATGACGCCAACCGGGCGCTCATGGGTTCGAACATGCAGCGCCAGGCGGTTCCGGCGCTGAAGGCCGAAAAGCCCCTGGTGGGCACCGGCATGGAGCGCATCGTCGCCCGGGACTCCGGCGTCTGTGTGGTCGCCCGCCGCGGTGGCGTGGTGGACAGCGTGGATGCCGGCCGGATCGTGGTGCGGGTGGACGAGTCGGAGATCGGCGCCGGTGAGGCGGCGGTGGACATCTACAAGCTCACCAAATACACGCGTTCCAACCAGAACACCTGCATCAACCAGCGTCCGCTGGTGATGAAGGGCGACAAGGTGGCACGCAGTGACGTCCTCGCGGACGGCCCGTCCACGGACATGGGCGAGCTCGCGCTGGGCCAGAACATGCGCATCGCGTTCATGGCCTGGAACGGCTACAACTTCGAGGACTCGATCCTGATCTCGGAGCGTGTGGTCACCGAGGAGCGCTTCACCACCATCCATATCCAGGAGCTGACCTGCATCGCTCGGGATACCAAGCTCGGGGCAGAGGACATCACCTGCGACATCCCGAACGTGGGTGAGGCGGCGCTCGGCAAGCTCGACGAGTCCGGCATCGTCTACATCGGTGCGGAAGTGGGTCCGGGCGACATCCTGGTGGGCAAGGTGACGCCGAAAGGTGAAACCCAGCTCACGCCGGAAGAGAAGCTGCTGCGCGCGATCTTCGGTGAGAAGGCTTCGGACGTGAAGGACACCTCGCTGCGGGTGCCCACCGGCGTCAACGGCACGGTGATCGACGTCCAGGTGTTCACGCGGGACGGCGTCGAGAAGGATGCCCGGGCGAAGGCCATCGACAAGGCCTCCCTGGAGCAGTCCCGCAAGGACCTCGATGACGAGTACCGGATCGTCGAGACGGCGACGTTCGAGCGTCTCGCCAACCGGCTGGTGAACAAGAAAGCCAGCAGCGGACCGGGCCTGGCTGAAGGCAGTGTCGTTCGCAAGACCTACTTGGACGAACTGCCGCGGGATGACTGGTTCAAGCTGCGCATGGTCACCGACGAGCTCAATGAGCTGCTCGACGAGGCCCGCACCCAGCTGGCCGAGCGCAAGGAGCAGCTCAAGGAGCGCCTCGAGGACAAGCGTGGCAAGCTGGATTCCGGCGACGATCTGGCGCCGGGCGTGCTGAAGATCGTCAAGGTCTATCTGGCGATCAAGCGCCGTATCCAGCCTGGTGACAAGATGGCCGGCCGCCACGGTAACAAGGGTGTGATCTCCGTGATCATGCCGGTGGAGGACATGCCCTTCGACGAGCACGGTGTGCCGGTGGACATCGTTCTGAACCCGCTCGGCGTACCGTCACGGATGAACGTCGGTCAGGTCCTCGAGACCCATCTCGGCTGGGCCGCCAAGGGTATCGGCCAGAAGATCGGCGATATGCTCGACACCGGTCGTAAGGCCGGCGAAGTCCGCACCTTCCTCGACAAGGTCTACAACAAGGCCGGCGGCGGGGTACCGGAGGACTTCGGCGAGTTCAACGATGACGAGATCCTGGAGCTCGCACACAACCTGCGCGGCGGCATGCCGGTGGCGACGCCGGTGTTCGACGGTGCGGACGAGGGCGAGATCAAGGCGCTGCTGGACTTGGCCGACCTGCCGCTGTCCGGGCAGACCACGCTCTACGACGGCCGGACCGGTGAGGCTTTCGATCGCCAGGTGACGGTCGGCTACATGTACATGCTGAAGCTCAATCACCTTGTCGACGACAAGATGCATGCCCGTTCCACCGGCTCCTACAGCCTCGTGACCCAGCAGCCGCTGGGCGGCAAGGCCCAGTTCGGTGGTCAGCGCTTCGGCGAAATGGAGGTCTGGGCACTGGAAGCGTACGGCGCGGCCTACACGCTGCAGGAGATGCTCACCGTCAAGTCGGACGACGTGGCGGGCCGGACGAAGATGTACAAGAACATCGTCGACGGCGACTACCAGATGGAGCCGGGCATGCCCGAGTCGTTCAACGTGCTGCTGAAGGAAATCCGTTCCCTCGGCATTGATATCGAACTCGAGAACGATTGAGCCTGACCGCGGTGCCGGGGCAACCGGCACCGCGGTCATCGCATTTGATTTGCCGCCTTCCGGGTCATGTGACCCGGGGTGGAAACAAGGTACCGACGTAGCGGATCGCCCCTGTGTTAGTGTGATCCTGCACGTTCTGAGCCTCTCGCGGAGGAACGATGAAAGACCTGCTGAACCTTTTGAAGTCCCAGGCCAACATCGACGATTTCGACTCCCTGCGGATCGGGCTGGCATCGCCCGAAATGATCCGGTCCTGGTCTTTCGGTGAGGTCAAGAAGCCCGAGACCATCAACTATCGTACGTTCAAGCCGGAACGTGACGGGCTGTTCTGCGCCCGTATCTTCGGGCCGATCAAGGACTACGAGTGCCTCTGCGGCAAGTACAAGCGGCTGAAGCATCGCGGCGTGATCTGCGAGAAGTGCGGCGTCGAGGTGACCCTCACCAAGGTGCGCCGTGAGCGCATGGGCCACATCGAGCTGGCGAGCCCGGTGGCGCACATCTGGTTTTTGAAGTCGCTGCCGTCACGGATCGGGCTGCTGCTCGACATGACCCTGCGCGATATCGAACGGGTGCTGTATTTCGAATCCTTCGTGGTGATCGACGAAGGCATGACCGAACTCGAGATCGGTCAGCTGCTCACTGACGATCAGTACTTCGAGGCCCTCGAGCAGTACGGTGAGGAGTTCACCGCCAAGATGGGTGCGGAGGCGGTGCAGGAACTGCTGAAGCGGCTCGATCTCGACGCCGAGATCGCGACCCTGCGCGAGGAGATTCCGCAGACCAACTCCGAGACCAAGATCAAGAAGTTCTCCAAGCGCCTGAAGCTGATGGAGGCGTTCAAGGAGTCGGGCAACAAGCCTGAGTGGATGATCATGTCGGTGCTGCCGGTCCTGCCGCCGGATCTGCGTCCGCTGGTGCCGCTGGACGGCGGCCGCTTCGCGACCTCGGACTTGAACGACCTGTATCGGCGCGTGATCAACCGCAACAACCGCCTCAAGCGGCTTTTGGATCTCAGTGCGCCGGACATCATCGTCCGCAACGAGAAGCGCATGCTGCAGGAAGCGGTGGATGCGCTGCTGGACAATGGCCGCCGTGGTCGTGCCATCACCGGCTCCAACAAGCGGCCGCTGAAGTCGCTGGCCGACATGATCAAGGGCAAGCAGGGCCGGTTCCGTCAGAACCTGCTCGGCAAGCGCGTCGACTACTCCGGTCGTTCCGTGATCGTGGTGGGTCCGACCCTGCGCCTGCACCAGTGCGGCCTGCCGAAGAAGATGGCGCTGGAACTGTTCAAGCCGTTCATCTTCGGCAAGCTCCAGGCCCGCGGCCTCGCCACCAGCATCAAGGCGGCGAAGAAGGCCGTGGAGCATGAGACCGCAGAAGTGTGGGACATTCTGGCCGAGGTCATTCGCGAGCATCCGGTGCTGCTGAACCGGGCGCCGACCCTGCACCGTCTCGGTATTCAGGCCTTCGAGCCGGTGCTGATCGAGGGCAAGGCCATCCAGCTGCACCCGCTGGTCTGTGCCGCCTACAACGCGGACTTCGACGGCGACCAGATGGCGGTGCACGTGCCGCTGACGCTGGAGGCCCAGCTCGAGTCCCGCGCGCTGATGATGTCCACCAACAACATCCTGTCTCCGGCCAGCGGTGATCCGATCATCGTGCCGTCCCAGGACGTGGTCCTCGGGCTGTACTACATGACCCGCGAACGCATCAACGCCCGCGGCGAGGGCATGGTCTTCGCCGATGTCCGCGAAGTCGCGCGTGCCTATCGCAGCGGTCAGGTGGACCTGCACGCCAAGGTCCGGGTGCGCATCGTCGAGGAGCGCGAGCAGGAGGACGGCAGCTGGCAGGAACTGCGTTCGCTGTACGAAACCACCGTCGGCCGCGCCCTGTTCTACGAGATCGTTCCGAACCGGCTGCCCTACGAGCTGGTCAATCAGGCGATGACCAAGAAGTCCATCTCCGCGATCCTCAATGCCTGCTATCGCCATGTGGGTCTGAAGGAGACCGTGATCTTCGCCGACCAGCTCATGTACACGGGCTTCGAGTACTCGACCCGTTCCGGCTGCTCCATCGGCGTCAACGATTTCGAGATTCCCGACGAGAAGAAGAAGATCGTCGACGATGCCGAGACCGAGGTGAAGGAGATCGAGACCCAGTACGCATCGGGCCTCGTGACCCAGGGTGAGAAGTACAACAAGGTCATCGACATCTGGTCGCGTGCCAACGACATGGTGGCGCGGGCGATGATGTCCGGCCTGTCCACGGAGCCGGTGGTGAACCGCGAGGGCGAGGAGGTCACTCAGGACTCCTTCAACGCGGTGTACATGTATGCCGATTCCGGTGCCCGGGGTTCCCCGGCCCAGATCCGGCAGCTCGCCGGCATGCGGGGCCTGATGGCACGCCCGGACGGTTCCATCATCGAGACGGCCATCACCGCCAACTTCCGTGAGGGGTTGTCGGTGAACCAGTACTTCATCTCCACCCACGGCGCCCGGAAGGGTCTCGCGGATACGGCGTTGAAGACCGCGAACTCCGGTTATCTCACCCGTCGTCTGGTGGACGTGGCCCAGGATCTGGTGGTCACGGAGCAGGACTGCGGCACGGATCAGGGCCTGCTGATGACGCCGCTCATCGAGGGTGGCGACGTGGTCGAGCCGCTGTCGAGCCGGGTGCTCGGGCGGGTCGTGGCACGCGATGTCCTTGCGGCCGACGGCAAGAAGGTTCTGGTGCCTGCCGGGATCATGCTGGACGAGGCATGGGTGGAGCAGCTCGAGGAGCTCGGTGTGGATGAGCTCGTGGTCCGCTCGCCCATCACCTGTGCCACCCGCTACGGCGTGTGTGCCACCTGCTACGGTCGCGATCTGGCGCGGGGCCATCTGGTCAACGTCGGCGAGGCGGTCGGAGTCATTGCCGCCCAGTCCATCGGCGAGCCGGGTACTCAGCTCACCATGCGGACCTTCCACATCGGCGGTGCCGCGTCCCGGGCCACCGCGGTGGATTCCGTTCAGGTCAAGCACGGTGGTCGCATCCGCCTGCACAACCTGAAGACGGTGGAGCGCGAGAACGGCGAGCTGGTGGCTGCATCCCGTTCCGGTGAAGTGGGTGTCATGGACAGCCAGGGTCGCGAGCGCGAGAAGTACAAGCTGCCCTATGGCGCGGTGATCACCGTCGGTGAGGACGCCGAGGTGGAAGCTGGTCAGGTCATCGCGAACTGGGATCCCCACACCCACCCGATCTTCATGGATCTGGCGGGCAAGGTGGAATTCGAGGACATGGACGAAGGCGTGTCCGTGAACCGGAAGACCGACGAGCTCACCGGCCTCACCAGCGTCGAGGTGATCGACTCCAAGGACCGTCCGGCAGCGGGCAAGGACCTGCGCCCTGCCGTGCGCATCCTCGACAAGAAGGGCGAGCTGATCTCCCATCAGGTGCTGCCGGCCAACGCCATCCTCTCGGTGGAGGACGGGCAGACCATCGGTATCGGCGACGTCATCGCCCGGGTGCCGCAGGAAGGGTCGAAGACCCGCGACATCACCGGCGGTCTGCCGCGGGTGGCGGACCTGTTCGAGGCTCGCAAGCCGAAGGAGCCTGCCATTCTCGCCGAGGCCACCGGCATGGTCAGCTTCGGCAAGGAGACCAAGGGCAAGCGGCGGCTGATCATCACGCCGGACGACGGCGAGCCCATGGAAACGCTGATTCCGAAGTGGCGCACCATCGGCGTGTTCGAAGGCGAGCGGGTGGAGCGCGGGGAGACGGTCTGCGAAGGACCACTGTCCCCCCATGACATCCTGCGTCTGAAGGGCGTGGACGAGCTTGCCAACTACATCGTCAACGAGATCCAGGAGGTCTACCGCCTCCAGGGCGTGACGATCAACGACAAGCACATCGAGATCATCGTCCGTCAGATGCTGCGCAAGGCAGAGATCGTGGATCCGGGTGATTCCACCCTCATCCGCGGCGAGCAGGTGGAGTTCGTGCAGGTGCTCGAGGAGAACGATCGCCTCGAGGCGGAGGGCAAGGCGCCTCCGGTGGTGGATCGGCTGTTGCTCGGTATCACCAAGGCGTCGCTGGCGACGGAGTCGTTCATCTCCGCGGCATCGTTCCAGGAGACGACCCGGGTGCTCACCGAGGCCGCGGTCACCGGCAAGCGCGACTACCTGCGTGGTCTCAAGGAGAACGTCGTGGTGGGCCGTCTGATCCCGGCGGGAACGGGCCTGAAGTACCACGAGGAGCGCAAGCGCAAGCGCGAGGCGGACATCAACGCCAAGCTCGCCCGGGAAACGGGTGCGTCGGCGGAAGATGTGGAAGCCGCGCTGTCCGAAGCGCTGCGCGACCGCTGAGCGATCCATGCGGCCGGCTTATGCCGGCCGCATGCTCGCAGCGCGCACGACGCCCGAACGAAGACTCTGAAGAGTTCTCTCCGAGAGTGTTTCGCTGGAACGAAGACTCTGAAGTGGGAGATTGTGTCGCCCGAAGGGCGGCGCAACGAGCGGCCGGCGCGAGCCGGCCGCATGCTCGCAGGACGCAGCACGCTCGAAAACAGCAAAAAGATCAGAATCGATGCCCGCGCTCCGCGCGTCCAAGCTTGACCACACCTGGGCGCGTCATTAAACTGCGCGGCCTTTTCCGGTGATGGCGCCATGGCGCCTCCCATGTTTGTATCGGCTCCGCGCGTCGTCAACGACGGGCGGAGCTTTTCTGGCCGCATGGCCGGGATCGTGACGGAGTAACCGAATGGCGACCATCGCCCAGCTCGTGCGCAAGCCGCGCAAGCGCAGGATCACCAAGAGCGACGTGCCGGCACTGCAGGGCTCGCCGCAGAAGCGTGGCGTGTGCACGCGGGTGTACACCACCACGCCGAAGAAGCCGAACTCCGCCCTGCGGAAGGTCTGCCGTGTGCGGCTGACCAATGGTTTCGAGGTCAGCTCCTACATTGGTGGCGAAGGCCACAACCTGCAGGAGCACTCGGTGGTGCTGATCCGCGGAGGCCGCGTCAAGGACCTCCCCGGCGTTCGCTACCACACGGTTCGCGGGACCCTGGATACCTCCGGCGTGTCTGATCGCCGTCAGGGTCGTTCCAAGTACGGCGCCAAGCGTCCCAAGTAAGGCGTTTCGCAACACCGACAATCATTCCGGACCCCGGTCGCGACCTGCGTCGCGGCCGGAGGAGTAAGGCCCGGATCGTTCCGGGATCACCTGAAGCCAAGAGGAATCATCCATGCCACGCCGCCGCGTCGCTGCCAAGCGCGACATCCTTCCGGATCCCAAGTACGGGAACCAGACGCTCGCGAAATTCGTCAACCACATCATGCGTGACGGCAAGAAGTCCGTTGCGGAGAGCATCGTCTATGGTGCCCTCGGTCGCATCTCCGAACGCGGTGGCCGTGATCCCGTGGAAGTGTTCGAGAAGGCCCTCGAAGGGATCGCCCCCATGGTCGAGGTGAAGTCCCGCCGGGTCGGCGGTGCCACCTATCAGGTGCCGGTAGAAGTGCGCCCGTCGCGCCGCCAGGCGCTGGCCATGCGCTGGCTGGTGGAAGCGGCACGCAAGCGCGGCGAAAAGTCCATGGTGTTGCGCCTCGCGGGTGAACTGTCCGACGCCGCCGAGGGGCGGGGTTCTGCGGTCAAGCGGCGCGAGGACACGCACCGCATGGCCGAGGCGAACAAGGCGTTCTCCCACTACCGGTTCTGATCGAGGGACTGATCGCGGACCAGGGAGACTGCAGTCGTGGCTCGACAGACGCCCATTGAGCGTTATCGCAACATCGGCATCGTGGCCCACGTGGACGCGGGCAAGACCACCACGACTGAACGCGTGCTGTTCTACACCGGCATCTCCCACAAGCTGGGTGAGGTCCATGAGGGCGCCGCCATCATGGACTGGATGGAGCAGGAGCAGGAGCGGGGGATCACCATCACCTCCGCTGCCACCACCTGCTTCTGGTCGGGGATGAACCAGCAGTTCCCCAAGCATCGCATCAACATCATCGACACTCCGGGTCACGTGGACTTCACCATCGAGGTGGAGCGCTCGCTGCGTGTCCTCGATGGCGCCGTGGTGGTGTTCTGCGGCACATCCGGCGTCGAGCCTCAATCCGAGACCGTGTGGCGGCAGGCCAACAAGTACGGCGTTCCGCGCATCTGCTTCGTAAACAAGATGGATCGTGCCGGTGCCGACTTCCTGCGCGTGGTCGATCAGGTAGAGAAGCGTCTCGGCGCCCACCCGGTTCCCATTCAGTTGCCCATCGGCCTCGAAGAGCATTTCAGCGGCGTGGTCGATCTGGTCCTGATGAAGGCCATCCGCTGGAACGAAGAGGACTTGGGGGTGACCTACAGGCTCGAGGACATTCCCGAGGACATGATCGCGGACTGCGAGTCATGGCGGGAACGTCTGGTGGAGGCCGCCGCCGAAGCGGACGACGCCCTCACGGAGAAGTATCTCGACAGCGGCACGCTGGACGTAGACGACATCAAGCGTGGTCTGCGGCAGCGGACGATCGCCAATGAGATCGTCCTGTGCACCTGCGGCAGTGCCTTCAAGAACAAGGGTGTGCAGGCAGTGCTCGATGCCGTTGTGGATTACCTGCCGGCACCGAACGAAGTCAAACCCATCGAAGGCCACCTTCCGGACAGTGACAAGACGGAATCGCGGCCGGCGGACGACGACGAGCCGTTCGCGGCCCTGGCTTTCAAGATCGCCACCGATTCCTTCGTGGGCACGCTGACGTTCTTCCGGGTCTACTCCGGCGTGCTCAGTACCGGTGATGCGGTGTCCAACTCGGTGCGCGGTAAGCGCGAGCGCATCGGCCGCCTGGTGCAGATGCATGCCAACAAGCGCGAGGAGATCAAGGAGGTCCGGGCCGGCGACATCGCTGCCGCCGTGGGCCTGAAGGACGTCACCACCGGTGACACGCTGTGCGCCCAGAACCGGCCCATCGTGCTCGAACGCATGGAATTCCCGGAGCCCGTGATTTCGGTGGCCATCGAGCCCCGGTCGGTTGCGGATCAGGACAAGATGGCGGTGGCGCTGGGCAAGCTGGCCCAGGAGGACCCCTCCTTTCGCGTCAAGACCGACGAGGAGTCGGGCCAGACCATCATTTCCGGCATGGGTGAGTTGCATCTGGACATCATCGTCGATCGCATGCGGCGTGAGTTCAATGTGGCGGCCAATGTCGGCAAGCCCCAGGTGGCCTATCGCGAGACCATCCGCAAGACCGTGGAGGCGGAAGGCAAGTTCGTCCGCCAGACCGGCGGGCGGGGTCAGTACGGTCATGTCTGGCTGAAACTCGAGCCGCTGCCGGACGACGCGGAGAAGACCTTCGAGTTTGTCGACAAGATCAGCGGTGGTGTCGTGCCCCGGGAGTACATCCCGGCGGTGGGCAAGGGTGCCGAAGAGGCCATGCAGAATGGTGTCATTTCCGGCTACCCGATGATCGGGGTCCGGGCGACGCTATTCGACGGTTCCTTTCACGAAGTGGATTCCTCGGAGATGGCGTTCAAGATCGCCGGCTCCATGGCGCTCAAGGAAGGGGCCCGCAATGCGAAGCCCGTGATCCTCGAGCCCATCATGAAGGTGGAAGTGGTCACTCCGGAGGAGTACATGGGTGACGTCGTCGGCGATCTCAATCGGCGCCGCGGTGTCGTTCAGGGCATGGAGGACGGCTACGGCGCCAAGATCATCCGTGCCGAGGTGCCGCTTTCGGAGATGTTCGGTTACTCCACCGATCTGCGCTCGGCGAGCCAGGGTCGGGCCACGTACTTCATGGAGTTCGCGCGCTATGCACAGGTGCCCGAAGGGCTCTCTGATGGCGTGGCGCGCAGAGGCTGAAGACGAGGCTGTGCCTCGCAGATAGAACCCGTTGCTGGCGTTGCCAGCCCAATACGCACACGAGATAAAGGGGACGAGCAGTGTCCAAGGCAAAATTCGAGCGGACCAAGCCGCACGTGAACGTAGGCACGATTGGTCATGTGGACCACGGCAAGACGACGCTGACGGCAGCGCTGACGAAGGTGTGTTTCGACACTTTCAAGACGGGTGAGT
>SKUB01000342.1 GCA_007122315.1 Pseudomonadales bacterium | reverse complement strand
TCCGGGTCGCCCCGCGGGGCTTCTTCCGGCGGCGAGATCGATGCGATCACGAGGGCGCCCGCACTCAAAAGGACAAAGGTCGAGATCAGATTGCGCAACATGGTTGAATCCGTTCGGAGCGTGAATGCTTGGGACGAACCCGGATGGCCACCGGCCACCAGGCTTACCGATTGCCAACAACCGGAGGGCGTCAGGCTGCTAGACTGCGATGACTCTGCTTCTGGATATGTAACCAACAGAGTATAACCCAACAGTCGCCGCCAGCGGGAGGCATGCTTGGCAAGACGACCCGCCACGCCCGGCGCACGCAAGCGTCCCAAGACCCAACGCCGGCCTGCGCAGGCGACGGCCGCAGAAGCCCTTCCTTACCTGCTGTCCGACTTCGAGCGCAGCGCCAAGGGCCCTGGCGACGCACCGCCGGATCAGGGCCGCGAAGTGGCATTTGCCGGCCGCTCCAACGCCGGCAAGTCCAGCGTTCTGAATCGACTCACCGGCCAGCGCAGTCTGGCGCGGACCAGCAAGACGCCGGGGCGGACGCAGCTGCTGAACTTCTTCCGGGTCAGCCCTGAGGCCTGCCTGGTGGACCTCCCGGGCTACGGCTACGCCAAAACCGACCGCAGCACGCGTGACGCGTGGCAGCAGCAGGTCGAAGGCTACCTGGCGAGCCGCCGGGCGCTGGTGGGCGTGGTCCTGGTCATGGACATCCGGCATCCGTTCCAGCCCTTCGACGAGCAGATGATCGGCTGGGCCCGCGCGGCGGACATGCCGCTGCTGGTGCTGCTGAACAAGGCGGACAAGCTCGGCTTCGGCGCCGCCAGCGCCGCCCTGCAGCAGGCCCGCCACCACCTTGCGGACACGCCAGCGGCCGAACCGCTGCTGTTCAGCGCACTGCGCGGCCAAGGGAGCGAGCAAGCACTCACTATCCTGAGAGGCTGGTTGGGATTGGACGCGTTAGAGGTGCCATCGGATGGGGGTGCCCCGGCCCCGCGGGGGGGCGGGACCGGGGCTGCCGGAGACGTCTCGGGGGGTGACGTCTGACCGGATCATTGGGGATATCGGGGATGGGAAGGGGCAATGATCCGTCCGGCACATATTAGGACTGCCCCTCGAAAAGAAAGTTCCCGGCGCCTTGCCCGACCGTCTCAATGAGCCTCGTCCCAGTTCGCGCCCACGCCAACGTCCACCAGCAGCGGCACCGCCAGTTCGGCCGCAGCCTGCATCCGCTCGCGCACCGTCTCCCCGAGGGCCTCAGCCGCATCCTCGGCAACTTCGAACACCAGCTCGTCGTGGACCTGCATGATCATGAGCGCGTCCGGGCGCGTTCGGCGCATCCAGCCGTCGAGGTCGATCATGGCGCGCTTGATGATGTCCGCGGCACTGCCCTGCATCGGTGCGTTGATGGCGGTGCGTTCAGCGGCCTGCCGGCGTTGCTGGTTCTGGACCCGGATCTCCGGCAGGTACAGGCGGCGCCCGAACAGGGTCTCAACGTAGCCCTGCTCCCGGGCCTGGGCGCGGGTCCGGTCCATGTACTCGCGCACGCCCGGGTAGCGCTCGAAATAGCGCTCGATGTACGCCTGGGCTTCGCCGCGCGCGATGCCGAGCTGGCGCGCGAGACCGAACGCGGACATGCCGTAGATGAGGCCGAAGTTGATGGCCTTGGCGTTGCGACGCTGATCTGCACTCACGTCCGCGAGATCGACACCGAAAACCTCCGCCGCCGTTGCCCGATGGACGTCGAGGCCGTCGGCGAACGCCGCGAGCAGGCCCGCATCTGCGGACAGGTGGGCCATGATCCGCAGCTCGATCTGGGAATAGTCCGCTGCCAGCAGGACCCGCCCCTTCGGGGCCACGAAGGCCTGACGGATGCGACGACCCTGGGCGCTGCGAATGGGGATGTTCTGCAGATTCGGCTCCGACGAGGACAATCGCCCCGTGGCCGCCACTGCCTGATGGTAGGACGTGTGGATGCGCCCGGTATCCGGATCGATCTGGCGCGGCAGGGTATCGGTGTAGGTGGACTTGAGCTTCGCAAGCGAGCGGTAGTCCATGATGATCCGGGGCAGCGGATAGTCGTGGGCCAGCTCCGCGAGCACCGGCTCGGCGGTGGACGGCGCGCCGCCCGGAGTCTTACGGATCACCGGCAGTCCCAGCTTCTCGTAGAGGATCTGCTGCAGCTGGCGGGTCGAGCCTAGATTGAACTCGCCGCCCGCCTCCTCGTGGGCTTTCGCTTCCAGTTCCTGCATCAGCTCAGCGAGCTCGGCGCTCTGCTGCTTCAGCAGGCGGGCATCCACCAGCGCGCCATTGCGCTCGATCCGGGACAGGACGGGAACCAAGGGCATCTCGATTTCGTCGAACACCCGCACCAGGCTCGGTTCCGCTTCCAGCCGCGGCCACAGCAGTTCATGCAACTGCAGCGTGACATCCGCGTCCTCGGCAGCATAGGGACCTGCCTGCTCCAGCCCCACCTGATCGAAGGTGAGCTGCTTGGCGCCCTTGCCGGCAACGTCGGTGAACGACGTCGTGCTGCGACCGAGGAATTTCAGTGCCATGTCGTCCATGTTGTGGCGAGTACCGACACTGTCGAGCACGTAGGACTCCAGCATGGTGTCGTAGCGGACCCCGGCAAGCTCGATGCCGGCGCGTGCGAGCACGCTCATGTCGTACTTCAGGTTCTGACCGATCTTCTCGATGTCCGGATCCTCGAGCAGCGGCTTCAAGGCATCGAGTACGGTCTTCGCCGGCAGCTGATCCGGCGCGCCGACATAGCGATGACCGAAGGGCACGTACGCGGCCTCGCCGGCAGCCACCGCGAACGATACGCCCACCAGTTCGGCCCGCATGTAGTCGAGACTGGTGGTCTCCGTGTCGAAGGCAAACCGGCCGGCCTTGCGCAGGCGCTCCACCCAGCGATCGAAGTCCGCCTGTTCCAGGACGATGGCGTAGTTTGCCTCCGGAGCACTGGCGTCCTCGTGGCCGTCCGCTTCCAGCGCACTGCTCGCCTCGGTGATCCAGCCTTTGAACTCCAGGTCCCGATAGTGGCCGAGCAGCTGCTCCTGATCCGGCTCCCGGATCGCCAGCTCCTCAGGACCGAAATCCAGCTCCACATCGCAGCGGATGGTCGCCAGCTCGCGGTACAGAGGCAGCTGGTCGAGGGCGGTCCGCAGATTCTCCCCCAGCTTGCCTTTCACCGCGTCCGCCGCCGCCATCAGCGCGTCGAGATCGCCGTGTTCGGTGAGCCATTTCGCCGCCGTCTTGGGGCCGACCTTCTCGACGCCTGGGATGTTGTCGACGGTGTCGCCGGCCAGGGCCAGCAGGTCGATGATGCGCTCCGGAGGGACGCCGAACTTCTCCTGCACGGCGTCCGCATCGAGCACGGTGTCCGTCATGGTGTTGACCAGCGTGATGCGGTCGCTGACCAGCTGTGCCATGTCCTTGTCGCCGGTGGAGATCAGCACGGATTCCCCGCGTGCCTCCGCCTCTCGAGCCAGCGTGCCGATGACATCATCCGCTTCGAACCCGGGTTCGACGATCAGCGGCAGGCCCATGGCCGCGACCAGTTCGTGAATCGGCTTGATCTGCGCCCGGAGATCATCGGGCATGTCAGGGCGGTTGGCCTTGTAGTCGGCATACAGCTCATTGCGGAAGGTGTCGCCGGGCGGATCGAACACCACCGCAATGGGGCTGTCCGGGTAATCCGCCATGAGCTTGCGCAGCATACCGATCACGCCCTTGATGGCGCCGGTGGGTCGGCCGTCGGACGTGGTCAGGGGCGGCAGGGCATGATAGGCGCGGAACAGGTAGGACGACCCGTCCACGAGAATGAGCGGTTTGTCGTCCGCCATGATTTAAGCCACCCTATTCTACAATTGCCTGACAGTGGGCGGGGCGCCGAGGCGCTCCGCCAGGGAGATCGTCGTGATACACGCGTCACCACCAGGCCGCCTGTGGGCCTGCATGCTGCTCGCCCTGCTGCTGGCAGCGCCACCCGTATTCGCGAGCGACGCGGTGATCGCGTCGCGGGGGCAGGACGTGACCATCATCGAAGGCCGGGAGCGGACCGTCTACGAGTATCGACAGAACGGCATCCTGAGGATGATCCGCGTCGTCCCGGCCGTGGGCCGGCCCTATTATCTGACCCCCGCGGATCCCACGCGAGGATACGGCAATCTGGAACAAGCGGACATGCTGGTCCCGAAGTGGATTCTGGTCGAATTCTGATAGCGTCGGGACCCCATGGCCGTATTCACGGAACTGACCGAGGACGACGCTCGCGCCGCCTGTACCGCCTGGAACCTCGGTGAGTTCGTGAGCGTAGCGCCCACGGCGCAGGGGATCGAGAACAGCAACTTCTTTCTGACCAGCGCGAGCAACGGCCAGCAGCGGGAGTGGGTGCTGACGCTGAGCGATGCCGAATTTCCAGCCACCACGCTCGATACCCTGGTCCGACTGGACGCCGCCGGGCTGCCGGTGCCGGTGCCACTGCGCCACCGCAGCGGCGCGCGCAGCGGTCGCATTGCCGGGGCTCCGGCCCTGCTCGCGCCGCGTTTCCCCGGCAGCCATCCCGAGCGGCCCGCGATCGATCAGTGCGCAGCGATCGGGCGTTTCCTGGCGCGCATGCACCTGGCGACAGCCGGTGTCAGCGGGCCCGACCATCCCCGCGACGCTGCCTGGATCGCTGCCCGCGCCGCGCAACACCGTCCACGCCTCGACGCCCATGAGCAGAGCCGTCTGACCGCGGCACAGCAGGTCCTGGCCAGCGTGGCGCAGCGCCGCGACTGGCGGCAACTTCCGGGGGGACTGGTGCACGGGGATCTGTTCCGGGACAACGCCCTGTTTGATCGCGGCGGCCTGTGCGCGGTGATCGACTTTCATCATACGGCCAGGGCAGCGCTGCTGTTCGATCTGGCGGTGGCCGCCAACGACTGGTGCTCGCATCCCAACGGGCGCCTGGACGGGGATCGTCTGCGGGGGCTCATCCGCGGCTACGCGCGGCTGCGCCCGCTGACCCGGGAAGAGTGCTGGTTGTGGCCGGTGATGACCCTGCTGGCAGCGCTGCGGTTCTGGCTTGCGCGTCTCGACTCCCAACGCAAGCCGCCGCAGGAGATGGGCCGCATGCTGGACTGGCGTCTGCGCGAGGCAGTCCCGCTCAGCCCGGCGCTGTCGGATACTGCAACGTAGCCTGCTCTCAGCCGCCGCGCAGGACGAACACGGAGAACAGCGCTTCCGCATCCGTCCACTCGGCCACGGTGTCGAAACCGACTCCGGCTGCGAGGGCGCGAAACTCATCCGGTGCGTACTTGTAGGAGTTCTCGGTGTGAATCGCTTCGCCCGCGGCGAATTCGAATTCCACTCCGCCCAGGGTGAACGCCAGGGCACGCTCAGCCACCAGATGCATCTCGATGCGTCCGGCCTCCTCGTCGTAATGGGCACGATGCCTGAAAGCCATGACGTCGATGTCGCCATCGAGCGCGCGGTTCAGGTGGACCAGGATGTTGCGATTGAACTCGGCGGTGACACCGGCCGCATCGTTGTAGGCCGCCTCCAGGCGCGCCTTGGCCTTGCGGCGGTCGACACCGATGAGCAGTTGCCCGCCGGGGCCCAGCGTGTCGCGGACACCGGCGAGGAAGCGGGCCGCATGAGACCGCTCGAAGTTGCCGATGCTGGAGCCGGGAAAGAATCCGGTGATCGGCACCGCGACGCCTTGGCGACGGGGGGGCTGCCACGGCAGCGTCAGACCGTTGCCGTAATCCGTGCAGATGGCATGGACCTGCAACCACGGGTAGTCGCCTGCCAGCGCGCGGGCAGCCTCGAGCAGATGTTCACGGGAGATGTCGACGGGCAGGTAGGCCAGCGGGCGCAGCTCTTCGAGCAGCAAGCGGATCTTGCGGCTCGAGCCGCTGCCGTACTCGAGCAGGACGTCGCCGCGGCCGAGTACGCTGCCAATGGCTTCGAGGTGGGTCTCGAGGAGCCCGATCTCGGTTCGCGTCGGGTAGTACTCAGGCACGCGCGTGATGGCTTCGAACAGCTCCGACCCACGCTGGTCATAAAAGTACTTGGGCGCGATGCGCCGTGGCGTGGCCGTGAGGCCGGCCAGCACCTCCTCGCGCATGTCCGCGAGTTTCGGTTTCAGATCGTGCAGGGTGACCCGGTCCCGGGTCGACGCTGCCGCGGTTGTCGCATCCGATCGGCCCATGATCGTCACGCATCCTGTGCCAGCCGGACGCCGGTGAACTGCCAGCGATCGGGGGGGTAGAAGAAGTTGCGATAGCTGCTGCGCAGATGATCCCGCGGCGTGGCACAGGAGCCGCCACGCAGCACCAGCTGATTCGCCATGAACTTGCCGTTGTACTCGCCGAGCGCCCCCGGTGGCGGTCGGTACCCCGGATAGGGGCCATAGGCGCTGCCGGTCCACTCCCAGAGATTGCCGTGCATCGCAGCCAGTGCGCCGGCGGGCTGCGCCGCCGGGTGCAGGCCACCGTCATCGAGGAAGGCGCCGTCGGCCCCGGCGTCCATTGCAGCAGTCTCCCACTCCGTCTCCGAAGGCAGACGACAGCCTGCCCAGCGCGCATAGGCGTCCGCTTCGTAGCCACTGAGGTGACACACCGGCAGATGAGGGTCCACCTGCTGGACACCAGCAAGGGTGTAGGTCCACCACATGCCATCCTGCTCGAACCAGTAAAGCGGCGCCGATACCCTCGCATCACCCGGCGCCTGCAGCCAGCTCCAGCCGTCGGCAAGCCACAGTTCTGCTCGTCGATAGCCATCGTCTGCCATGAACGAGAGGTACTCACCGGCCGTGACGCAGCGGTCAGCGAGCCGATAGGGCTCCAGCCAAACGCGATGACGCGGCGTCTCATTGTCGAAGGCAAAACTGCTGCGCCCGATACCTGCGCCGGCTTCCCGGCCGATTTCGACGAGACCGCCGGGGCGTTCGGTGAACGTGAGCTTTTCTGCCGAAGGCGAGCTCACCTGCGCGGTGGCGGCTGGATGAACGGGGTGCAATGGGTTGTGGCCGAACGCGTACTTGAGATCGGTGAGCAACAGCTCCTGATGCTGCTCCTCGTGATTGACGCCGAGCGCGAGGCGACGCAGCACCTCATCGCTGCCTCCGCTGTCGAGGAGTCGCTCCATGGCCGCGTCCACATGCTGCCGATAGGTCATCACCTCGGCCACGGTCGGCCGTGAAAGCTGGCCGCGTCGAGCACGTGGAAACTGCCTACCTACGGCATTGTAGTAGGAATTGAACAGAAACTCATAGCGCGGATCCAGCGGCCGGTAGTCGGCCTGGAAAGGCTTCAGCAGGAAGGTTTCGAAGAACCAGGTGGTATGCGCCAGATGCCACTTCGGGGGACTGGCGTCGGCCATGGGCTGCACGCCCAGGTCCTCCACTTCCAACGGTTCCACCAAGCCGCAACTACGGGCACGGACGGCACGATAGACGGTGAGCGCAGGTCCGTCGGACACGTCGTTCAAGCGCTCAGAAGCTTGCGTCACGATCGACCCCATCCTTTACGTCCGAGGAGTATGGGTGCCCGTGGGTAACAGACGAAACTGCCTTCAGGAGCGATCCGCCAGGGTCCGGTAGGCGGTCAGGACTCGATCCGGTGTGTGCGGCAGCCGAATGTAACCATGATAGTGCCCACGCGGGTTGAAGATCACAATGTTGCCCGTGTGGTCCACAACGTAACCATCAGGCTCCTGCTCGGATGGCACCTTCGCGAACGCAACGCTGACTTCGCGTGCCAGCGCTGCAATGTCAGCCCGCTCCCCGGTGGCACCGACGAACTCGGGGTCGAAGTAACGCACGAACTCAGCGAGCACCTCGGGCGTGTCCCGCTCCGGATCTACGGTGAACAGCACCACTTCGAAGGGCTCACGTTCCGCCGCTTCCAGCAGTTGGCGCCGCGCTTCGGCCAGCACTGCGAGCGTCACCGGGCAGATGTCCGGACAATGGGTAAAACCGAAGTAAGCGAAGGTCCACTGGCCGCGCAGATCGTTCTCTGTGAACGGTGTCCCATCCTGACTGACGAGCCGGAACGGTGACGGTGCGCGGGCCTGGGGCAGGACGACAGTGCCGTGGTCTTCCCGCAGCTGATCGTCGCTGAGCCCGGGCTGGCGCAGGATGCTGTTCACGAACAGTCCCAGCACCAACGCGATGAACAGCGCACAGCCGATGAGGGTGGTGCGGATACCTGATGACATCAGCGGGTCCCGGATGCTGCCGACCAGCCCACTCCCATCAGCTCCGGATAGACGTAGTGGTCCACGAGCAGGAACACGAACAGCACCATCAGGTAGAGGATGGAATAACGGAAGGTCTCCATGGGCGCCCGTGGATTACGACCGATGAGCAGGACTACGGCCCAGTAGAGGAAGCCGGCACCGAGAGCCACCGCGGCCGCCAGATACAACAGCCCGCTCATGCCGATCACGAACGGCATGAGACTGATCGCCACCAGAATCAGTGTGTAGAACAGGATGTGCCACTTGGTATAGAGCTCGCCGTGGGTGACGGGCAGCATGGGCATGTCGATGGTTTCGTACTCGTCCTTGCGCTCAATGGCCAGCGCCCAGAAATGGGGCGGCGTCCAGGCGAAGATGATGAGCACGAGCAGCAGTGCGCCCGGCTCGATGGTTCCCGTGACCGCAGTCCAGCCGAACAGGGGCGGCGCGGCGCCGAAGAGGCCGCCGATGACGATGTTCTGCGGCGTCGCCCGCTTCAGGTAAAGCGTATAGACAAGGCCATAGCCGACCCACGAAGCGAGGTTCAGCCAGGCGGTGAGCGGATTGACGAACACCACCAGGATCGCCATGCCGATGATGCCCGTCACGCCCGCGAAGACAACGCCGCGGCCGAAGGACACCCGGCCTGTGGCCACCGGCCGGTTGCGGGTGCGCGCCATGCGGGCGTCGATGGAAGCGTCCGCAATGTGGTTCACGGCAGCCGCCGATCCAGCCACCAGAGCGATCCCCAGAATGCCGAACAGGACCGGGGCCAGCGGCGGCAGACCCGGAGTGGCCAGGAAGGCGCCCACCGCCGCGCACAGCAGCATCAGCATGACCACCTTCGGCTTGCACATCTGGTAGTAGTCGCGCCAGGTGGCTCCGCCGTCTACCGCTTCCGAATACGTCTGGCTCATGCACCCTTCCCGATGGTCGCGCGGACGCGATAGTTTACGGACACCATCACCAGCAGCAACACCGCTGCCACCGCATTATGGGCCGTCGCCACCACCAGCGGCAGGCTGAAGACCACATTCGCGACCCCGAGCAGTATCTGCACCAGCAAAACGCCCGCCAGAGTAATACCCAGCGGGGCAAGCTGCCAGGGGCGGGGTGTCCGCCACAGGCGCCAGGCCAGCAGGCCCAGTACCAGCGCCACGATGATCGCACCGATGCGATGCGTCAGGTGAATCGCGATGCGGCCCTCGCTGTACATCAAACCACCGAGGTAATTCGGACCCACTTCCTGCAGCACGTTGAAGCCGTGGGCGAAGTCGGCCTCAGGCCACCAGCGACCCTGACAGGTGGGGAAGTCCGGGCAAGCCAGCGCGGCGTAGTTGGCGCTCACCCAGCCGCCGAGGGCGATCTGCAACACCAGCAGGACCATCCCCACCACGGCCCAAGGTCGCAGGCGCTGCAACAGGGCGCCCATGTCTCCCGCGGCCGCTTCCCTGCGCCAGCCCAGTCTCAGGGCAAGCAGCCACAGCAGCGACAGGGTGAGGAAGCCCCCTAGAAGGTGCGCCACCACCACCTGTGGCCAGAGCTTGAGCGTGACGGTCCAGGCACCGAAGGCCGCCTGCATCGTCACCACGGCCAGCAGGATGAACGGCAGGACCACAGGCTGCTCGGGATCCTGCCTTCGACGCCAGGAAAAGATCGCGAGGCCGAGGATCACGAGGCCGAGGATGCCGGCGAAGTAGCGGTGGACCATTTCAGGCCAGGCCTTGTCCACTTCGACTGGCGCGTCCGGGAAGCGCATCTCGGCGATTTCGATGCGCTCCGCACTCATGGGAATGCCCGCGAAGCCATAACAGCCCGGCCAGTCGGGACAACCGAGTCCGGCGTCCACCAGGCGGGTCCAGGCGCCGAGAATCACGACGACGAAACACAAGGCGATGGCGCCGACCACGAAGCGGAACCCGGGTTTACGATCGCGTATCACGATGAACTCCTCATCCCGGGCTCAGCCGATGTTCGACAGCCGCAGGAGCTGCTTGAGATCGGCCAGGAGATCCGGGCCGATCTGGTCAAGCCCGTGGTAGAGGATGACATTGCCGAGCGGATCGACAGTCAACACTCCAGCATCCAACCCGTCGACGCTGTCCGCTGCGCGATCACGGCCGCGCAGGTTGCGAGCGGCAAGGGTCTGGCTCAGCACCCCGGAGTCGCCGCGCAGCAACTCCATCTCCGGCAGACGCCGCTGCAGCGTACCGAACAGCGCTGGCGCCGCATCCGGGGTGATCACGGCAAAACGCAGGACCCGGTCCTCGTCGCGTCCCAGCAGAATGTGGACCTGACGCAAAAGTTCGATGGTCTCCACACAGGCGTCGTCGCAACGCGCGCCCGGAAACACCAGCAGCCGCCAACGCCGACGTTCTCCTGGGACCAGCTGTTCGTCATCCAGGTGCCGCAATGCCAGTGCTTCGAGGTCAGCTGGAGGTTCGAGCAGCCAGCCGCGGTTGGTCTGGGCGCCGGTCACCATCCACGGCGCGCCGTAGTAGATGGCCACCGCAGCCCCCAGCGGCAGCAGCGTAAGCGTCACCAGCAGCACCAGGAACAGCCGGTTGCGGTGTACCAGCCACCTCGGCAGCGGCGCCTCGGCTTTGTCGTCAGCTCCAGCCTGCATCACGCGGTTTCCTCGAGTGTCATGCCGGATCGCGTCGGAATGACGCGAAACACCAGCCCACCAGCAGCACCAGCCCCAGGCCCACCCACTGCAGCGCATAGCCGCGATGACGATCAGACGTCATGCGCATGGCCCTGAAATTCCAGGTCTGCACCCCGGGCTGAGCCGCATCCGCCACCAGCACCCTCGGATGCAACTCCATCTCCAGCGCCTCGGCCAGCAGCTCCAGCTCCAGCCGCTGCACCCGCAGACCGCCGTCGACGCGATCGAGCACCTCACCAAAGACAGGCGCCGGCGGCCGCAGGGGGGCCAGCTGTCCGCTCAGGACGATCCTGGACGTCGGCAACTCGACCTCGGGCAGCTCGCTGCGATCGACACCACCTTGAACCCAGCCGAGGTTCACCAGCACCCTTTGCCCGGCAAGCGAATCATCGGCAAACGGCACCAGCAGCTCGTAGCCGGCTCGACCGCGCCAGGTGCGATTATCCAACCACACCCAGGGCGCCTGCAGGAATCGCCCTTCCACGCTCACCGGCTGCAGATCCGCGGCCGCTCCCTCGACCTGCGCTTGCGACAGGCGCGCTGGTGGTTCCGCAGCCATGGCTTCGAGCTGGGCCTCGAAGCGCTCCGCTTCGCCGGCCTTGCCCCATTGCCATGCCGCGAGGCCCGATACCAGCGGCAGAAAGACCACAACGAATACGCTGAGCCGCAGCCCTGGCCGAAACCGAATCCGGTGCCGAGCGTTGTCGGCGCTCATGAACGCCTCCTCGGACGCTGCAGACGATGCGCTATACTCGCAGTGTCCGTCGCGGGCGCCGGGACAGGACCTCCTGCATGCTTCTCAAGATCCTGATCGTCATTCTCTTCATCGCTGTGCTGGCCTCGCTCTCCAGCGGCCTGGTGTTCCTGTTCAAGGATCAGGACAGTAGCCGCAAGCGGGTGCTCTATGCCCTCGGGACCCGAGTCTGTCTCGCCGCAGCCCTGCTCGGACTGGTGTTCTACGGACTCGTCAGCGGTGATCTCGGTATGGGCGCCCCCTGGCACAACCCGTAAGCCCGCCTCAGAAGACGTAGACGAACAGGAACAGGCCGAGCCAGACCACGTCCACGAAGTGCCAATACCACGCGGTGGCCTCGAAGCCGAAGTGGTCTTCCTTGGTGAAGTGACCCTTCAGGCAGCGCGCCAGGATGACGATGAGCATGAACGTACCCAGCGTCACGTGGAAACCGTGAAAGCCCGTCAGCAGGAAGAAGGTCGAACCATAGATTCCTGAATCCAGAGTCAGGCCCATGTCCCGGTAGGCCTGAACATACTCTTCGATCTGCACCCCGATGAACAGGATGCCGAGCAATACGGTGATGCCGAGCCAGAGGTTGAGCTTACGGCGATCGCCGGCCTTCAGCGCCGTGTGGGCGACGTGGATCGTGACGCTGGACGTCAACAGGATCACCGTGTTGTAGAACGGCAGGTAGGCCAGCCAGTTGCTCAGCGACGGCGCTGCCAGGGTCTCACCCGGGCCGGCCCAGGCCGGATGCGGATTGGTCACGCCCGCGGCCCAATCCGGAGAGAAGTCCGGCCACAGGTACTGACCCGCGATGCCTTTCTCGCCCTCGCCGCCGAGCCAGGGCAGCGCCAGAAAGCGGATGTAGAACAGGGCGCCGAAGAACGCGGCGAAGAACATCACCTCTGAGAAGATGAACCAGCCCATCCCCCAGACGTAGGAGCGCTTGACCTGGGAGCTGTTCAGGCCGGCATGGTTCTCGGCGATGACCGCGGCAAACCAGCGGTAAAGCGCCACCGCCACCACGAGAAATCCGACGAGCATCAGGATCTCGTTGCCGTGCCCGCCGGTGTGGGTGGAATTCATCCAGCTCGCCAGGCCATAGAGCATGACGCCCAGCCCGAACGCCAGCCATACCGGCAGTTTGCTCTCGCTCGGCACGTAGTAGAGTTCGTGCCCGCCCGCCTGTTCCTGTGCCATCGCCGTACCTGCTCCTTAAGCCGTCAGCCTATCCGCGCCGGACGTCAGCTGCCTGCGGCGGTACTCAAACTGCCGTGAACGTTCCGCACCTGTTCCGTGATGTCGAACATGGTGTAGGAGAGCGAGATGGTCGTGACCGCTCCCGGGATGTCCCGGTCGACGATAAAGCGCATCGGCATTTCCACCGACTCACCCGGCTGCAGGACCTGCTGCTCGAAGCAGAAGCACTGGGTCTTGTGAAAGAAAGCGGCGGCCCGGCCCGGAGCCACAGACGGAATGGTCTGGGCCACCATCACCCTATCGGTAGGATTGTGGGCACGAAAGATCGCCTCGTGCATGCCGCCAGGTGTGACCCGCATGCCGCCTTTGTCGGCGCCGAACTCCCAAACCATGCCGGCATTGACGTTGGTCACGAAGCGGACATGAATCTCCCGCGACGCATCCGCCACCAGATCTCCTTCGACGTACTCGTACTGGCCCGCGGTCTTGCCGTTCAGTCCAGTGACCTCGCAGATCACTTCGTAGAGCGGCACAAGCGCGAACGCAAACGCGAACATGCCGATCGTTCCCAGACCCAGGCGCATCACGGTGCGACGCGTGTTCGCGGCGGCCTCGGCCTGCCGTTGGCTGATTTTGGGCGTGTTCATGTCAGTACCTCCTGCGTCACTTCACCTCGGGCGGCGTTGCGAATGTGTGGTAAGGCGCTGGCGACGGAACCGTCCACTCCAGCCCTTCGGCACCGTCCCAGACTTGCGCGGTGGCTTTCTGTCCGCCGCGAATGCTCTGAATGACCACATACAGGAACAGCAGCTGAGACAGGCCGAAAATGAAAGCACCCACCGTGGACCAGGCGTTGAAGTTGGCAAACTGCAAAGCATAGTCGGGGATCCGCCGCGGCATGCCAGCCAGACCGGAGAAGTGCATCGGGAAGAACGCCAGGTTGACGCCTAAGAACGACAGCCAGAAATGCACTTTGCCGAGGCCCTCTGAGTACATGTACCCGGTCCACTTCGGCAACCAGAAGTAGACGGCGCTGAAGATGGAGAACAGGGAACCGGAGACCAGTACGTAGTGGAAGTGCGCCACTACGAAGTAGGTGTCGTGGTACTGGTAGTCCGCCGGAGCGATGGAAAGCATGACGCCGGAGAACCCGCCGATCGTGAACAGGAACACGAACGCGAGCGCGAACAGCATCGGCGTCTCGAATGTCATCGAGCCCCGCCACATCGTGCTGATCCAGTTGAACACCTTCACGCCGGTCGGTACCGCAATCAGCATGGTCGCGTACATGAAGAACAGCTGACCGGCCAGCGGCATGCCGACGGTGAACATGTGGTGGGCCCAGACGATGAACGACAGGAAGGCAATGGACGAGGTGGCGTAGACCATGGAGTCATAGCCGAACAGGCGCTTGCGCGAGAACGCCGGGATCACGTGGGAGACGATCCCGAACGCCGGCAGAATCATGATGTAGACCTCGGGGTGCCCGAAGAACCAGAAAATGTGCTGGAACAGCACCGGGTCACCGCCGCCGGCCGCATCGAAGAAGCTGGTGCCGAAGTGGATATCGAACAGCATCATGGTGACCGCGCCTGCGAGCACCGGCATCACCGCGATGAGCAGGTAGGCAGTGATCAGCCAGGTCCAGACGAACATGGGCATCTTCATGAGCGTCATGCCCGGTGCGCGCATGTTGAGAATGGTGGCGATGATATTGATCGCCCCCATGATCGACGACGCACCGAGCAGGTGGATCGCGAAGATCACGAACGTGACCGAGTCCGGCGCATAAGTGGTCGATAATGGCGCGTACATGGTCCAGCCGAAATCGGGACCGCCGCCTTCCATGAACAGCGTCGAGATGAGCAGCGCCGAGGCAAAGGGCAGAATCCAGAACGACAGGTTGTTCATGCGCGGCAACGCCATGTCCGGCGCGCCCACCATCATCGGCAGCATCCAGTTCGCAAGCCCCACGAACGCCGGCATGATGGCGCCGAACACCATGACCAACCCATGCATGGTGGTCATCTGATTGAAAAAGTGCGGCTCCACGAAGGACTGTCCAGGCTGGAACAGCTCGGCGCGGATCACCAGGGCCATCACGCCGCCGGCGAGGAACATGAGGAAACTGAACCACAGGTACATCGAACCGATGTCCTTGTGGTTGGTGGTGTAAAGCCAGCGGGTGATGCCCTTGGCCGGCCCGTGGGCGTGGTCGTCGTGGTGGGCGTCGATGACGGCGCTCATCTCATTGCACTCCTGGACTTGCGGATCACTGGGCTTCGGCGAAGCGGATCACGTCCACGGGCTTGACCACTTCCCCGTTGGCACGGCCGAACGCCTTGCGCTGATAGTGCATGACCGATGCCATGTCGACCGGATCGAGCACCGGACCGAACGCCTGCATGGCCGTACCGGGCCGCCCGTGATAGACCACGTCCATGTGGGCCGCGAAATCACCTGCCACTACACCGTTGCCGGCAAGCGCCGGAAACACCGGGGGCACGCCCTGGCCCTCGGCCTGGTGACAGGCCACGCAATGGGTGGCGTAAACCGACTCACCGCGCGCAAACAATTCCTCGCCCGACCACTCCTGGGCGATCTGCTCTTCCAGCCGCTCGTCCTGAGCCCTGGCCAGCTCGAGACGCTCCGCGTACCAGGCGTCGAACTCGTCCTCGGGCAGTGCGTGAACCACGATCGGCATGAAGCCATGATCGATGCCGCACAGCTCCGCACATTGACCGCGATAGATTCCGGGCTCCTCGACGATGGTCCAGATGTCGTTGATGAAGCCGGGAATGGCATCACGCTTGAGCGCGAAGTCCGGTACCCACCAGGCATGGATGACGTCGTTGGAGGTGAGCAGGAAGCGCACCTTCCGATTGATGGGAATGACCAGCGGATTGTCGACCTCCAGCAGATAGTGCTCACCCTTCTCCGCGCGCCCGAGGATCTGATCCCGCGGCGTCGACAGGTTCGAGAAGAAGCTGAGCTGCTCGTTGAGGTCGTCGTCGAGATACTTGTACTCCCAGCGCCACTGATAGCCGCGCACCTCGACCACCATGTCCTCACCGCCGGAGTCGTACATCTGTACCAGAACGCTGGTGGCCGGCACCGCCATACCGATGAGGATACCGAGCGGAATGAGCGTCCAGACGATCTCGAGCTTGGTGCTTTCATGGAACGTGGCCGGGACGACGTTCCGGGACTGTCTGTGCAGCAGGATGGAGATGAACATGGCGCCGAACACCACCACGCCGATGCCCACACAGATCCAGAAGATCAGCATATGCAGATCGTAGATGGCACGGCTGATCTCAGTGACGCCCGGGGTCATGTTCCACCCGGACGCCGCTGCGGGAACCGACAGGACGAGGGCACCTGCCAGCAGAAG
>SKUB01000171.1 GCA_007122315.1 Pseudomonadales bacterium | reverse complement strand
GGCGATGACGCCGTCGACGCTGCGTTCTGGCTGTGAACCGGAAGCGGCCACCACGTCCGCGCTACGCTGTGCTGCGACGAAACCGGCGATATCGCGTTGCCCTGCGGACTGTCCCCACGCCTGCGCACCGAAGTACACGGTGATCAGCGTGATGCCGGCAATCCAAAGGAGGAGTTCGAGAAATTTCATGCTGCCGCCCGTCGAATCGATAGGCGCTCAATCTAGAAAAGTGGGCTTGCGGTGGTCTGTGCAATATCGAACACAAGGGCTCTACGGTTCAGTGACGTTTCGATCGAGAGCAGACGGCAGCTGGCATGCGGGACGTTCAGCGCAGCGCCGTGACTGTTGCCTGCGAATGCTGCGCGGTCGAGCGGTTTGCGATCGCAGGTTGAATGTTCAGCTGACCTGTAAGCCGTAGTTGATGGACCGAAGATCAGTGCGGCAGACGCACGCGCGCACAAGCGCCGCCTTCGGTACGGTTCTCGACCACGAGGGTGCCGCCGTGACTCTCGATGATTGCCTTCGCGATACTCAGGCCGAGCCCGACGCCGCCGCTGTCTCGGTGACGTGATCGTTCGGCGCGAAAGAACGGTGTGAACAGCTGCTCCGAATCCTGCTGGTCGAATCCGGGTCCGCGATCGCGTACTTCGATCACGACTTCGCCGGCCACGGTTTCGAGTGCGACTTCGGCGTGGCCGGCGTAGCGTAGGGCATTGTCGATGAGGTTGCCGAGTGCCCGTTTCAGCGCGATGCGCCGGCAGGTCAGACGGACGGCTTCGGGCGTCTGCAGGACAATGTCCGCGCCGGTATCGGCGAGGTCCTCGCACAGGCTGTGGAGCAGAGCAGACACGTCCACCAGGCGGTTGGGCTCTTCCTGGAAGGTGGCTCGCGCGAAACCGATCACCGAACCGATCATCGATTCCATTTCTTCGACCTTTGCGAGCAGGTGCTGCCTTTCCTCGCCATCGCTGAGCCGTTCGAGGCGCAGGCGCAGCAGGGTGAGCGGTGTGCGGAGGTCGTGGGAGATCGCAGCGAGCATCTCCGTTCGATTGTCGACCATGCGCTTGATCCGGTTCTGCATTTCGTTGAATGCGCGCGCTGCCTTGACCACTTCCTCGGGTCCCGTCTCGGGCAGTGCCTCGGAACTCAGGTCCTTGCCGAGGCGGTCGGCGGCCTGGGCGAACGTCGTCAGCGGTGACGTGACGCGATAGAGCATCCAGCTGCCGGCAACGATGACGCCGCTCAGGACCAGCAGGATCGAGACCCCCGCCGAACGTGGCCAGAGCGCAGTGCTGGTCAGGGTGAGCCCGGTCGTCTGCAGCCAGAAGTCATCCTTCAAGGGCACTGCAATGTGCAGCGAACGGCCTGGATGGTCATCGGGGGCGTCGAGTTCCTCTACGCGCGCTACCCGGATTTCGTCTGGAGCAAGGCTGGGCAGCTGAAAGGCGATCTGAGACCGGACGAGCCTGAGGAGTGGATCCGGATCTTCCGGCGTGGTGACGTGGGGCTCGTTGCTGATGCTCGCGCGGAACTGGCGACTCTGATTACCGCGGATCGCGTTTGTCCACCAGGTGTCAGGAATGCTGTTAAGCAACTCCGCGAGGGCCGCGGTGCGTTCGGCGATGTCGATCGCACCATCGGACTCGAGTGCGCTGCGGCGATCATTGGCATAGATGTACAGCCCGACAACGTGTGAAATCCCAAGGACGAGCAAGAGTAGCAGCAGGGTCTGGGATCGCAGGCGAGTCAAGGGTCCGGTCATCACTCCTGCGTCACCCGTCCGGCGAATAGGTAGCCGCCACCCCAGACGGTTTTGATGAGCTTGGGGTTGCGGGCGTCGTCGTCGAGCTTGCGCCGCAGGCGGCTGACCTGCTGATCAATGGATCGGTCAAAGGGGTTGGCCTGTCGGCCACGGGCCAGATCGAGAATCTGGTCGCGGCTCAGGGCGCGTCCGGGATGGGTCACGAGAACCAGCAGGACGCTGAACTCGGCGGTGCTAAGAGGAATCACCACGTCGTCGTCCTGGGCCAGTTCACGGCGTCCCGTATCGAAGGTCCAACGACCGAAGCGGTAGGTTGTGGCGTTGTTTGCGGTGACCACCGTGGGGGCTGAATCGACTCTGGCTCGGCGCAGCACGGCGCGGATACGCGCTGTCAGCTCCCGGCCGCTGAAGGGCTTGGTGATGTAGTCGTCGGCACCGAGTTCGAGGCCCAGGACGCGGTCGAACTCCTCATCCTTTGCCGTGAGCATGATGATGGGCAGCGTCGCGTGGCGGCCACGCAGTTCACGGCACACGGCAAATCCGTCGATGCGCGGCAGCATGACATCGAGCAGGACCAGATCGACGCGCTGCCGTTGCAGAATCGCGTACATAGCCCTCGCATCGGCGGCTTCGAGTGTTTCGTATCCAGCATCATGAAGCAGCTGTCGGACCAGTTGCCGCAGTTCCTCGTGGTCGTCGACGAGGAGAATCGTCGCTTGCTCTTCCATGTGGCCTCGTGGGTTGGCTTCACGGTCGCAGACCGTACGGACGGCGTTCTGTGCGTATAGGCCAATATGTAAAAAATTGTCTCAGAATAGCGTTTTGTCAAGAAACCACACAATTCTTAGACTTGTTGACAAACTTTTGGCACCGGCATCGATTGAAATAGGAGCTGCAGCGCGGCGCGCGGACGAAACTGCGGCGCCGCTGGGCTTTGGGGAGTCCAAACACAGCCATGCAGTATATGGATCGTAGTCGACTCGATGCCATTGACGTCGAGGCGTTTCGTGTCCGAAAACCGTTTCCCTGGACCAATCCGGCAGGGTTGCTGTCTAGTGATGCCTATGAACAGCTGCGGCGCGACCTGCCGCCGGTGTCCGCCTTCAACGTCCGATTCGGTAAGAAGCGCCGCCACGGGCAGCGGCCGCACGATCGTTACGTGCTCGAGTACCAGGACGATCTGGATATCGCTGACAGCTGGCACGAATTCGTTGCGGAGCTGCGCGCGCCCGCCTACCAGGATTGGGTGGCGGACATGCTCGGGGCGCGGCGCTTCTTCCTCACCTTCCACTGGCACTACACGCCGAACGGATGCTCCGTGTCACCGCATTGCGATGCCCCGCGCAAGCTCGGGTCGCACATCTTCTACTTCAACGACGACGACGACTGGCAGCCGGAGTGGGGCGGACAGACTGTGATCCTCGACGATGGCGGCCGCTTCAGCGCACGCGGGGCACCGGCTTTCGATGACTTCGAGCGGGAGTACCCGGCGTCCGCGCTCGGCAATCACAGCCTCTTTTTCGGGCGCAACGGCAACTCCTGGCACGGCGTGCGGGAAATCCGCTGTCCCGAAGACCGGCTGCGCAAGGTGTTCATCGTCGTGGTCAACCGGATCTCGCCTGCTGCCCTGCTGAAGCGGGCGACGCTGTCGCTGCGCGCTGCATCCTGAGCGCGTCCGCGCTACCCCTCTCCAGCGTCGAGGAAGTCGAGCAGCAGCGCCACGAATCCCTCCGTTCCCATAGCGACTGAAGTCCTCGCCGTCCACCACGGGGGGGCGCGGCGGTCGCATGTTCCTGTAACGGCAGGTGGAACGGTCAAGGGAAGGGCGGCCGGGAAGGATGGTCGCCTCCGGTATTGCAAATAAGAATAGTTATCACTAGCATTCCTATTTGCCTCGTTGCGAATGCGACTTCCCGGAGCCCTGTGCATGAACCCTGCCGCTTATATCAGAGCCCCAGGCTCTTCGTTCCTGTTCCGAAAACGCCTGCTTCCGCTGGCGCTGCTGGCCGTCCACGGCGTCTTGGCCACGGTGGTGCAGGCTGACGAGACCATGCAGGTGAAGCGCGAGCGACCGATGCCCGTCATCGAAGTCATCGGTCGCAGTGAGGATGCCGTCTCCAGGCAGACCGGATCGGTGGTCATTCTCACGGCGGCGGACTTCGACCGCATGCAGCCGATCTCCACGGAGGACGTGCTGCGGCGGGTGCCGGGCATCAACACCAAATCCGAGGAGGAGACGTCCATCGTCGCCAACATCGGCCTGCGTGGGCTCAGCGCCAGTGAGTCGAAGTCCCTGGTCCTCGAGGATGGCGTCCCCGTCGCCCCGGGCCTGTTCATCGGCAACGAGCGCTACTTCAATCCCCGCATCCAGCGCATGGAGCGCATCGAAGTCCTGAAGGGGTCCGCCGGACTCCGGTACGGACCGTCGACCATTGGCGGCGTCATCAACTACCAGACCAAAACGCCGGATGATGGCGTGATTCTGTCGGGACGGGTCGGCTCCTTCGACACCCGGGAGACGACACTGGAGGCCGGCGGCCGCACACGGTCGGGTGACGCGTTCGGTGGCATGGTGGTCACCCATGCCCGCAGCGACGGGTTCATGGACAAGGGTTACGAGATGACCGACGTCATGATCAAGACCGGCCTGGCCATCGGCGACAGGCAGTCCCTTGGTCTGAAGGTGTCCTGGCACGAGAACGATGCCAACATCTCCTATCGCGGGCTCCTGCTCGGCGACTTCGAGGCAGGTGCGACCTACAATCCTGCGCCGGACGACTTCTATCTGACCGACCGCATTGCCTTCGACGTCAACCACGAGATCGCCCTGAGCGAGCAGGCGACGCTGACCACGCTGCTCTATTTCAGCGACGTCACCCGTGATTACTGGCGCTACGATGTGGACACGCCGGCATCCAATGCCGCGGGACGCTGGGTCTACCGGGATACGCTCACCGGCAACAATCGTTCCTTCGAACGCTACGGTTTCGACACCCGGCTGACCTTCGAGCATGCATTCCTCGGTATCGCGAACGATGCCGAGATCGGTGTGCGAGGGCTGCGGGAAGAGTCGGACGACACCCGCATCAGAGCGACCCGTGAGCAGGACCGCACCGGCATCAACGACCGCCACCGCATCGACTCCG
>SKUB01000257.1 GCA_007122315.1 Pseudomonadales bacterium | reverse complement strand
TTCGACACCACCCGCTCGAGGTGTACCAGGGAGTTGCAGACGTTGGCCTGATGGACGTGGGCCTGGTAACGGCGCATCTCGGAGTCGCCGGAGCCCCAGGCCATTTCCGGCTCCGGGTTGAGCCACATGACCCGCTTGCTGCGATCACGGAAGCCCCGCAGGAGATCCGTGCGCGCCTCACCAAAGTTGTTACGGGCGTCGCCGAGGATGATCAGGGTTGATCGATGGTCGAGGGCGGAGCCGGCCAGACGCTCGAAATCCTCGAAGGCCTGACCGTAGTCCGTGGAGCCGCCGCCGAAGTCCTTGAGCGTCAGGGCGATGGCGTCGTCGATGTCTTCGCGGCGGAACAGGTCCGTCACCTCGCCGAGATCCGAGGAGAACGCGAAGGCACGCACGTTCGGCAGCACCTCCTCCAGGCTGTAGAGCAGCATCAGCATGAAGCGGGCGTAGGTGGTCATGGAGCCGGAAACATCGCAGATGGCATAGACCTTCGGGCGGTCGATCTTCGTGGACTTCCAAGCCAGCTCCACCAGCTCGCCACCATGGCGCATGTTGCGGCGGAGCATCTTCGGAACGTTGAGCTGTCCCCGTTTCGTGACCTTCCGCCGGCGTGAGTGGGCGGCGGCCAGTTGTTTGGCCATCTTCTGCACCAGCACGCGCAGGTGGCGGAAGTTGCGGTGCTCAACATTGGACAGCTTCACCTTGCGCAGCATCTCCTCCCGCAGGCGGTCGCCGCGGGCGTCCGCATGCAGCAGGAACTGCCGCTCCACGTGGTCGCGGATCTGCTCCCGCAAACCGTCGCGGCGGCGGCGCAGTTCCGCGGCCAGACGCCGGTCCGGCAGCTCCGTGCTCTCGCCGAGCTCGCCGAGTTCCTCCTGCAGGCCCGCGAGCCCCATGCCTTCCATGATGCGGCGGGTGTAGAGCCCCTTCTGGGTGAAGACCTTGATCTCTTCGAGCTTCGCGTCTCTGGCGGCGTTGGCGATGGCCAGGGAGAGCCGGGAGGAGTCCTCGGCCATCAAGAGCTGGCCGAGTTCTGAGCTTGGGTCGCTCATCTCGCCGGGATGGACCAGCTCCTCGAGTTCCTCCGCGTCGCTGCCGCTGCTGCGTCCGCCGCCACCGCCACCGCGAGCTTCGCCTTCACCACCTGGAGAGCTGTCGCCGGACTCGCCCGTCTCGCCGCTGCCGCTGTCGTCCGGTGAAGCGTCGGCCGCATCATCCGGCTTGCCCTCGGAGCGGAAATCGTCGAAGCGGAAGAACTGCTCGAAGCAGGCGTCGAAGGCATCCTTCTCGTCCGCGGTCTTCGGCAGGGCCAGTGCGAGCGCCTGTTTCAGCGCGGTGCGGTCGCGCCAACCGGTGATTTCGGCCGTCCGGAACGCATCCAGGGTCTCGGAGGTGGAGACGCGGACATCCGCCATGCGCAGGGCGCGGATGAAGTTGGCGAGGGTCCGTTCCATGCGGCGCGGCCTCAGCGTCGGTTCAGGGCCCGCCCCGTGATGCTGTAGAGCTCGGCCTCGACGGTATCGATGTCGTCCTGGAACTTCAGGATGACGTTCAGCGTGTCCTTGATCAGGTCCGCTTCGAGCGCCTCGGAGTGCAGCAGCAGCAGGGTGCGTGCCCAGTCGATGGTCTCGCTGATGGCTGGGACCTTCTTCAGGTCCATTTCCCGCAGCTCCTGGACGAAGGCCACCAGCTGACGCCGCAGCTCCTCGGTGATCTCAGGCACCCGGGCGCGGATGATCTCCTGCTCCAGCTTGGGCTCCGGGAACGGGATGTACAGATGCAGACAGCGGCGCTTGAGCGCGTCGGAGATCTCGCGGGTGTTGTTCGACGTGAGGAAAACCAGCGGCTTCTGGGCGCCGGCCTTCACGGTGCCGATCTCGGGAATCGAGACCTGGAAGTCGGACAGGATCTCGAGCAGCAGGGACTCGAATTCCTGATCCGCCTTGTCCACTTCGTCGATGAGCAGAACGCTGCCGCCTTCCTCACGCAGGGCGCGCAGCAGCGGTCGGGGTTCGAGGAATTCCTCGGAGAAGAAGATGTCGCCGAATTCGTGCAGACGGGTCACGGACGCCTTCAGGCCCACCGCGCCCTGCAGGATTTCCCCGAGCTGTTCCTTGAGCACCTGGATGTACAGCAGCTGCTTGCCGTACTTCCACTCGTACAGGGCCTTGGCCTCGTCGAGTCCCTCGTAGCACTGCAGCCGGATCAGAGACAGGTCGAGCATGCGCGCCGTGGTCTTGGCCAGCTCCGTCTTGCCGACGCCGGGAGGGCCCTCCACGAGCACGGGCTTGCCAAGGTGCCAGGCGAGATAGACGGCGGTGGCGATCTGGCTGGAGCAGATGTAGTTCTGTGCGCCCAGTGCTTCCTGGACGCTGGCCACGGACGCGATGAGCGCGGCGGGATCGGGACGGGTCGCGGATTCACTCACGGTGCTTCGATCTCAACGGCCGGTGAAACGCGGTTCGCGTTTCTCGAGAAAGTGCGCGAGGCCTTCCTTGAAGTCCTCCGAGTCGAAGCTCGCGACCATCTCCTGGTTGCCGCGCTCCACCGCGTCCGCGAGGCTGGAGAACACGTCGTTCCAGAGCTGCCGCTTCATGACGCGCAGCGAGCGTGGCGACACCGTGTTCGCCATCTGCTTGGCGTAGCCGAGGGCGTCCTGCTCGAAGCTGGCGGCAGGGTACACGGCGTTCGCGATCCCGAGCGTCAGTGCCTCGTCCGCATGGACGAAGCGCGCCGAGAACAGCAGGTCCGCAGCGCGCGATGGTCCGATCAATCGCTCCAGCATCCAGGCGACGCCGTGCTCGGCGATCAGGCCCCGCTTGGCGAACACCGTGGTCATGCGCGCCGCGTCTGACCACAGCCGGACATCGCAATAGAGCGCGATGACCATGCCGATGCCGGCAGTGACGCCATTGATGGCACCGATGACCGGCTTCGGGACACTCGGGAAGTAGCTGTAGCGCAGGCCGAAGTCCGCAGGTACGTCCCGCTCGATGCGGCGGTCGATCTGCTCGGCCTTCATGCCGGAACTGCCCTGGCTGCCGCGGGATTGAATCTGCTTGAGATTCTCCATGTCGGCCCCGGCGCAGAAGCCGCGCCCGGCGCCGGTGAACAGGATGACGTGCACGGCGTCGTCGGCGCTGGCTTCCTGCATGAACCCATAGACGCCCTCGTCCATGTCTCCGGTCCAAGCGTTCAGCTTGTCGGGACGGTTGAGGGTGATGATGCCGACGCCGTCTTCGACGCGGTAGGTGACCTGGCTCTCACTCATGGGTTGCGCTCCCGGACCGGTGGGGACGCGAGCATCGCGCAGCGCCGGCCTCGCGTCCACCCCTGGGGGAGCAAGCCCGGGCAGCGATGGGTCGATTTGATCCTGGCTGCAAGCGCGGCGAGACTTTGGCACCGATGGCGGAATGGGGTTCGACATGAAGCATTGGCTGATCGCACTGCTGTGGCTGCTTGCGGGCCACGCGGCGGCGGAAGGTCGCATTCTGATCCACGCTGGTACTTTGATCGACGGTCTCGGCCAGGCGCCGGTCGCGGAACGCACCATCATGGTCGTCGGAGACGAAATCGTCGCGGTGGAGGAGGGGTTCACTGCGGCGGATGGCGACGACCGCGTGATCGACCTCTCCGATGCGACGGTGATGCCGGGCCTCATCGACCTGCACGTGCATCTCGCCGGCCAGCGCAGCCCGCGCACCCAGCTCGAGCGCTTCACCATGGAGCCCTCGGAGCGTTCGCTGCGGGCGACCACCTACGCTGCGGCCACGCTGGATGCGGGCTTCACCACCGTACGCGACCTCGGCACCGTGGACGGCGTGGCGCTGGCCATGCGCCGGGCCATCGAGGAAGGCTGGATCAAGGGTCCGCGCATGTTCGTCGCCGGCAAGAGCATCGCTACCACCGGTGGTCACGCCGACCCCACCAATGGCATGCGGGCCGATCTGGTTTCAGTCCCGGGACCCAGGGAAGGCGTGGCCAACGGCCCCGTAGAGGCGCGGCAGGCCGTTCGGGCGCGTTACCAGGAGGGTGCCGATCTGATCAAGATCACGGCCACCGGCGGCGTGCTCTCGGAAGCCCGCAGCGGCGAGAACGCCCAGTTTACCGTGGAGGAGATCGAGGCCATCGTCGCCACCGCCGGGGATTACGGCTTCCACGTGGCAGCACATGCGCATGGTCCGGAGGGCATGCGCCGCGCCGTGCTTGGGGGTGTGACCACCATCGAGCACGGCACCATGATGACGGACGAGATCATGGCGCTGATGCGGGAGCGGGGAACCTACTACGTGCCGACGATTCTCGCCGGTCGCTTCGTTGCCGAACAGGCGGAAATTCCCGGCTTTTTCTCCGACACGGTGCGCGAGAAGGCCCTGGCCATCGGGCCTCAGATCCAGGAGACCTTCGCCCGTGCCTATGCGGCCGGTGTGCCCATCGCCTTCGGCACGGATTCGGGCGTCTCCGCGCATGGCGACAACTGGCGCGAGTTCGAGTTCATGGTCGAGGCCGGCATGCCGCCGCTGGAAGCCCTCACTGCAGCCACCTCGGTGGCTGCCCGTGTCCTCGGCCAAGCGGGCCGGCTCGGTGAAATCACTCCGGGTGCGCTGGCGGATGTCGTTGCCGTACCCGGCGATCCCCTGGCAGACATCAGCCTGATGGGTCAGGTCCATTTCGTCATGCAGGGAGGAGTCATCCATCGTCATGACCCATGAACACGTGTTGCTGCTGCTGATTCTCTGCGTCGGGCTGGCGGGGCTGCCGGCCGCGGCTGATCCCTTCCCATCCCGCTACGCGCCACCGCCATCGGGCCCGGTGCTGATTCGCAACGCCACCGTCCTCACCGGCGACGGCGAGCGCCTCGAGGGTGCGGACGTGATGTTGCAGGGTGGCCGCATCGAAGCGGTCGGCGCTGCGCTCGAGGAGC
>SKUB01000195.1 GCA_007122315.1 Pseudomonadales bacterium | reverse complement strand
CGGTAGTTCTCCACCAGATACGCGGTCCTGGCGGAAAAGTCCTCCTCGAAGCGCCGGATGAATTCCACCGACGCCCCATCGAAGGCATAGATGTTCTGGTCGTCATCGCCCACCGCGAACAGTGACAGCTTGCTTTCCGCATCCTCGAGCGAGCGCCCGGCCAGCGCGCTGATCAGCTCGTACTGTTCGCGGCCGATGTCCTGATACTCGTCCACGAGAATCCAGCGGAACTTGCCGAGCAGACGCTCGCGCTGCTCGTCCGCATCCTCCGGCGGCAGATCATCACCCCGCAGCAGGCTGGCGGCACGCTCGAGCAGCCCGCGGAAATAGCCCTCGTCGTGCTCCCCGCGGCGCCCGTTCAGACTCTCTCCGGTCAGGCGCATGGCCAGCGCATGACAGGTCAGAACCATGACGCCCACGGCGTCCTGGCCGATGAGTTCGCGCAGCCGCCGGCGGATCTCGATCGCCGCATGGCGGTTGTAGGCCAGCGCCAGAATGCCCTCGGGGCGTTCCCGGCGAACGCGCACCAGCCAGGCGATGCGATGCACGAGCACCCGGGTCTTCCCGGAACCGGGACCGGCCAGCACGAGCACGCTCGTCTTCTGGCGCTCATCGGTGACGATCTGCTGCTGCGTGCGGTTGTTCAGGGATTCCACGATGGCCTGCCAGGACGCTGGCGTCGTCTCGCGGTCAAACTCGCGGTCCCGTTCCGGCAACCAGCGCTGCACGAACGCGTCCTGGTCGAGCCGGAAGTAGTCCATGGCCAACGTCAGGGCATCCGCCATCTTCTCCCGGCCAAGCGTGGCATACGCCGCCATGATGTGGATCTGCAGAACCTGATTGCGGTAGTGCAACTGCAGCGGCTCGTAGTCGCCGCGATGGAAACCGCGCTTCTCCGGCGACAACCGGATGGTCATGGCGGGCCGGAACACGGTCAGGCCCCGATGCAGCCGGATCACGTTCTGCTCATGCAGCCACAGCAGCGCGTGATCGACGAGCTTGTCCGGTTTCCTGACCCGGCCCGCGAGACTCACGTCATTGCGAACGGCCGCAACCAGCTCGCCGAGCGTCGTCTCGGCCAGCAGGTCCTTGCCGCGCACACCGGCGGGCACCTTTGATTCGAGGTGCGCCAGCAACACGGCCGCGGCGTCCCGGCGCAGCGCCCCAGTTTCCCGGAGTGCCCGCCAGTTGCGCAGGAGTCTGACCTGGACGGTCTCCGCATCGAAGGTCCGCAGACTCAGGCTGCCGCTGCTACCCTCCTCTCCGCGGCCATCGTTGGCGAGGCTGCGCAGCAGCCGCAGCAGCTTCTCGGGCAGCACCTGGTCGTGGCCCGCATCCTTCAGGCGCTGATTGGCATGGCGCAGGTGGAGCATGGCTGCCTCGCCTACGTCCAGGTCCGGCGCATGCTCGAGCATCTCATCGATGAGCGCGGTCTCCAGCGCCAGCGTCTGCGCGAGTCGCTTGCTCGAGGCATGCTCGATGCCCACGTGGACGAACGCCGTCAGCGGCATGTCGTTGCTGGCGATGCCGAGTTCCTCGAGGTCGAACATCGCCTTGCGCACGCGTTCCGAGGACAGCCCCGAGGTAGCCATCAGCTCATCCGTGGACACCCCCTCGTCCGGGTCCGCGCCAATCAGCGTGCGGACGATGTCCAGCAACTGCTTGCGGTAGGCCCGGGTCTCGATGCGCGCGTTGATGCGATCCGCCGCAGCCCCGAGGCTCGCAACCCGCAGCGACGACGGGAACACCTGCACCCGGTTCTCCTCCCGGGACATCAGCCCCGCCTCCTCCAACCAGGCAATCGCGGTGCGGACCCGGGTGGTCTCCGTGGCGCTGTCGCGGACGAAGTCGCCTTCGTCTTCCGTGAGGATTTCACCGGCGGTAGCGACGACCTCGTCGTCCTGGCCCTTGCGCCTGCCGAGGCGCCGCAACGCGCGCAACACGGCGCTGATCTCGTCCCGGGTGAGCCGGGAGCGCGCCGAGAGCGAGAACTGCTGCTCGATGTCCTCCTGCGTCAGCAGCAGGATGCACTGGGCATCCTCGCGATCGCGCCCTGCGCGGCCGGCTTCCTGGAGGTAGTTCTCGAGCGAACCCGGAATGTCCGCATGCACCACCAGCCTCACGTCGGGCTTGTCGATGCCCATGCCGAAGGCGTTGGTGGCGACGATCACCCGGAGATCGCCGGCAATGAAGTCCCGCTGGACCTGCTGCTTTTCGTCCGGTGCGAGACCGGCGTGAAAGTGCGCCGCGCGCAGCGTCCGGTTGCGCAGGTATTCCGCCGTTTCCTCCGTGGACCGACGCGTCGAACAGTAGACGATGGCCCCGCCCGGGACCGTCTCGGGAAATTCCTGGTCCAGCAGGTCGAAGAGATGCGCCAGCTTGGATTCGCGCGTGGTCGGTACCACGGAGAAGGTCAGGTTGCTCCGAGTCGTCCCGCCGTCGAACACCCGCAGGTCGATCTCCAGATGACGCTGGAAATGCGCGACGATGTCGGCCACCACCTCCGGTTTGGCCGTCGCTGTCAGGCAGAGGATCGGCGGGGGCTCCGCATCGCCGGCCCGCTCGCGGATGAAGCGGCCCACGTAGCGGTAATCCGGCCGGAAGTCGTGGCCCCACTTGGACAGACAGTGGGCCTCATCCAGCACCCAGGTTCCGATCACGCGCTGGCTCAGCACCTTGCGCACACTGATCGAGCGCAACTGCTCAGGCGAGATCAGGACGATGCTGGCATCCCCCAACCGCACCCGCTGCAACGCATCCGCACGTTCCGGCATGGACAGCAGGCCATTGATCGCAACGCAGGAGTGGATGCCCCGCGCCTCCAGACCCGCGACCTGATCCGACATCAGCGCGACCAGCGGCGAGATCACCACCGTCAACGCCCCGGTCTTGTCGTAGCGCGAAAGCGCAGGGAGCTGGTAGCACAGCGACTTGCCGGTCCCGGTGGGGAGGATCGCGAGCACATGTTCCCGGGCCATCGCCGCGGCCACGATGCTGTGCTGCAGCGGCACGCCGTCCTCGTCCGCCGGCTCCGGACGGAAGTCCGCGAATCCGAACCAGCGCGTGAGCTCCCGGCGCGGGTCATGACGCTCGCCGCACCAGCCGCAGCCGGGGTCACCACAACCCCGTTCCCTGAGGTCGCGAACGATCCGCATCGCCTCAGGAAATGAATACAGGACCCAAGGCGGCATGACGGAATTGCCGCCCGCCACCGAAATCCACGCCAGCGCGAACGCCAGCGGCCAACCGTCCTGTACGCCGGCGGCGAGCAGCGCACGGGCGTGGATCAAACACGCCTTGTCCTCGAGGAAGCCGATGACGGCCTGCGCACCCTCGGCATCGGTGGGCCGATCCTCGAGCCGAATGCCGGTGAAAAGCGCGTCGACCCCGGCGGACCTCTCTTCCAGAGTCGCGAGCCAGTGCCAGGCCAGCAACAACTCCGGCGTGGTGGCATGCGTCGCACTCAGCGCCTGCCATTGTTCCGACAACAGCTCGAGCACGAGCCGGGCGTCCAGCTCCGGATCATTGAGCTGACCGCCATGGAGCCCACCGTCCTGGTAGTGCTTCACGAGACGGTGATAGGGGTTGCGCGGAAACGCCAGCGGATTCAGGCGCAGTGTGTCGACCCTGGGCAGGCGCAGAATCTCGAGATCGGGGCGTATCGCCTCCAGATGCGGCGCATCGAATGCGATCAGATTGTGTCCGGAGAGGAAGTCGAGCCCGGCCGCGAACGCATCGATCTGCTCGAGCGCGGCTTCGATCTGCTTCGGCGTCGACGCAACGAGCGCACGACCATCGTCGCCACGGACGGCGGCAAGCTTGTGGATGCGGCGATCGTCGCGACCGACCTCGAGGTCGATGGACAGCGTGCGCCGCGCCAACCCTGCCTGGCTGTCGGGGAGATCGGCCGACCTGGGCATGCCCCCTCCGCGCTTACCTGCCACAGTCACGCTGCGCGCTCCTCCCTGAGGCTACCGAACTGACATACTCGATCCTGCCGACGGCGACAGATGTACGCCGCGTGACGGTCAGGTTAATCGTATCGGCAGGAAGGCGTGTACGGCTCGGTCAACAGTCATCGCCCGTCGAGACTTCCGGCCCCGTTTCTGCAGTGTAGACGCGGAGTTACAGAATCACCGGCAAAGCGGACCGCTTCCACCGTCGCAGCTCGGCTCAAACTAAAGGATGAATCGGCATGCCCTCACTCCTGACGCGACGCTATGAATCCGCCCTGGTCTACGCCACCCAGCTTCATGCCACGCAGAAGCGCAAGGGGACCGATATTCCCTACATCGCTCATCTGCTGAGCGTCTCCAGCCTGGTGCTCGAAGCCGGTGGCGACGAGGACGAGGCTATCGCCGGACTGCTGCACGACGGCCCCGAGGATCGCGGCGGGCAAACGACGCTGGATCAGATCCGGGAGCTCTTCGGGGATCGCGTGGCCGACATCGTCGCCGCGTGTTCCGATACGTTCGAGGCGGAGAAACCACCGTGGCGACAGCGCAAGGAGGCCTACCTGACCCATCTGGAAACCGCTGCCCCGTCCGTGCTCCTCGTCTCCTGCGCGGACAAGGTCCACAACGCGCAGTCCATCCTGGAAGACTACCAACAACTTGGTGAGGCGCTCTGGGATAGGTTCAATGCCAGCCGCGAGGAGACGCTCTGGTACTACGGCGAACTGACGCGGCTCTTTCAGGAGCGAGGCCCGCAGAGCCTCGCTCAACGTCTCGTGCGGACCGTTGATGCGTTGCGTACGGCCGCCGATTCCGCGGAAGCGAACGCCGGCCGGGACCTGAGGATCTGAGACGGGAGCCCAGCGCTATCGACTTCCACTATCGTCACGCCCTCAAGCTGACGTCGTGACACGAGGCTGGGGAGTTCGCGGAACGGAAACGCGCGCGACTATTCCTTTGCCGTCCAAGAGGAAACACGCGAGCCTTGGCAGCCAT
>SKUB01000353.1 GCA_007122315.1 Pseudomonadales bacterium | reverse complement strand
TCCGAGGCTTCCGCGGATTCGGGCGCCGTAGGCGGTTCCTTCAGCCGCATCGGGCAGTCCGTGCTGGCCCTGCGTGGCATGGGCGCTGACCGCACGCTGGTACTCGTCGATGGGCGGCGCCATGTTGCCGGTGTCGACGGGTCGCAGTCCGTGGACGTGGGCACCATTCCCAAGGCCATGATCGAGCGGGTCGAGATTCTCACCGGCGGTGCATCCTCCATTTATGGTGCCGACGCGGTCACGGGGGTGGTCAACTACATCCTGAAAGACGACTTCGAGGGCTGGGACATCGACGCCCAGGTCGCTCAGGGTCAGGGCGGTGACGGCCGCACCAGCAACCTCGAGGTCCTGTTCGGCCAGAATTTCGCTGACGGTCGCGGCAATTTCACGGTCGGCCTCGATGTGATGAAGCGTCAGCGGATGCTGTTCGGCGACCAGAGTTTCTCCCGCGACAACCGCATCGCCGCGGCCCGCGACAACCCGGCCCGGCGTTTCCAGGACGGCGACATCTCGGCCGACGCGACGCCGAACTTCGCCCAGTTCTATTCTGTGGAGCAGGGACGTTTCCCTCGCGGTTTCAATATCGTCACGTCCGCCGAGGCGTTCCAGGATGCCTTCGAGGCAGATTTCGGCACCCGGCCGGAACTCACGCCGGCGGAACTCGCATTGATCGATCGCCGGGTGAATTCCACTCCGGAAATCATCACGCCGTTTCCGTCCTTCTCGATTGCCAACGACGCCGGCATCATCGCGCCCGCCAGCTTCGATCTCGACAACATGATCGACATCAACGGCAACGGCATTCACGATTGCCTCGAGTCTCATCAGGGCTACAACAGCCTCGATACGTTCTTCCCCGACTCATTCGGCTTTGCCGGCGGCTGCTGGACCATCGATGACGATGGTTCGGTGCGCCTGTATGAGGACGGTCAGATCACCTCGAGCTTCAACGCGATCGGCGGCGACGGCATCATCGATGCGAACAACAATTACCTGACGCCGGAGGAGTTCAAGTGGGCGTTGAACGTCAGCGGACGCTACGATCTCACCCCGCAGGTGCGCCTGTTCGGTGAAGGCAAGTACGTGCGTCACACCTCGGAGTTCGGAGGCGGCGTCAACGGCTTTTACGACCTGCTTTCCGTGCGTGCCGACAACCCGTTCATTCCGGAAGAGTTTCAGGATCTGGCGGCGAACTCGCCGCTCGGCTTCCTGGTGGATAACGCACGTACGGCTGGCGTCGAGAACGGCCTGATGATCACGCGGGACCCGACTGACATCGGCCGCAACGTGGACAAGAACACCCGTGAGACCTGGCGCTTCGTCGCCGGCGCCGAAGGCGAACTCAACAACGGCATGTTCTGGGAAGTGTCTGCCAACTGGGGGCGCTTCGACCGCAAGTACGAAGACCGCAACTCGGTCATCCAGGATCGCTACTTCGCGGCGATCGACGCCATCGCCGACCCGGTGACCGGTCAGCCCATCTGCCGTTCCGACATCGATCCCACAGCTCCGCCGACGACGCCTTTCAATATCCCGCCGTTCGATCGGGGCTTCTTCACGTTCAATCCGGGTGACGGTCAGTGCGTGCCGTTGAGCCTGTTCGGCCGTCGCGGCGCGAGTCAGGAAGCCATCGACTTCGTCAGCACGACGACGGTGGACAACTTCCGCCTCGAGCAGCTCGTCTTCAGTGGCTCCCTTGCCGGTGAGCTGCCCATGCTGTCGCTGCCTGGCGGTGCCGTCGGTTTCGCCGTTGGTGCCGAGTACCGGGAGGAGAAGAGCAGCACGAACTTCGACCCATTGAAGCTCGGGATCGTGCCGGTCGACACGCCGGATGCCCAGGCCGGGCAACGGGTACAGGATCTGCCTAACGCGCAGAATAATCTGGTATTCAACCCCCGCAACATTTTCAACAGCTCGAGCAACAGCTTCGACGTCTACGACGTCTTCGGTGAGCTCAGGTTGCCGTTGCTTGCCGACGTAGCCTTCGCGCGTGAGCTGTCCGTCGACCTGTCCTACCGTTACTCGGACTACTCGACCATTGGCAGCACGCACACCTACGCCTACGGTGCGACCTGGGCACCGGTGGACGATTTGCGTATCCGCGGTACGAACTCGCGTGCCGTTCGCGCGCCGAACATCACGGAACTGTTTGCACCACCGGAAGCGGCTGCCTTCAACCTCAACATCGAGCCCTGCACGCCGGCGCGCATTCAGGCCCTCATCGATGCCGGTGACCCGTCGGGTCCCATCCGTCAGGCCAACTGCGCCGCGGACGTGGGTCCTGATTTCGAGAACCCGCTGTCCGCCGGTTTTGGCGGCTCTCAGGAAGGAAACGCGAACCTCACCGAAGAGAAAGCGGATACCTGGACCGTAGGCTTTGTCCTGCAGCCCCGTTTCGTGGATGGTCTGACGGTCAGCGTCGATTACTGGAACATCAAGATCGACGATGCCATCTCGACCATTTCCGGTCAGGACATCCTGAACAACTGCTACGACTCGCCGAACTTCCCCGACAACCCGTTCTGCCAGTTGTTCGAGCGCAATCCCGACCCGAACTCGGCGCAGTTCAACGGGCTCACGTTCCTGCAGGTGTCGCCCATCAATTTCGCGGCCATCGAGTCCGCCGGGATCGATTTCTCGGTCAACTACCTGTTCGGGGCGCTGGGCGGCGATTTCAGCCTGCGCGTCAACGGCAGCTGGGTCGACAAGCTGGACTTCTTCCTGGACCCCGCGGATCCCACGGTGGTCGATCCCCAGCTTGGTCAGATTCAGCGTCCTGAGTGGTCGGGCACGGCGACGCTGCGCTATCGACGTGGTCCGCTGGGCCTGGGCTGGAACACGCTGTATCAGGACAAGCAGTTCCTGCGCGGCGTCCGGGCCCAGAACGGACAGGCGCTGTTCGGCGACACCGGACGCGCCGGTTCCTTCATGAGCCACGATGCCTCTGTCACCTACGACTTCAATACCGGTGCGCAACTCTACGGCGGCATCAACAACGTGTTCGACAAGGACCCCTTCGTCACCGAGCGTGCCTGGCCGGTGGGTCCCCGGGGTCGGACCTTCTTCGTGGGGGTGAACTACTCCATGTGACGTGACGGGCGTTCCAGCGCCCGATGACCGGACAGGCCGCGGAGTTCGCTCCGCGGCCTGTTTCGTTCCCGGCCCGAGCTCGGCACTTCTCAGTCTGCGGCGTCGAACTCCACCTCGAACACGTTAACGGCGGCATCCTTGCCTTTGGCGGTGATGGAGGTGCGCGCCTTCAACCGCCACTGCTTGCCCACCTGGGCTTGCGTGGCTTCGCCGATGAGGATGGCTCCCGGCGGCGCGGCACCACAGATGCGATCGGCCGTGTTCACCACGTCACCGACCACCGTGTAGTCCAGCGCCACGGGACTGCCGAGGAAACCCGCCACCACCTCGCCACTGTTGAGACCGATGCCGATACGGATGGCTTCCCGCAGCGCCGGCTGTTCCCCGGCGATGAGCTGGCCCATGCGCTGCTGCATTTTTACCGCGGCGCCGAGCGCGCGTTCGGCGTGGTCGGGCTGGCTGGAAGGTGCACCGAAAATGGCCATCACGGCATCGCCGATGATCTTGTCGAGAGTGCCTTCGTACTCGAAGACGATCTGCACCATCTCCTCGTAGTAGGTGTTGAGGAGCTCGACGAGCTGGGCCGCACTGAGGCGCTCGCTGAGGCTGGTGAAGCCACGGATGTCGCAGAACAGCACCGTGACCTCCCGCGCCTGGCCGCGGCGTTCCACTTCCAGTTCGCCGCTGGCGATCTGCGCGGCCAGCGAAGGTGAGACCAGACGTTCGAAGCGCTCCCGCTCGGCCTCCTTCTGCCGCAGGCTTTCCACCAGTTCGAGATTGTTCAGCGTCAGGGCAAGTTGGCGCACCGCGGTTTCGAAGACCGCGAGATCCTCCTCGGTGAACGCAACCACGCTGCGGGAGCTGTCGAGGACGATGACTCCCAGGATCCTGCTGCCGTGCATCAGCGGCGCTGCCATGGTGGCGCGCACGCCCTGGATGAGAATGGATTCAGAACCGGAAAAGCGTTCGTCCGCGAGCGCGTCGTGGCTGATGATCGCGCAGTGTCGATCCAGGACTTCCGCAAGCAGCGTGTCGGATACGCTGGCGCTGCCTTCCCGGCGCGAGCGGTGACCGGCGCGACGCAACAGCCCGTTGCGATCGCGCAGCATCGCCGTGCCCCGGTCGGCCTCGAACATGTCCAGCAGGGCGTCCAGCGCATTGCCGAGCATGTGATCGACTCGCACTTCACCCGCCAGGCGTTGCACCAGTTCCCAGGCGGCGCGCAGCCGTTCGTAGTCCTGTCGCAGCTGGACCGTGTCCTCGACCTGGGTCTGAGGCGCGAAGTGGTCGCCTTCCTCGAGCACGATGCGGCTGTGAACGAGGGTGTCGACGCGCTTGTCAGCTTCCTCGGGCGGAGGCTCGAGGTGGAACTCCCAGGTGGATTCCTCCTTGGCGTTGCCGATGCCGATGAGGTCGCCGTCCTGCAGGGCCCGCAGATGATGAATGCGCTCGCCGTTGACGTAAGTCCCGTTGCGGCTACCCGGGTCGTGCAGGGCCCAGGTGCCGTCACGCAGCTGCTGCAGGACGCAGTGGATCCGGCTCACGTTGGATCGATCCAGGCGCAGACCGGCATCGTCGTTGCGGCCGATGACCGTCCGCCCCTTCAGCTCCCGGCGGGGATAGTCCTTGGAACGCGGTACCAGCCAAGGCATGGACGGAGTCTCCGCTGCGTCACGTCCGCTGTGGCGCTGAAGGCGCGATGGTCGCCCACGCTAGCGCAAAGGCCGGTCTGCGAAAAGCTCAATGGTCCGTGCTGAGCAGCTGCGCGCTGCGGGCCCGGGTCCAGCGGGTCATGGCGTGACGCTCACGGAAACGGGCCCACGCATCCGGGTCGCTGCTTTCCTTGCGTGACGCTTCCCACGC
>SKUB01000197.1 GCA_007122315.1 Pseudomonadales bacterium | reverse complement strand
GTACAGCGCCGTCACGCCTGAGAAACGGTCACCGTCAATGTCGTCGACGACGTACTTCATGCCCCAGATCAGCGACAGCTGATTGCGCCCGTTCGGCTTCCAGTTGGCATTGAAGTTGTTCACGAGTTTGCGCTGAACGAGATCACGGTCGACGCCCTTGCGCTCGCTGGCGACCAGGTCGAGACGATCCAGGAAGGTCCACGCGCTGTGGCTCGGACGCCAGGCCACGCCGATGCGCGCATCCGCAGAGCGATCACGACCGCTGCGGCCATCGGTGTCCATGAACGTGAAGCGCACGCTGGCGATGCGGCCGTCGTCCAGCTGATGGGCGTAGCCGGCAAGCAGATTCCAGCGATCCTCCGAATCCGCAGTACGGTATTCGACCCGGGACGTCGCCTCCCAGCGATCGCGGGCGTATCCGAGCCCGAGGAACCCGGACGTGAAGTCATTGCCGTTGGAACCGGAGATGGGCGGCACCCGCGGATTGAAGCCGCCGGGGTTGCGTGACTCCGGACCCGGTCCGGGTGGGGTATCGAAGCTGCGGCTGTCCTTCAGCGTCTGCTCCCGGTCCATGCCCAGATCCATCCGCCAGTGCTTCGACAGGCGCAGGTTCTGAACCAGCCCGGTGGTGGCTGCAATGCGCTCATCATCATCGCTCAAGCGACGATTGATGCCGGTTTCGAGCGTTGCACCCGACCAGAGGCTGGAGCGGACGCCGATGCGGGTGTCTTCGGTGTTGCGCTCATCACCGAAGCTGTACTCCTGGCGACCGACCAGTCTCAAACCGCTCCAGATCTCGTACTCTCCGCCCAGGCCGACGCGGGTCGGGAAGTCCGTGTTCTCACCCTTGCCGCCGGCGAGGTCGTACTCACCATGGGCATTCACGCGCAGACGGCCATCGATGAACGCGCGGCTCGCGCGCGCAGTGAGCAGATTGCTCTCGAGATCGCCTCCGCTGCGGGATTCGCGTACCACGCGTGCACCTGCACTGAGTTCGGTCACGTCCCGCTTCCACCGCAGCCGGGTGTCGCCGACCCGCCGCGTGTCACCGGATTCGAGGTTGTCTTCCTGCCAGGCCTCGGAGTCGACACGGAATTTGCCACCAAGATCCTGATCCACCCTGGCCCCGAATCGACGTGTGCCGGTCGAGCCGGAGAACTGCTGGCCGAGACCGAAGTCGGAGCGCTGCTCGCGCAGGTAGCCACGGGCATTGAGCCCTCCAGCTCCGTGCTCGGCCTCGATTCGGTATCCCCAGCCCGAATGGCTGTCCTCACGGTTCTCGGCTTCGGTCCAGGCCAGTTCTGCTTTCACCTCGGTGCGGTCACCCAGTCTGATCCGTGCGTCCAGCGCGCCGAGCTTCTGCTCGTTGTTGGTCGTGCCGTCGTAAACTGCGGTGAAACCGACTTCACTGCCGGAGACGTCGAGTGTCCGTACCAGCCGACCGCCGGCGATGACGGCCTGGCTGCCGCTGCCGTCCGTCTCATACTCCACCACGATGAAGATGGGGTTGAGCGCGTCGTCCTGGCTGAAGACCGGCTCCTTGAAAAGCAAGGTTCCGGCGTCGTAGTCGATGTTGTAGTCACGGAATCGGGTCAGCGAGCGCGCCTCGAGGACCGTATCGACATCGAAACGGTCACGGGTCTCGATGCGGATGCGCTCGCTGTTGGCGATCACGTTGCGCGCAGCCAGCCCGTACAGACCCGAGGTGCCGTCACCGCGAATGTCATCCCGGAGATAGGCCTGAGTCGCTTCGGCACCGAACACGGTGTAACCCCATTGAGCGCCTGCATACTCGGACTGGAACCCCGTGAAGCGACGGCTGTAACGGCCGAGTTCATTGACCGTCAGGCCGGTATCGAAGTCGCCGAACAGCGCAAAAAAGGTCCCACGCTCGGCGCGCAGGTAGAGCTTGCGCTGACTTTCGGCACCGTAGCCCTGCTGCGAAGCATCACCGTAGAGCGTATAGAAACGGTTCGGATCGATCTGGCTGCCGAGATCATCAGAGCTTCCGGAGGAATCGTAGGCCAGTGTCAGCAGGTACTTGCCCTGCACGGCACCTCTGGCAAACAGCGACACGCGTCCGTCGAGACTCAGGCCATCATCGTGCCCGGCATCGCCTGCGGCCACCATGTTGCCGCTGAGCATTTCGTAGCCAATGGATCCCTCGGCGAATCCCACCAGGATCCAGTCCCGCATAGCAGGTGTCAGCCGGGTGCGGATCTCATCCGTGCGGCGATCGGCAAACTCGAAATCGAGCACAACCTCTCCGGCCCGGGTCGTGGGCTGAAGCCGGATGAAGGCGATGCCGTCCTCGCGGACGACATAGGTGGCCCGGCGCGAACCGGTGGAGGTGAGATTGATTCGGGTCAGTTCACGTTCCGACTCGAATGCCCGGTAGGGTTCGCGCACGCTGAAATCGCCGGTCATCCCGGGACGCACCGGAGAGCCCGTGCGGTCGTAGAGACGGACTGCGATGATCGGTGCCTCGATGCCGTCTGCCACCGGCACGGAGCGTTCGCCCACCAGCTCGGCCCGGACCGGCCCGCCTGCGAAGCGTACGGTTCGGCTTGCCTCAGCCACCTGCTCCCTGCCCTCGAAGAACCGCACTTCCAGCTGATTGTCGCCCTCCCGAAGTGGAACGCCGTTCCAAACCGACAGGCCCACGTCAGAGTCCTCGAACTTCTTGACGCCATCGAACAGCAATGGCGAAACGGGAACACCATTGATCCGGGCCTCCGCCCGATGATGCAGAGGATGCTTCACGGCTAAGTGCACCGCCCGGATCCGGGGCAGGAAGTCGGCGCCCGGCCAGACGATGCCGTGGGCGCCTCCTGAAGCAGCGAGTTCCTCGCCGCTGAACTTCGGCAGCCGCTGGTCCGGCAGCTCCGGTACCGGTGGCAGCGAGTGCGACGCAGATCCCCTCCCGGGTACGTCGCCGGTGACGGTCAACTGCTGCAAGGCATCGTCACCGGAGTCGACGAGACGGATGACGACGCCCCGTCGCATCTCTTGCCCATCGTGAGTCGGGCCCGGAAAGCCCAGGTCGGGCACAGGGACGGTGTCCGGGGCCCCACCCTCCTCCGCCGCATCGGTCACAGCGTTCCCGGCAGTCGTCCCCGACAACGGTGTAGTCGACAGCTTGAAACTTGCCACCGGCATCCGCACGCGCTCGTCCATCGGCGAGCGAAACAGCAACAAGGCCTGCACCTGTTGTTCAGCGGCGCGACCTTCGGCAGGGGGCTCTGCTGTCAGCGTCAGGGTCCGGCGCCAGTTTTCAGGCAGGTTTCCGAGCCGATAGGTCAACGCACCGCTTTCGTGGCCGGATGGATCAGCCACCGGGCGGCCTTCTATCTGGGTCGAACCTGGAACGTAGCGCCAGCCGTCCGGCAGCATGATGACCTGACTCACTTCCGTCAGCGGCAGTGACCCACCGGCAAGTTCAGCACGAATATGCAGGCGTTCCCCTTCGACGCGGCCGAACAACTGCTGCGTCACCTGCGCCTGTTCCGGCGGCCGCAGGGCCACGTGAAAATCAGCGCGCCACAGACTGCCGCCCTGCAGATCCACGAACTGGCTGAATGGAGTTCCGGAGAAGCGCGCATGGTCGTCACAGGAGATGATCTGGTGCGACTGAGGCAGGCTCGTTTCATCAATCTGCACTACGTGACCGCCGGGCTTGACGCCTTCGATGTGCCAGCGTCCCTCGCCGTCCGTGACGACGTAGGTACCGTCCTCCATGTACAGCCGCACGCCGGCCACACCCTTGCGCTCATCGTCTGCGGCGTCACAGGCACCTTCAAGCACGCGTCCCATCAACGTGGCTCGTGAGCGCAGCAGATCCTCGCGGACGCGCACCCGCGCCTGCGCAGTGTTGCTGCTGCGCACACCCGGTCCCACTGCTGTCACCTGATTGACGGCGACACCCTGCCGCGCACCCGCAGTGACCTCACTGACGTAACGCAGGCTCACGCGGTCGCCCGGCGCGAGGTTCGCAAGCGGCAGGCGCAGCGTTCGGCCGTCGGGCTCCACGCTCACGGCCGCAACGCGATCAGCGCCGATCCGGGCCGAACCGCTCTGATAACGAAAGCCAAGGGGCATGAAGTCCACCAGTTCCAGCGCGCCGGACGCCATGGAGGACGGATTCTCGACGGTCAGTTCGTACTGAACGAAATCGCCCACCGCCACGGTATCGGACAGTGCACGTTTGCTGACGAACAGATCCACGACCACGGGATCCAGGGGCACGTCCTTAACCGGAAGCGCGCCCGCGGCCACATCGAACGATCTACCCCGACTGCCGTCACCGAGGAGGAACGGTGCCGATGCGAGCTGCTGCAGTACTGCCTCATCGGTCAGCGACGGGAAGCGGTAACCTTCCGGCGCCTCCACCTCGTAGCGGTACACACCGGCCGGGACCACAGGAAAGCGGAATCCGCCGGCTGGAACGGTGACCGGGTTGCCGGCACCATCGCTGACCGTTGCACCAGTCGTCACCGTGGCGGGCCAGGTCGAGACACCATCCGCTGCGCGCACGGTCGCCGGTGCGCCGGTAGCGGCATTGACGAGCGTGACCTGCACACCATCGAGCCATTCGCCGGTGGCCGCATCGAACATTCGCCCCACCGGATCGATGAGCGCCACCGCTTGCGACTGATCACCCGGGTCCGCAGGGTCGGTGTAATGCGCCTCGAGTCTGCCGTTGGTGACGTGACCCAGACGACAGTCGCCAGCTGCCGGCACGCCCGCACCGGTCCCGATGAAGCCGGTGAAGATGCCCGTGCTGGCACCGGTCTCGCGCAGGATCAGCGTTTCGGTCTCTTTGGTATCAGCAATGCCCAGCGTGACCCGCACGGTATCCGGAGCTGCAGGGTCGAGGTCCTGGTCCGGATCGACGAGGCGCACGAACACCGGCTCGCCCACATTGAATGCGACGGCGGGCTGCAGCGGCACGGTTCC
>SKUB01000191.1 GCA_007122315.1 Pseudomonadales bacterium | reverse complement strand
CGCGATCGCAAAGCCGGCCTGCGGCCGACTTTCGCTCCCACTGGCACAACGCGAAAATCCGGCGCGGGCTCAGTGGGAGCTGACGTTCGCAAAGCGGGCGTCGCGATTGGCGTCACGCTCGAGTTCGGCGGCAGTCCGCGATCGCAAAGCCGGCCTGCGGCCGACTTCCGCTCCCACTGGCAAAAAGCGACGACCCGTCGTGGGCTAGTCCGGAAGGGCCGCGCGGACGGCGGCGGAGACGGCACGGGCATCCGCCTGCGGGAGCGGCAGGAAACGGGCGTTCATGCTGGCCGCGATGTCGCGCGCGCCGGCGCGACGACGTGGACCGGTGTCGATGACCAACGCCTGATGACCACGGGCGGCCAAGCGACGAGCCGCCGCTTCCGCGTCGACGCCGGCCTGAGCGCGTCCCGCCTTGCCGTCGCTGGCGATGTTCGCCTGGCCGTCGGTGAGCACCACGATGATGGGCGTCGCACCCCGCCGCTGCACGTCGTCGGCGAGATCCCGGGCGGCATCGAGTCCGGCAGCAAGCGGCGTGCCGCCGCCGCCGGGCAGACCGGCGAGACTGCGCTTGGCACGCACCAGGGAGCGGGTGGGCGGCAGCAGCATCTCCGCGTCGCGGCCGCGGAATGCGATCAACGCCACCCGATCCCGCCGCACGTAGCAGTCCGCGAGCAGCAGTTCCACTGCACCCTTGGCTTCCGCCAGCCGGTGCAGGGCCGCAGAACCGGAGGCATCCACGACGAAGATCGTCACCGTCTCCGCCGGCTGACGATAGCGGGTGACGCGAAAATCCTCCGCGCGCACCTCCACCCGGGGTCGGCTCATGGCCCCGTCGCGCGCCGCCTGTTCCCGGCGCCGCAAGGGCTGCCAGGGGGCCGCCGTGCGCAGGGTTTCCACCACGTTCAGCCGCATGCCCCGCTCCGGCTTGCCGCGGCGGATACCGGCAGGCCGGCCGCGATTGCCCTGACGCCAGGCGCCGCTGCGACCGCCATCGCCGCTGCCGCGGCGCATGGGCGCGGCGCGCAGCTGAGCCAGCAGATCCGGCGGCAGCATGGCCGCCACCGCCTCCAGCACGGCGTCCTCGAGCGAACCGGCATCCGTCGGTGTTTCGTCGTCGGCGGGATCGTCCTGCTGCTGCTCGGACTCAGGCGGCCGGCTGTCCTCTTCGCCTTCCGTTTCCTCCGGCAACGCCTCATCGGGCTCGTCAGGGGGCGCTTGATCCTCGTCATCCTCCGCTGCCGGCATGCGCGTCGCGCGGGGAGCCAGTACCAACTGCGCCGCCAGCGCCACGTCCTCCCTGGCGAGCCGGTCGCGCCCATCCAGCGCGGCGATGGCACTTGCGGCGCGCAGCGCCAGCATGGGTGCCCGCAGCGAGTCGATGCCGAGTGCCCAGGCTGCCCCGCAGATGGCTTCCAGTGCAGACTCGTCCACCGCGACATCCGCGAGCGCGGTGGTCGCTTCGGCAATGGCTTCGGCCGACCACAGGCCGTCAGCCAGTTCGCTCTCGGCCACGGTGATGCCGTCCAGGTCCAACCACAGTCCTACCCGATCCGCGATAGTCGCAGGGACGCGCTCATCGTCACCATCGCCTTCATCCAGGGCCACCAGACCGAAGCGCCCCGGCAGCGCCAGCGTGATGCCATCCCGTTCGATGCGCACCTCGCCGCGATCCATGACGGACGCGAGCCGCGCGGCCAGCCCTGCAGAGGTGCGTTCGGCCATGGGCAGCAGCAGCACGCCACCGTCGACGTCCGCCAGCAACCCCCGCTCCACCACTGGACGACCGGCGCGCAGGGTCGCGGCCAGATCAAGGCCGCCGAGCAGACGGCTGTCGGGAATGCTCTGGGGCAGACGACGCAGTGGACGCTCCGCGGGCAGCATCTGCCGCAACTGCTCGAGCCAGCGTTCGCGCACCGGTCCTGCACGCGCACGCACGAGCACGCCGCCAAGACCCAGCGGATCCACGGCGAACAACGCCGTGGCCACCGCAGCGCGCAGCCATGGGGTCATCGCCCCGGTGTCATTTATGCTGGAGGCCGTCGTCACGCCGGCAGAATCTCCGCCACGGCCCGCTCGACGCGCGCGCCGGAGCCGGCGTCGTCCAGGGGATCCCGGCGCAGGCGATGGCGCAGCGCCGACGGGGCCACCACCCGCAGGTGGCTCGCGTCGATGACGGTATCGCCCAACAGGGCCGCATAGGCGCGCGCGGAGCGGATGAGCGTCAGCTCGCCGCGCAGGCCGTCGGTACCGAGCGCGAGGCACAACGTCGCCGCGAGTTCGAGGCTCGCGTCGGGAACTTCGACATCCGGGAGCAGCGCCTGAGCCGCAGCGAGTTCCTTGCGCAGGCGCCCGTCCTTGGCCTTGAAGCGCTTGCTGAAGGCCACCGGATCGCGCTCGAAGGCATCGCGACGCCGCACCACTTCCATCCGCGTCGGCAGGTCCTCTGGCGTGGTCACCTCCACGGACAGACCGAAGCGGTCGAGCAGCTGCGGCCGCAGCTCCCCCTCTTCCGGATTGCCGCTGCCGATCAGCACGAAGCGGGCCGGGTGACGGACGCTCAGGCCCTCGCGCTCGACCACGTTCTCGCCGGAGGCGGCCACGTCGAGCAGCAGATCCACCAAGTGATCCTCGAGCAGGTTCACCTCGTCGATATAGAGGAAGCCGCGGTGCGCCCGGGCCAGCAGCCCCGGCTCGAAGGCCTTCTCGCCTTGCGTCAGCGCCCGCTCCAGATCCAGCGCCCCCACCACCCGGTCCTCGGTGGCGCCGAGAGGCAGATCCACCACGGGAACGGGCATCTGCCGCAGCTTCGGCTCAGGCGCCCCCTTGGCGCAGGCGCCGCAGAGACCAGCCCGCTGCTCAGGCGCGCAGTTGTACGGGCAGTTCACGACGGCCTGCATCTTTGGCAGCAGCGACGCCAGGGCGCGCACCGCGGTGGACTTGCCGGTGCCGCGATCACCGAATACCAGCACGCCACCGATGCGCGGCTCGACGGCACAGATCAGAATGGCGCGTTTCATCTCGTCCTGGGCCACGATGGCCGAAAAGGGGAAGTTCGCGGTCATAGTGCATCCATTTCGACAACTGGGGCCCGACAGGTTGACGCCACCCCGGGTCAACGGATGTTAACACTGCACCATGACACTGGAAGGCTGGTGTCAGTTCGCGTGGAAACTTAGAGTGTCAGCTTCGTTGTTCAGGATCTCCCCCATGACCTCGAACCTGGTCGCGCCGCCGCTGCGAGACGCGCCGCATCGAGACCTCTGCACCGACTGCGGGGTCTCGCGCACGAGCACGCCCGGCGACTGCGGGCATGCCTGCCAGTTCATCCGTCCGGACTACCCCCGCCTGGAAGCGCAGGTGCACGGCCGGACGCGGGATCCGGAACGTCCGGACGAGCGCTTCTTCGGCCCGTTCCGGCAGATGCTCAAGGCACGCCTCGAGCCACGGCAGGACGGGGCCCAATGGACCGGCATCGCCACCCGCATCGCCGAGCGCCTGCTCGAGACCGGCGCCGTAGATGCGGTGATCACCGTGGCGCCCCACCCGGAGGATCGCTGGCGGCCCCTGCCCGTCATCGTGACCCGGGCCGAGGACATGGCCGCCTGCCGCGGCATGCGCATGGGCTACGCCCCGACGCTGGCACTGCTGGAGCCCGCCCGCGACGCCGGCCACCGCCGCATCGCCATGATCGGCATTCCCTGCCAGGTGTACGCACTGCGGGCACTCGAGGCCAAGCTCGGCTTCGAACGCCTGTACGTGATCGGCACGCCCTGCTCCGACAACACCACCACGGCGCGCTTCCACGACTTCCTCGCCCTGCTCTCCGACGCACCGGAGACCATCAACTACCTGGAGTTCCGTGCCGACTTCCGCGTCGAACTGCGCTTCGACGATGGCGCCCGCCGCGAGATTCCCTTCCTGGCGCTGCCCATCTCCAAGCTGCCGCCGGACTTCTTTCCACTCACCTGCCGGACCTGTGTCGACTACACGAATTCGCTGGCCGACATCACCGTGGGCTACATGGGCGGCGAGGGTGAGCAGTGGTTGCTGGTGCGCAATGCCCGCGGCGAGGAACTCATGAACCTGCTCGGGGATGAGCTGGTCACCGCCACGCCCGGCAGCAAAGGCAAGCGTCAGGGTGCCGTCCGCGGCTTCATCGAGAACACCCGTCGCGCCGCCGGCGGCCTGCCGCTGCGACGGATGCCGGACTGGGTGCGCCCCATCGTCTCCTGGTTGATGCCGAAGATCGGCCCACGCGGCATCGAATTCGCCCGCGCCCGGGTGGAAATGAAGGCCGCCGAGACGGTCCTGCATCTGCGCCGCGAGCAACCGAGGCGGATGAAGTCCATGATTCCGGAGCATGTCTGGGCGCTGGCGGAGCCCTACGAGTTGACGCCGGAAGCCGGTGAAACTGCGGAGCATACCGAGCCATGACGACTGCGCTGCCGCCGATCGGCTGGATCGGCATCGTACGCCTCGGTCTGATCCAGGCCAGCCTCGGCTCCGTGGTTGTACTCACCACCTCGCTCTTGAACCGCGTCATGGTGGTGGAACTCGGCCTGCTGGCCATGCTGCCCGGTGCCCTGGTGGCGCTGTACTACGGACTGCAGATCCTGCGTCCCCGACTCGGCTACGGCTCCGACCAGAGCGGGCGCCGGACGCCCTGGATCATCGGAGGCATGGCCGTCCTGGCCATCGGTGGCATCGGCGCCGCCCTGGCCACGGCCTGGATGAATCAGGCGCTGATCCCGGGCATCGCGCTGGCTGCGGTGAGCTTCACCCTGATCGCACTCGGCGTCGGCGCCGCGGGCACCAACCTGCTGGTGCTGCTGGCGAAGCGGGTCGAGCCCAGGCGCCGGCCTGCGGCGGCCACCATCGTCTGGCTGATGATGATCACCGGCTTCATCATTACCACCGCCACGGCGGGTGTCCTGCTGGAGCCGTTCACCCTGACGCGCCTGGTGGCGGTGAGCAGCGG
>SKUB01000103.1 GCA_007122315.1 Pseudomonadales bacterium | reverse complement strand
TCAGGTAACGCGCCAGTAACCAGGCGTCTCGGGCATCAGTCTTCGCGCGCCCTCCGGTGGCTTCCCGATAGCGCTTCAGACGCAGAGCATCAACGACATAGACCGTCAGTCCAGCCAGCACTGCCATCTCGACCATGGCTCGGTGGAACACATTGGTCGCCTCGATGGCGACGAGCGTGCCCGCAGGCAGGCTCGCCACGAACGCCTTGATAGCGGCGATCTCATTGGGAATGCTCGAGACGGCTTCGGTGTCCGTGCGATACACATCCAGAGTGGCTTTGGAGGTATCGACGCCGAGGATGAGAGGTTCGAATGCCTTTGCCATAATGCCTCCGCGGTTGCTGACCGTGTCACCGGGGAGCCACCTGGACGCTGGCTTGTTCATCGGCTGCTGCTACAGCTCGATTCTTTATCGGCGTTCAGTAGGTGGTCGGGGTGGGGGGAGCTATCTCCCACGGTCCATGCCCAAGGCTGGATCCTGACGTCATCCCACCCCACCCCGGTGTCTCTCTATCTTCCTCAAGAGAGACCACATTGAACATACAAGCTGACGTCCGCGCAGCGGGCGTCGCGATCTACGTCACGCCAGACACCGGCGGCAGTCCGCGATCGCAACGCCGGCTTTCAGCCGACGTTCGCTTCCACTGACTCAACGCAAGATCCTCGCGAGGCGCAGTGGGAGCTGACGGCCGCGCAGCGGGCGTCGCGATCTGCGTCATGCCCGAGCCCGGCGGCAGTCCGCGATCGCAACGCCGGCTTTCAGCCGACGTTCGCTCCCACTGACTCAACGCAAGATCCTCGCGAATAGTCAGTAGAGCGTGTCCGCGCGGCGGTCAGGGCGTCGGCCGGATGGTTTGCTCGCTGCCGCTGCCGCCGGAGAGCTGATCGATGCGGTCCTGCAGCCGGGACATGCGGCCGACCACGTCACGCCGGAACGCGTCCATGGACGCGATGGCCTCCTCCGAATCCTTCGCCCGACGCTCCATGCCCGCCTGCTGCTGGGTCAACGTATTGACCCGATCCGTGAGCGTGCGCTGCCGGGACAGCATCTCCGACATGCGCGAGTCGATCTGGGACAGCTGGGCGAGCACCTGATCCTGGGCTTCGAGCCCACGGGTGAGCTGCGTCGCCTTGGCGTTGAGCTCATCGAGGGTGCTGCGCTGCCCGGCCTGGGCCTGCTGGAGACTGGCGATCGCCTTCTGATTCTCCTGGATCCAGTCCCGATTCCGCCTGTTGGAGACGTCCCACAGCTTACGGATTTCAGACTCCCAGAAGCTGATCTGCTCCTGAGTCTCCGACTCGGTCTTGGACAGGGCATCACCGGTCATGTCCAGCCGCTCCTCGATGCGACCCAGCCGGTCCTCCACCGACTCGATCCCGGAACGGACCGATGCCAGGGCCTCGTTCTGGGCCACGATGAACCAGCCGCAGGCGGTGAGCCCGGCAATGATGAACGCAATCAGAATGTTGGTGAAGACCAGATTAGCGGAACCGCCGCCGCGGCCACTGCCACCACCCGTTTCGCCACGCCGGCCGCCGCCGCGGCGCCGGGTCTCGATGTCATCACTGGCGGGTGCGATGTTCGGAAGTCCGTCGAGATCGTCGCGATCGCTTCTGCTCATGAAAGAAAACCACGCTGACAGGAAAACGCCGCCGGTTATAGCGCAGTGACGGCGGGGATGAAAGGGGCACTGCGGGACGTATGCGCCTTAAGTACCGCAGCGCCCCGTCATCAAACCACGACTGGGCGCTGCGTGCAGCCTCAGAGGAAGGCCACGAGGGCCCAGAGCAGCACGGTGAGGCCAAAACCGCATGAGATCACGCCCTTGACGCTGGCCATGGGACCCGGCTTGCCGAAGATGGCATTGGCCTCCAGCGCCAGCACGATGATCAGTACCAGGATCAGGGACGGCACCGAAGCATGGGTCAAGGCGCCCCCCAGCGGGTAGTGAGCGCTGGAGATCATGAAGAACAGCATGGGGATGGAGAACAGCGTATTGGTGCGCGATGCCAGGGCCGCCTTCGGCGCTGCGGCCGCCGCCTCGGGCAGGGCCTCGCCGCCGCCCTGCACCTGGGTGTTGGAGGCGATCAGGATGCGTTGGTTCGGCCAGATGATCAGCCACACGTTGAGGAACATGAAGGTGGCCATCAGGGCACCGATGCCGATGTCGTAGGTCAACCCCCGGCCGCGCGCAGCGAGCAGTATGAGACCGGTGATGAACGTCAGCATGGCCGCCCAGCGGAACCACCACAGGGCCCGCGGCACCAGCTTGACGAAGGCGTCGGTGCGCGCGGCGCCGTCCGCTTCCTTGAAGTACTCGGTCTGCACAAAATTGAAGTAGTAAAGCAGGCCGATCCAGGCAATGCCCGCAAGCACGTGACCATAACGGGCCAGGAAATCGATCCCTGCCGCTGTTGTGAACAAATCCATGACTCTTTCCCCTCATCCGCAATGGAACAGAACGGATGCCCCGGTGTCGCCACCTCTTACTCGAGGTTCCGGCGCAACGGCTGCATCGGCTGCGCCCTGTATCGGAACGGCGCCGAGCAGCACCGACCATGATAACAGCGCGGATGGGGCGACGCGCGACGCACGCCGTCACTGCTCCGCCTGAAACGAGAAAGCCCCGCACGAGGCGGGGCTTTCACGGTACTGCCTAACGGGTGAGGCGAGGCTTACATCATGCCGCCCATGCCACCCATGCCACCCATGTCGGGCATGCCGCCACCGGAATCCTTTTCTTCCGGAATGTCGGTGATCATGGCTTCGGTGGTGATCATCAGTCCCGCAACGGAGGCTGCGAACTGCAGTGCCGTACGGCACACCTTGGCCGGGTCGACGATGCCGAGCTTGACCAGATCGCCGTATTCACCGGTGGCTGCGTTGAAGCCTTCATTGCCCTTGAGCTGCTTGACCTTGTCGACCACCACGGAGGCCTCGAAACCGGCATTGGTCACGATCTGCCGCAGCGGCGCTTCCATGGCCCGACGAGCGATGGAGACACCGACGGTCTGCTCTTCGTTATCGCCCTTGAGATCTGCGATGGCCGCCAGGGCACGAACCAGGGTGACACCACCACCGGGAACGATGCCTTCCTCGACCGCGGCGCGAGTGGAGTGCAGCGCGTCTTCGACGCGTGCCTTCTTCTCCTTCATTTCCACCTCGGTGGCGGCGCCGACCTTGATGACTGCAACACCGCCGGCCAGCTTGGCGAGACGCTCCTGCAGCTTTTCGCGATCGTAGTCGGAGGAAGTATCTTCGATCTCCTGCCGGATCTGCTTTACCCGCCCTTCGATGTCGGCGCTCTTGCCTGCGCCGTCGACGATGGTGGTGTTCTCCTTGGTCAGCTGCACTTTCTTGGCGTGGCCGAGATCGTCCAGGGTCGCGCCTTCGAGGGTCAGACCCACTTCTTCGGAGATCACCTGGGCACCGGTGAGAATGGCGATGTCCTGCAGCATGGCCTTGCGCCGATCACCAAAGCCCGGGGCCTTGGCCGCAGCCACCTTGACGATGCCGCGCATGGTGTTGACCACCAGGGTGGCCAGTGCTTCGCCTTCCACATCCTCGGCGATGACCATCAGCGGCTTGCCCGACTTGGCCACGGCCTCGAGGACCGGCAGCATCTCGCGGATGTTGGAGATCTTCTTGTCCACCAGCAGGATGTAGGGATCGTCCAGCTCAGCGGACATGCTCTCCTGATTGTTGATGAAGTAGGGCGAGAGGTAGCCGCGATCGAACTGCATGCCCTCGACCACTTCCAGCTCGTTGTCGAGGCTGGTGCCCTCTTCCACCGTGATCACGCCTTCCTTGCCGACCTTTTCCATGGCCTGAGCAATCAGCTCACCGATGGATGAGTCGGAGTTGGCGGAAATGGTGCCCACCTGGGCAATGGCCTTGGAATCCTCGCAGGGCGTGGCCAGCTTCTGGATTTCCTTGACCGCTGCCACTACGGCCTTGTCGATGCCGCGCTTGAGGTCCATCGGGTTCATGCCGGCCGCAACGGACTTCAGGCCCTCGGTGACGATGGCCTGGGCGAGAACGGTGGCGGTGGTGGTGCCGTCGCCCGCTTCATCGGAGGTCTGGGAAGCAACCTCTTTGACCATCTGCGCGCCCATGTTCTCGAACTTGTCGGACAGCTCGATTTCCTTGGCGACGGATACGCCATCCTTGGTGACGGTGGGCGCACCGAAGGACTTGTCGATCACCACGTTGCGGCCTCTCGGGCCGAGGGTGACCTTGACGGCGTCGGCGAGCTGGTTGACGCCCTTCAGCATGCGCTGACGGGCGTTGTCTCCAAACTTGATATCTTTTGCGCTCATGCGTTCTTACCCCTGTGTTCAGCGTCTATTCGATTTCCGGGATACGGTCTGTGCAGGATCGGCGCGCCGCCGGGGCAGTTCGAAACCACCCGGGGACGCCCCCGACCTCAGCCTTCCAGAACCCCAAAGATCTCGGTCTCGGCGAGAATCAGTACTTCCTCGCCATCGATCTTCACGGTGCTGCCGCCGTATTGGCCGAACACCACCTTGTCGCCGACCTTGACGCCGGGCGCACGGACTTCGCCATTGTCGAGCGCCTTGCCGGGACCCACTGCGAGAACTTCGCCCTTGCTCGGCTTCTCTGCTGCGGAATCCGGCAGGACGATGCCGCCGGCGGTCTTGGCCTCTTCCTCGAGGCGGCGTACCACGACGCGGTCGTGCAGCGGACGGATCTTCATTGCTGTGTATCTCCCAGTCCTTTACGTGAATGTTCTGCGCCGCCGGTGGGCCCTTACGGCCCCACTGCCGCGACTGAAGTCAGCGTACGGCTGCGGAGCCTGTTAGCACTCCCTCGGCGGGAGTGCTAATGATAGGAGGCCGCGTTTAGCAGTCAACCCCGAGAGTGCTAAAAACTCAGGAGGGCCGGACTGCAGCGCGACGCGCCGGTGGACAATGGAGGCGGATGAAGGGAATTCAAGGGCGCGGGTCGTCTTCCCGCTCGAATTCACCCTCGATGATGCGGCCCCGGGACCCTGGCGG
>SKUB01000222.1 GCA_007122315.1 Pseudomonadales bacterium | reverse complement strand
TGCGGTGAACCCGCCGGAGGGCTTCATCGCGACAGCCAACGCCAACCTCACCTCACCCTTCGACTATCCGCACCTGGACGAGGCCATTTACTACCTCTGGGCCGACCCGTTTCGCCAGGCCCGGATCCGGGAGGTCCTGTCGTCGGGGCGCCGCTTCAATCTGATGGACATGGTGGGTCTGCAGCACGACTACCTTTCCATCCCGGCCCGTACCCTGGTGCCCCTGCTGCGTCCCCTAAGCGCCGCCGATCCCCGGGTGGAAGACGCTCGGCGCCGGCTCCTGGACTGGGACTTCGTCCTGGCACCCGACTCGGTGGCGGCGGGGATCTGGGTGGCCATGGAGCGCAGGCTACTGCGCCGGGGAGCCGAACTCTTGATCCCTGAGGTGGCGCGACCCCACCTGGATCTGGGCATGAAGCGGCTCATCGACTACCTGCTGGCACCGCCCGCTGAGTTCACAGTGGCCGTCAGCGACGGGTCTACGGCAGAGCCGGTTCCGGACCCCGTGGCAGGCCGGGACAACGTGCTTCTCGGCGCCCTGGCCGACGCCGTGGCCGAGCTTACGGATCGCCTCGGGCCGAATGTGGAGGCATGGAGATACGGCCAGGCCGATTACAAGCACGCGCTGCTCCGGCATCCCCTCTCGCCGGCGGTGTCAAAGGAGCTGCGGGCTAGACTCGATGTGGGGCCGGCGCCGCGGGGTGGTAACAGTTACACCGTGGGCAATACCGGTTCCGGAAACAACCAGACCTCCGGCGCCTCCTTCCGCATCTTCGTGGACACCCGGGACTGGGATGCCACCCTGGGCATGAGCACGCCGGGCCAGTCCGGTGATCCGGACAGCCCGTTCTACCGGAACCTGTTCGAGCTCTGGGCGCAGGACCGGGTCTTCCCCGTCTTTTACTCCCGGGAGCGCGTCGAGGGGGTCACGGCAGAGCGGCTGTTGCTGACCCCTGACCGGGAGTGAATGGCGTCTGGTTCGACTCACTACCGAGAAGTTTCGTGCGGAAGCGCGGCGCTTCTACGAACAGCTCGGGTTCGTCGCCAGCCACGAGGGGATGAAGCTCGACCTTGCGTCGGCTTGACTGAAGAGCCATGCAGCGTTGGCCGGATTCAGGGCGGCTATGCGTTGCCAGCCCGTGTCGACCTCCGAAAACGCAGGGTGAGCGCTGCTCGTGACAGGTGACGTTCGTCCAATTGTCGGATGCGTGGGCGAACCACCTTGTCACACAAAAGAAACATGATGTAATACGCTTTGAGCAGGTGAGTAAAGACACCTGGCTCATGGGGAGCCCCGCTGGGAGGTGCTGCAAACGCAGCCGTAGTCACCGGCATCGGTTACGACAACCAGAACCCAAAGGGGACGCATCATGTACGTAAACAAGCTTGCACTGGGATGTGCGGGAATCCTGTTGGCGCTTCCCGCTATCGACGCCAAGGCTCAGGCGTCCGCGCAGCGGGCGCAGCAGGAGGTCATCGAAGAGATCGTCATTCTCGGGACCCGTTCGCCAGGTCGAACGGCGACCGATTCCCCGGTTCCTGTGGACGCACTCACGTCCGAAGCCATGCGGGACACCGGCCACACGGAAGTGGGGCGCATGCTGCAGTCGCTCGCTCCTTCCTTCAATTTCTCCAGTTCCACCATCAGTGACGGTACGGATGCGCTGCGGCCGGCCACCTTGCGCGGTCTCGGGCCGGACCAGACGTTGGTCCTCGTCAACGGCAAACGGCGTCACGGCAGCGCGCTGGTGCACGTGAACACCTCCGTCGGCCGCGGAACGGCCGGTACCGACATGAACGCGATACCGTCCAGCGCCATCAAGCGGATCGAGGTGCTGAGGGATGGTGCTGCCGCTCAGTACGGTTCGGATGCCATTGCCGGCGTGATCAACATCGTGCTGCACGATCACGATGAGGGTGGTCGCCTGCACGCGCAGTACGGCGAGAACACGAAGGGTGACGGTGAGTCCATAGTGCTCAGCTGGAATCAGGGTGTTCGGCTGTTCGACGATGCCTATCTCAATGCCACCATGGAGTACCGTGATCGCGGCCGGACCAATCGCGCAGGCCTCCAGGGCGTGTGCATTTATGCGGGAACCTGTACACCGCTTTTCGACAACTTCGGCAACCAGATCGGCAATCAGACCACGGATCCCCGGGAAATCAATTTCGACCGCCAGAGCTTCCGCATCGGCGATGCGGACTCCGAGCAGTTCGCTGCAGTATTGAACCTGGGCGTTCCCCTGGAGGACGCGACGGAGATCTATGGTTTCGCCACCTACTCGATCCGTTCGAACACGTCGGGCGGCTTCTATCGCAATGCCGGTTCGGCGACGCAGAATCCCCGCTTCACCTTCGACGGGACACCGGTCAACGGCGGCCTGGGCCAATTTCCTGATGGTTTCCTGCCGCTGATCAACACGGACATCGAGGACATCAGCGGTAATCTCGGCATTCGCGGCGAGCTGGCCAACGGCTGGAGCTGGGACATCGGGGCCGGCTACGCAGTGAATACGTTCGATTTCATCATCAGCAACTCGCTGAATGCCTCGCTGGTTTCACGTATCGGCAGCAGCCCGACCCGGGCGCGCTCGGGCGATCTGGAACTGACTCAGTTCACCCTGGACCTCGACGCGTTCCGCGACATGGACTGGGGCTCCATTGCCTTTGGTGTGTCCTATCGGGATGACGGCTACAAGCTGAATCCGGGAGACCTGCTGTCGTTCGGCGACTTCAATCCGGATGTGGCCAACCCGGCCGCGCCTCCCGGTGCAGCTGGCATCCAGGTCTTTCCGGGCTTCCGGCCAGATAATCAGGTCGACGAGAGTCGTGATTCCTACGCGCTGTATCTCGACCTGGAATATGACGCCATCGATCGCTGGCTGCTCAACGGTGCGATACGCTTCGAGGACTACAGTGATTTCGGCAGCACCTTCAATGCCAAGGGTGCGGTGGCGTTTCAGGCTACCGATGCGCTGCGGCTGCGGGGCTCCATAAGCACCGGCTTCCGCGCGCCGTCGCTGCAGCAGCAGTTCTTCAATTCCACCAGTACGCAGTTCGTGACAGATCCGGATACGGGTGAAAGCGTTGCCCAGGAGCGGGGCACCTTCCGCAACGACAGTGCCGTGGCCCAGGCCCTCGGCATTCCGGAACTGGAAGAGGAGACGGCGCGGAACATCAGCGTCGGGTTCGTGTTCCAGCCCTTGCCGGATTGGACGATCACGGCCGATTACTACAACATCGAAATCGATGATCGCATCGTGATTAGTGGTGCCATCGGCACAGGTCTCGACCCGGCGCTGGACGAAGCACTCGCATCAGCCAACGCGAACTCCGCGCAATTCTTCCTGAATGCTGCTGACACCACCACCGAAGGTGTGGACATCGTCATCAGCCATGATCGGGAATTCATGGGCGGTGATCTGCAGCTGTCCCTTGCGGCCAACTTCACTGATACCGATATCGACCGGGTGCGTCCGCCGGATGCGTTGGCCAATGTGCCGGGCATCGGTGAGCTGGTGTTCACCAGCCAGGACCGGTCGATTCTCGAGGAGTGGCAGCCGAAAGATCGCGTCAACCTCACCGGCGTCTGGTCGAGTGGACCCATTGGCGTGACGCTCGCCCTGAACCGCTTCGGCAAGTACACCGTCGAGGAGGGAGGGCCGACGCGGCAAACCTTCAGCGCGAAGCATCTGGTGGACGTGCAAGTCCGCTATGCGTTCGACAATGGCGTGATGTTCCGCGTCGGGGGCAACAACATTTTCGGCACCACGCCGAGTGAGAACACCATCGGCCAGTCGGCTGGCGGACGGATCTTCGATGGCGACGGCAACATCATCGTCGACTCACCCGGTGTGTTCAGATTCTCACGTCGTTCTGCACCATTCGGCTTCAACGGCACCCACCTCTATGCGTCATTGAGCTGGGATTTCTGAACGATTGAATCGTCCTGCCGGCGCCGCGTGTGCGGCGCCGGCAGGCGCTTCAGCAGGGCAAGGGCAGCAGCCGTGCCCCGGACGCCTCGCCGGTGCGATCCGTACCCTGCTCGCGTCCTGTCAATGCTTCCGACGCCATGCGCTGAATGATCCCGGGAAAGTCCCGATCCACCCCGAACGCGAGCATCGGCAGCATGATGGGAGCGAGCAGCCGCGGTTTCGGCTCCAGTTCCCACCACACCCTGACTTCCGATCCCTCGTCGCGGGGAATCACCTCCCATCCCCCGACCATGCTCGTGGCGGGAAACGGAAAGTCGGGATCTCCAGCGAGAAAGCGCACATCGAATCCGTGTCCGGCTTCGAAGCGCGTGCATTCCTCGCCCCAGCGTTTCCCGGCATGGTCCTCACACATGCGAACAGCCCCGACGCCGGGTGGCCGGTCCTCCAGGATCCGTGAAGACCTCAAGCTCGGCATGTAGCGTTGAATGTCGCCGAGCCGACTGATCACGTTCCACATGGCTTGGGCGGGAGCGTCGACGGCTACCGAGACGCAGTGCCGATAGTTTGATCCGTTTGGAGCGCGATGCGCTCGGTTGATGGCCAACAACTGCCAGACCCCGAACGAGAGCACCGCCGCGGCGATGGCGAGCAGCAGGGCGACGCCCGTAGTTGACAGCAGGCTTGGAAAGGTCAAGACCAGTGCCAGTGTACCGATGACCCAGAGCAGATCGGCGACACTGGCGTAGAGCGCGCGCCAGGTGAGTAGCCTTGGCCTGGTCGTTTGGTGAATCAAGTCTGCTGCGAAGGCCATGAGGCCCACACCGATCGCCCGCAGCAGCAAAATCGCCTCGAATCCCAGCCAGTTGGCGACGAGATCCGGTCGCAACAGCAGCACTCCGGCGCAGCTGAGTGAGAAAGCGGCGTTTGCTGCCAACGCGATGCGCAGCGATAGCGTTCGAGGCCCGTTCATCAGTATCTCCCTGCAGTTTATGGATGACAGGTGTCCAGCATCTTTGCAGGGCGTAGTCCTGCGAGGAATTACCTCGCATGTCATGAAGTCAGTCAGATGGCGCCGCGCGCGCATGT
>SKUB01000019.1 GCA_007122315.1 Pseudomonadales bacterium | reverse complement strand
GCATAGGCGCCACCCGACGCCAGCAGTTCTGCATGCGTTCCCTGCTCCACGATGCGGCCCTGCTCCATCACCAGAATCCGGTCCGCACCCTCCACGGTGGACAACCGGTGTGCAATCACCAGGGTCGTCCGCCCACGCATGACTTCCGCAAGCGCGTCCTGAATGAACTGCTCCGATTCCGGATCCAGCGCCGACGTTGCCTCGTCCAGAATGAGAATGGGAGCGTCCTTCAACAGTGCGCGGGCAATAGCCAGCCGCTGACGCTGGCCACCGGACAGACGAACACCATCGTCGCCGATAGGCGTATCCAGATCTTGGGGCAGCCGCTCGATGAACTCCATTGCGTGGGCCCGGCGTGCGGCCGCCTCGACTTGCTGCCGCGTGGCACCGGCCAGTCCGCCATAGGCGATGTTGTTCAGAACACTGTCGTTGAACAGCACCACGTTCTGGCTGACCAGCGCGATCTGTCGTCGCAGCACCGCCAGGCGATAGGCTGTCAACGGCTGGCCGTCCAGCAGGATCTGCCCCTCTTCACAATCATGGAAACGCGGAATGAGGCTCGCCAGGGTCGACTTGCCGCTGCCGGAGCGTCCGACCAGGGCCACCGTTGCGCCCGGCTCGATGTGCAGTGAGAGGTCCTCGAACACCGGCGTGTCCGTACCCGGATAGCGGAAGCGGACATGGCGCAGTTCGATTCGACCCTGCACCCGAGCAGGTTCGAGCCTGCCGTTGTCCACCTCCGGCCGCTCATCCATCTGGGTGAAGATGTCCTGGGCCGCGGCCAGTCCGCGCTGGATGACCGCACTGATCTCGGACAGCTGACGGATGGGTTTCGCCAGCAGCCCCGCTGCAGTGATGAAGCCGACCACGTCGCCCTCGCTCATTCCGGCGAGCATGCCCGGGTCGAGAATCAGCCACACGAGGATGGCCAGCGCGATGGCGACCAGGAACTGGATCACCGGTGTGGCGAGCGCACTGGTGGCGATGAGCTTCATCGCCTGACGGCGGTTGTAGGCACTGGCAGCACGGAAGCGGTCGCGTTCATGCGGCTCACCGCCGTAGGTCCGTACCTCTCGATGTCCGGAGACGGCCTCGGAGGCCACCTGGGTGACCTCACCCATGGCGTCCTGGATACGTTGCGAAAAACGCCGAAAACGGCGCGCTGCAAAGCCTACGATCCAGGCGATGACCGGCGCGACCGCGAAAAACACCAGCGCCAGCTTCCAGTTCATCCACAGCAGCCAGGCGGTGAGTCCGATCACAGTGAGCCCTTCACGGACAACGACCTCCAGCGCCTTGGTTGCCGCTCCGGTGACCTGCGTAACGGTGTAGGTGACCCGGGAGACGAGATGCCCCTGGCTGCTGCGCTCGTAGAAGGCAGTCGGCAATGCCATGAGCCGGTCGAACATGTCGCAGCGCAGATCATGGACGACCCGGTTGCCGACCTTGTTGAGAAAGTACACGCCGGCAAACGAACCGAGTCCGCGCACGGCCACTGCCGCCACGATCCCCAGCGGAATCAGCAGCCGTTCGCGGCTGATGTCGACTCCGGTGTTGAAGGCACGCACGCTGTCTACGGTAAAGACCAGCAGCTCCGCAAAGGCGACGTGCGAAGCGGCGTACGCAGCGAACCCGAGTATGCTGAGAGTGAAGTGGAACCAGTGGGGTCGAACGTAGCCGAGCAGTCGGCCGTAGAGTCGGAGGTCGGTGGCCACGACCACTGCGGTCAAGGCCCACCCTCCTCCGTAGGCGGCTGGGTGGCGATGCGCACCCGCTCGAATCCGAGCCGGCCCGCGACGTCCATAACGCGCACCACCGCGGCATGAGGGGCGCGAGCGTCGGCGCTGATCAACACCGGCACGTCGCCGTCATCACGGACGGCACCTCGCATGGCGGCCATCAGGCCGGCGACAGTCTGATCGCCGACCGGCTCACCGTTGACGGTGTAGCCACCGTCGACGCTTACCGTGATCTGCAGGGGTTCCGCAGGCCGGGCAACCTCCTCGGTGTCCGCTTCCGGAAGTTCCAGGGTGATGCCACCTTCGCGGACGAAGGTGGTGGTCACCATGAAGAAGATCAGCAACAGGAACACCACATCGATCAGTGGCGTCAGATCGATACCCACATCCGGAGAGCGCCTGCGCCGGAACTTCACGACGCTTCCTGGTGCTCGTCATCCGCGTTCAGAAGCTCGACGAGCTTGTTCGCTTCCTGCTCCATAGTCAGCACGAGGTCGTCCACGCGTCGCGTCAGGTAACGATGAAAGATGAGTGCCGGGATGGCGACGCTGATCCCCGTCGCCGTCGTGATCAGGGCTTCTGAGATACCACCGGCAAGCAGATTGGGATCGCCGGTGCCCTCCAGCCGAATGACATTGAACACCTCGATCATCCCGATCACGGTTCCGAGCAGCCCCAGCAGCGGTGCAATGGCGGCCACGGTACCCAGTGCCGTGAGGTAGCGCTCGAGTTCATGCAGAACCTGCCCCGCCGTTTCCTCGACGCTGGCCTTCATCGCATCGCGCCCGCGGCGATGATTGACCAGCACGGCTGCAAGGATCTCGCCCAGCGGCGAGCCCTGGCGCAGCTCCTTCATGCGCTTCGAATCGAATTCGCCCTTCTTCAACCAACCCCACACCATGGCGAGCGTATGCCGAGGTGCGATCCGGGATGGTTTGAGAGACCAGAGCCGTTCGATACAGATTGCGGCGGCGAGGACCGAGCAGATGATGATCGGGACCATCAGCCAGCCGCCGGCCTTCACCAGCTCGAGCAAAGCACGTCATCCCATGTCAGCAAGCGAAGGGCCTATCCTAGCCTGCATCGGTCACCGATTCACGAACGCCGTCACAGGAACAGCTCCGCCAGGTAGCCGGTCAGGAAGCGACCGTCAGGATCCCATTCGCGGCGCAGTGCCACGAAGTCGGTCAACCGCGGATACAGGTCTTCGAGATCACCACGTCCGAGCGTGTGGCGTTTGCCCCAGTGAGGGCGCCCGCCATGATCACGCAGGATCGGCTCCACAGCGGCGAACAATTCCGTGGGGTCCTCCTCCGCCGCTTGATGGATGGACACCGTGGCCACCTCGCCGCCCTGCGTCGGCGACAGCCAGCCGGCGTCGCCCGCCAGAATCCGATACTCCACAGGCCAGAACAGCTTCGGAAAACGCTCGAGCATGCAGCGGCGCACGGCGCGGAAGCAGTCCAGGCCTGCAGCGGCCGGAATCGCGTACTCCATCTCGTTGAACTTCAGGTCGCGAACCGAGGGAAACACCTGCCAGGAAGCCCCCCAGCGCTCACCCTCCTCGCCGAAGGGCAGCTCATCGAGGCGCGGCTGCGCTGGAATGGCGATGCTGTCCAGGGTCTTGCTGATGCAGACGTCGAGCCTCGGTACCCACCAGAACTCATGGTGCCGATGCTGCCCCAGCCGCGCTTCGAACTGCTCCAGGCACTGCTCGACGGACTCTTTGAGGTTACGCTCCCGAAGACCATAGGCCGGCATGACCTGCATCTCGATGGCCGTCATCACCCCCAGCAGACCCAGCGCGACCCGGGCAGCATCCAGGGCAGCGTTGCCCTCGACCCGGCGCTGCCCTCCGCAACCGTCCACCAGCTCCAGTGCCCGCACCGCTGAGGACAGACTGCCCAGCCCCCGCCCGGTACCGTGGGTGCCTGTTGCGACCGCACCGGCCAGGGTCTGCCGGTCGATGTCGCCCATGTTCACCAGCGCCAGTCCATGCTCAGCCAGCAGCGGGCCGATGGCGTGCAGCGGCGTGCCCGCACCGAAGCGCGCCACCTCGCCCCGAACGTCCTGCAGGCCGGACAGCGCAGACAGATCCAGCAGCGTGTCTCCATCCGCCCAGAACGGTACGAAGGAGTGACCGCTGCCCAGCGCACGCAGCGCGCCGGTGCCATGATGCTCATCGATCAAGGCAGCCAGCGCGTCGGCATCGGCCGGTCGCTGGATCTGCGAGGAGGGGCAGCGAACGCTGCCGGACCAGTTCTGCCAGCTCACCAGCTGCACCCCCGCGCCGAAACAGGCCAAAGCTCGTGGACCATGCCGTCCTCCTCCACCGGTACCATCCAGTCATGCAGGTTGATGGTCGGATCACAGTGCGGCGTCACCATCCGGATGCGGTCACCCAACGCGATGGAGGGCGCGCCTTCCAGCAGCTGCAGGACACCATGTTCGTCGCCCGCGAAGTGATAACGCACGCCGGACAGATCCCTGGCGACGGGGGCCACGCTGTCGCTGGCGAAACTCTTGTACCCGCCGTCCACCGTGATGGCCCCGGACCTGGGACGACTGATCGCAGTCACCAGCACGAACAGGGCCGGCTCGAAGTACTCGAAGCGGGGCTGGTTGCCCTGACCGATGGCCGCATACTCTTCATCCATGAAGACATAGGAGCCCGCCTGGATATCGGTGATGCCCGGCTCGTCGCAGTCAACGTCGAAGGTACCGGTTCCGCCGCCGGTGAACACCTCCACGTCATGGCCGTCCGCCAGGATCAGATCCCGTGTTTCCAGCCCGGCTGCGGCGATCTCCTTCGCCCTGCGGCGGCGTTCCGCTGCATCTTCCAGGTGCATGATCTGGCCCGCGTACTGCTGCAGACCCGTGAACTGCAGCCCGTCACAGCCGGCAACCACACGTACCAGCTCGAGTGCCGGCTGACCCAGAGCCACGCCGGTGCGCCCCATACGGGGATCGAGGTCGACCAGTACCTTGAGCCGGATTCCGGTGTTTCGCGCCGTCTCTCCGAGCGCCCGTGCGCAGGCCGCATCATCGACGACGATGCGCACATCCTCGCTGCGGGCGGCCAGGGCGACCACCCGCGCCATCTTGTCCGCACTCGCTACCGGGGACGTGATCAGGATGTGCTCGATGCCGGCGGCACGCATGACTTCCGCCTCCGACACCTTCGCGCAGCAGATGCCGATGGCACCAAGTTCGAGTTGCCGACGCGCCACCACGGGCGTCTTGTGCATCTTGGCGTGGGGTCGCAGACCCGTGCCGCTGCGCGCAAGATGTTCGACCAT
>SKUB01000023.1 GCA_007122315.1 Pseudomonadales bacterium | reverse complement strand
CCGGTGGCCGCAGATTTACCGATCATTTTGTCGATATTGTTGCGGGATAGTTTCAGAGTCCATTCCCCGCAGTCAAGAAGCAGATCGTTACAGAAACACAATCTCCGCCACTACGGGAAAATGATCGGAGCCCGTAAATCGACCACGACGCAGTTGGGTGACGGCGAGGTCGCCGCCCACCAGGATGTGATCGATGGGCGTGAGCAGAAAGGGAACGAACGTGGGCCAGGACGCCACCGCGCAGCGCCACGGCGACGCACAGTCGAGGCCGCCCTCCCGGATCAGTTCGGCGAATCGCGGCGCGAAAGCAGACGTATTGAGATCGCCCATGACGATGGCGCGACCATCCAGCGCGGCGAGTTCTTCCTGCAACCAGTCCAGGGTCTCGTTACGGGCGCGGAGACTCCAAGCGGACGTGGGCGGATGGGTGTGCAGCGCGAACACCGTCAACAGCTGTCCGCGCACGTCCAGACTCAGTCTCAGTGCCGGCCGCCCGGAGGTAAGCGGTGGTTCGAATGTCTGCCGCGTGCGCAGCGGGTAGCGACTCAGGAAGCGGATGTCGCGCCCATCCGCCGCAGCGAGTTCGAAGCCGAAGGGGTAACGGGCATCGAGCTCACCTACCCGGGCACGGGTGTCGGGATCGAGATCGCGGGGAAACTCGCTCCACCACACCAGGTCCGCATCCAGCGCCTCCACCTGATCCACTGCCGAGCGCACCGCCCGCGAGCTTTCGAACAGGTTGGCGCTGAATACCATCAGCCGCGGATGGGCCGACGCCAGTTCATCAGGCTGGACGCTGCTGCGGCTGCCGAGGAAACCTGCCAGTTCCGGAACCAGCAGCAGCATGAATGCGAGCCCACGCAGCCACCGGCGTCGCCACCACAGCCAGAGTCCCATGGCCACAGCCAGCAGCGCGTATTGCGGGGCGAAGCTGGTCAGGGTCTCGACGAGCAGGCGATCGCCAGGCAGAAAACTGCGGGCAGGCAGCAGCACGGCGAGCGCCAGCAACAGCAGCAGGCTGCCGCCGGTGGCAAGCACTCTGGACATTCCTTGCAGCCTCGTCGCGATGGGCGGCTCCTCAGCCAGACCGGGACAACCTTCAGGGGAACAGGGCGTTGATCGCCTGTTTCAGCGTGCTTACGGCCTGTACTTCGAGACCTGGAATCTTCTCCCGCGGTTTGTTGCCGACGGGACAGAACGCCCGGGTGAAGCCGTGCTTGGCTGCCTCCCGCAGGCGCTCCTGGCCGTTCGGCACCGGCCGGACCTCGCCGGACAGCCCCACTTCGCCGAACGCGAACAGCTCCCGCGGCAGGGGCACGTCCAGGTGACTCGACAGAACTGCCAGCAGCACCGGGAGGTCGCTGGCGGTCTCCGCCACCCGGATACCGCCGACCACGTTTACGAACACGTCCTTGACCCCGAGGCTGACATCCCCGTGGCGGTGCAGCACCGCCAGCAGCAGGGCGAGCCGGTTCGATTCGACGCCGACCGTGACCCGACGGGGATGCGCACCCTGAGCGTCGTCCACCAGGGCCTGCACCTCCACCAGCAGCGGCCGGGTGCCCTCCCATACCACCACCACCAGACTGCCCGCCGCCGGCTCGCTGTCACGGGCCAGGAAGATCGCGGATGGGTTCGCCACCTCCTTCAGACCCCGGTCGGTCATGGCGAACACGCCGAGTTCGTTGACGGCACCGAAGCGGTTCTTATGCCCACGCAGCGTCCGGTAGCGGGAGTCGGCAGCGTCCTCGAGCATCATGAAGGTGTCGATCATGTGTTCGAGCACCTTCGGGCCCGCCAACCCGCCTTCCTTGTTCACGTGACCCACCAGCACCACTACCGCCCCGGACTCCTTGGCGAAGCGCACCAGGCGGGCCGTGGCCTCGCGGACTTGGGTCACACCGCCCGGCGCACCGTCCACCGCCTCGGTCTGCAGGGTCTGCACGGAGTCCACCACCACCAGCCCGGGCCGCTCCCGCGAAGCATGGGCGATGATGGCCTCCACCCGGGTCTCCGCCGCCAGCTTCAGCGCGTCCTGCGGCAGCTCCAGACGCCGTGCCCGCAGGGCGATCTGCTGCAGGGATTCTTCTCCGGTGACGTAGAGCACGCCGATGCGCGCCGCCAGTGCGCAGCTCACCTGCAGCAGCAGCGTCGATTTGCCGGCCCCCGGATTGCCGCCCATCAGGAGCACGGAGCCAGGCACCAGCCCGCCCCCAAGCACCCGATCGAGTTCGCGCATGCCGGTGCCGATCCGCGTCTCGGCATCGAGACCGACCTCCGCCAGCCGCGTCACCGATGACTGCTGGCCGCTCCAGCCGCTGCCCGTGCGGCCGGCGGCAGCGCCGGCGCCGAGCACCTGCTCCAGCGTGTTCCATTCACCACAGCCGGCGCACTGCCCCTGCCACTTGCTGTGCTCAGCACCGCAATCGCGGCAGACCCAGGTTTCCTTCTGCCGCGCCTTGGCCATGTCAGACCTGCTCCCCGCCGACGATTTCCCGGGGAACCCGCGCCGTGAGGCCCGCCAGCAGTTCGTAGCCAATGGTGCCAGCCGCCGCAGCCACCAGATCCACGGGCAGCCCCCGCCCCCAGAGCACCACCTCGTCGCCCGGGCGCACGTGCCCCGCCGTGCGCAGATCCACGGCGAGGGAATCCATGGAGACGCGGCCCAAGGTGTGGACGTCACAGTTGCCGATGCGTACCGGCGTGCCTGTGGCCGCATGGCGTGGATAGCCGTCACCGTAGCCCGCAGCCACCAGGCCGATGCGGGTCGTCTCCTTCGCGACCCAGGTGGCGCCGTACCCCACCGTGTCGCCCACCGCCACGTCCTTCACCGCGATCACCCGACTCCGAAGGGTCATGACTGGCGCCAGGGACAACCCCGCCGCGGTGCGGCCGAGCAACGGCGTGCCGCCATAGAGCATGATGCCCGGGCGCACCACCGTGTCACGCTGGAAAGCGCCGGTGAGCAGGGCAGCGGAATTGCAGGCGCTGACCGGACCGTCCGCCCCCAGCGTCGCCATGCCGAATTCGGTGGCCTGGGCATCCGTCAGCACGTGATCGACGGTATCCGCGCAGGCGAAGTGGGTCATCATGCCGAGCTCGGCCACTGCATCGAGCCGCGCGCAGCGCTCCCTGGCCTCCAGCGCCGCGTCCGGCATCAGACCAAGGCGGTGCATGCCTGTCTCCAGCTTGAGCCACAGGCGCAGGCTGCCTGCAGCAAGCGCAGGCGCGTCCCTCTCTATGAGTGCGAGCTGCTCAGGATCATGTACGCCCAGCGTCAGTCCAGCCGCGGCAGCTGCCGCCAGACCGGCACCGGAGTAGACCCCCTGAATCACCAGCACCGGACAGGTAACGCCGAGACCCCGCAGCGCCAGGCCCTCGTCGAGGTCAGCGACACAGAACCCGTCCGCATCGGCCAGCGCATGCACCACCGCCTTGACGCCATGGCCGTAAGCATCCGCCTTCACCACCGGCCAGACGGCGCGACGCCCGGCACGCTCCCGGGCCAGGGCGAAGTTGCGCCTGAGGGCACGCAGATCGATGCTCGCCCGGATCAGGCGGTGCATCAGTACTGCTCGTAGCGCTCGGGCGCCAGCGATTCGAAACGGGTGAGGTGGCCCACGAAGGCCAGCCGGACCATGCCGATGGGGCCGTTACGCTGTTTGCCGATGATGATCTCCGACGTGCCCTTGTCCGCCGACTCCGGGTTGTAGACCTCGTCCCGATAGACGAACAGGATCACGTCTGCGTCCTGCTCGATCGCGCCCGAGTTGTGGCTGGCAATGCCCTCTGCGAACCAGCACGCATCCCCCGGCACCGTAAGGTCGTAGACGCTGCTTTCGCCGTCAGCCTCGACCTCGACGACCCGGTCCCAGAACAGATCGTTCCTGAGCAGTGCCCGCAGCCGGTCGTCATCGAGTCGCTCCGCATACGCTTCGAGGGTCTGCTGCGAGGGCGCGAAGCTGAAGTGAGAACTGCCGCCGTAGGCCGTGCCGCGCTCCGCAGCCATGGCGCGGTGGGAGATGCCGAGACGCGCCATTTCGCTGCGCACGTGGTCGAAGACTTCCGCCGGCAGCGTATCCACATCGCTGTTGCCAGCTAGCGCCTCGAGCCGGGATCGCACCGCCGCCTCACCTGCCGCCTGCGGACCGCACACACCGATCTCGTCCATGAAACGGCGCTGATCCGCCACGCCGGAAACGTCCAGCGTAAACCAGCCGCGTCCGTCACCATGACGGGTATGGCGAATGCGGCCGACGATGCCGAAGCGCTGCAGCAGCAACGCGATGTCGTCCACCAGCTGTCTGCTGGCCGATGAGAAATAGAGCCGCACGCGGCCACTGGCTGCCACGGTGATGCTGCCGTCCGTGGCCCAGAGATGGCGCAGAAACAACGCGAGCTGATCATTGGCGAGCCGGAAGATGTCTGCCGGGAGCGTCTTGTCATGGGACCGCTGGCCGAACAGCCCCAGCTCCTTCAGCCACTTGCCGACTCCGAGGGCGTGCCATCGATTGCCGTTGCCGCTGATCACGAGCTGGTGCCAGTTGCCCCTGCCCGGGTAACGCTTGACCTTCGAACCCATGGCCACCGCAGCGTCGGCGACGACCCGGCTGTTGTCTTCATTGGCCGTCGTGTAACGCAGGGGTTGGCCTTTCACATAGCTGCCGTCGCCGACGAGATGGGCCAGCAGGACCACTTCGTGCTCGGACCACTGAGCGGGCGATTCCGGTTCCGGCAACCGCCGGGCCAGCGCGATACGGTCCCCGGGACGCAGATCAGCGGCCGGTTTCCAATCCCAGAGCGCGCGCAACCGGTGATCAGGTGTGCAGCGGATCACGCGTCCGCTGGCGAGAGAGACGCGCACCACTGGCCGCTGGCCCACCTCCCAGACCTGTGTGGCCACCGACTTTCTTACGCAACCCGCATCGTCCATGGACCAGACGCACGCTGCGCCTTCGGCGAGTGCCGCGATGGGAACGGGGGTTCCGTCTGCCAGCAGCACCCGGGTATCGCCGGTGACGCACTCGCGAAGATCCGCCATCTGTGGGCGCTTGTTCGGACGCTGCTCGAGGGAGCGGTTGAGCTG
>SKUB01000130.1 GCA_007122315.1 Pseudomonadales bacterium | reverse complement strand
TTCCGTCATGGCGTGGCCAGCGGCGATCCGCTGGCGGATCGGGTCATACTCTGGACGCGGATCACGCCGAAGCCTGGCGCGTCAGGACCCGTGGAGGTCCGCTGGCAGGTCAGCGAGGATCAGGCGTTCAAGCGCATCGTCTCCAATGGCACCGAAGTTACCGATGCCGATCGAGACTACACGGTGAAGGTGGACGCATCCGGCCTGGAAGCCGGCGGAACGTACTTCTACCGGTTCTCGTCGGGTGACGCGACCAGCCCCGTCGGCCGCACCCGGACCCTGCCGCAGGACGGTGTTCGCGGACTGAAACTCGCCGTGGTGTCCTGCTCCAACTATCCTCAGGGCTACTTCAACGTCTACCACGACATTGCCGGCCGCGACGACATCCACGCGGTGCTGCACCTCGGCGACTACATCTACGAGTACGCCCAGGGCGGCTACGCGAACCCCCATGCGATCAATTTCGGCCACCACGTCGAGCCCGAACACGAGATCGTCACGCTGGACGACTACCGGGCCCGCCACGCGGTCTATCGAACCGAAGCCGGCCTGCAGGCAGTGCACGCCGCGCATCCCATGATCGCCGTCTGGGACGATCACGAATCCGCCAACGACTCCTGGCGCCACGGCGCCGAGAACCACGACGAGACCCAGGGCTCCTGGTACGACCGCAAGCGTGCCTCGGTGCAGGCGTACCGGGAGTGGCTGCCCATCCGCGACGCGGAGGACGGCGACCCGCTCCGGATCTATCGCCACTTCGATTTCGGCGGCCTGGCCGACCTGATCATGCTCGATGCGCGACTCATCGGCCGCAGTGAACCGTTGCTCTACGGCGAGCACCTCGGCGATCCCGCCACCGACGCTGACCGCTTCCGCAAGGAACTCGAGGATCCCGCCCGCAGCATCCTCGGCGCCGAGCAGCTGGCCTGGCTGGATCAGCGCCTGAAGGCCACGCGCACACCCTGGCAGATTCTCGGACAGCAGGTGCTGATGGGTAAGGTTCACCTCCCCGACCTGATGGACATCGTCCGCTTCAGTGACGACGGTCCTTTCACCCGCCCGACCGCGGAGCGCCTGCTGCGCATTGCCGAGGCGGGGCTGCCGTTCAACCTGGATGCCTGGGACGGCTATCCGGCGGCTCGGGAGCGCGTGTTCGCCGCCGCGCGCAGTCACGACAGCAACCTCATCTCACTGGCCGGCGACACGCACAACGGCTGGGCCTTCAACCTTGCCGATGACGCCGGGCGTCCTGCCGGCGTGGAGTTCGCAACGCCCTCAGTCACATCGCCGGGCATGGAGATCGTCCCGGCGCCACCCGGAATCCTGGCCGAGCGCTTCGTCGAGAAGAATCCGGAGCTGGTCTATCTGGATTCGTCCCGGCGCGGATGGCTGGAACTCGATGTGACGCCCGAGGCCGCAACCGGCCGCTGGCACTTCGTCACCACCGTCCTGTCGCAGACCTATCAGCCGTTGCGGGGCCCGGCCTGGCGCGTGAACGAGGGCGAGGCGAAGCTGCAGCGCGCCTGAGCGCTCCGACGGCTGAGATCGCTGTGGTACGCTGACCCGGCGCCGATCGGGGAGAGGGGACGTCATGGTGCTGCGAACCTGCACTGCGCTGGGTGTGCTGTGTGTTGCGCTGCTGCCAGCCTGGGGTCATGCCCCCGCGGCCGAGCATGAGCTTCACGATCACGGGCACGATCACGATCACCACGGTCATGATCACTCCCACGACCATGAGCACGACGACATGCAGGATCTGATGGCCTGGGTCCTCGATCCAGCAGCCGGGGTGATCTGGCGCTCAGCGGGCTCCATCACGACCATGGAAGGCACGGAAGACCTCGCCCCCACCACGGCGGAAGGCTGGGATCGCGTCCGCCACGCCGCGTCGGTGATCGGCGAATCGGGCTACCTGCTCATGCGTCCCGACCGTCAGCGTGACGACGAGGACTGGGGACGACTGTCCGAGGCCATGACCGAGATCGGCGGGCGTACGTTCATCGCAGCGGAGCAGCGCGATGCCGAGGCCATCTTCGATCTCGGCGGCGAGCTCTACCAGGCCTGCCTGGCCTGCCATCAGCGCTACCTGATCGATAAGCAGCCTGATCTCATGATGCAGTGACCGGGCCCGTGTCCATGCGCGCCTTCGTCGAGTGGTTGGCCGGCACCCAGGGCAGCATCGCGCTGGTCGAATCGCTGCACATGTACCCCCTGATCGAGACGACCCACGTCCTCACGCTGATGCTGTTCCTCGGCACCCTGGCCATCGTCGATCTGCGTCTGCTCGGGGCACTGTTCACCCGCGTGCCGGTCTCCGAAGTCACCGCCCGGGTGCTGCCGTTCACGGTGGCGGGCTTCGCCCTCATGATCATCACCGGGTTGCTGCTGTTCTACGCCATTCCAGTGCGGACCTACGAGAGCATCTGGTTCCGGATAAAGGTGATCCTGATGGTCGCCGCCGGCATCAACGCCTGGCTGTTTCACCGCCGGGTGAAGCGGGACCGGGCGCTGTGGGACGGCTGGGAGCGGCCGCCGCTGGGCGCACGACTCAGCGCCGGAACCTCGCTGGGACTGTGGGCGGGCGTCATCGTCACCGGCCGCATGATCGCCTACAACTGGTTCGACTGTGACCGCCAGCCTCAGCCCGACTTCATCAATTGGGCAGCCGGCTGCGTGGTGACCATGGCGGAGCTGTCCCAGTGAGCGGGATCGACTGGTTGCTGCTGTTCGAGCAGGCGGAGACCACCGGGCTCGGCCGCATCATCCGCGAGTCCATGTGGCTGTTCCCTGTGATCCAGAGCGGGCACCTGATCGGGCTCGCGTCTCTTGGGGGATCCGTGCTGGCAGTGGATCTGCGGCTGCTGGGGCTGATTTTCCGGGATCAGCCGGTGGCGGCGGTGATGCGCACGGCGCGACCCTGGTTCTTCGCCAGCCTCGGGCTGATGTTCGCAACCGGTATTCCGCTGTTCCTGTCGGAAGCGGTGAAGTGCTATTTCAACACCTCGTTCTGGGTGAAGATGATCGCGCTCGTTACGGCCATCGCGTTCGTACTTGCTGTGCGCAATCCGCTGCTCGGCACGCAGCACACGCTTGCAGCGAGTCGTCCGGCGGTGAATCTGCTGATCGGCATCGCCTCCATGGGGCTGTGGCTCACCGTGGCCGCAGCGGGTCGCTGGATCGGATTCTCCTGACTGTGGGAGGCTGCAGGCGCCGAAGGCGACGCAGCGAACGTCGCTGGGCCGCATAGGCCGGCGTTGCGATCGAGGACTGTCGCCCGATTCAAACGCCTCGCCAATCGCGACGCCCGCTTCGCGGACGTAGGCTCCCACTGAGCCTCGCAGGAATCTTGCGATACGTTAGTCGAGTTCGAAGGCGAGCAGGACGTTGCCGGGGAGCTGGCCGAAGCCGCCGTAGCCGGACTGCACGAACAGCATGCTGTCCGCGGCGACCGCACCCGCGTTGTCCATGGATCCGCCCTCAGCGGCGACGCCATTGACCGTGTCGAACTCGCGGGCCGTATCGAAGCTCCAGAGCAGCGCGCCGTCCGCCGCGGCGAATGCCCGCAGCTGCCCGTCGAGGCCGGGCGCGAATACGACACCGGGTACCGCTGTGACCGCTGCCGACAGCCGAAAGTGAAAGCGGCAGACCGCCTCCCCGAGTGCGCACGCTGCCACCGGACGGGCCGCCCAGAGCTCCCGACCATCCTCCAATGCCAGCGCGTACAGTCCTGGACGCGGCTGATACCGCGGCATGGAAAAGGCCGGATCCGCGATGGGCACGAAGAGGCGATCCTCCGCGGCGCTCATGCCCCAGTGCACACCACCGAGCGGGGATCCGGCACCGACCCGCCGCTGCCAAAGCAACTTGCCGCCGGCATCCGGATCCAGCGCGAACACCTCGCCGGACTTCTGCCCCGCCAGCAGAATCTCCTTGCCGCTGCCCGTGCGCGCGATGATCACGGCGGCACCGAAGTCGTGGTCCGGACCGGCATCCTCAGGGCAGTTCGGTCCGGGATCGCGCCAGGTGCAGGCCATGTTCCAGATGTCCCCCGCCAGGCCCTGAAAGGCCCACGCCACCTCGCCTGTGTCGAGATCCAGCGCCAGCACGGCGTCACTGTAGGCGGTGGCAGGGTGCGAATAGTTCTGGCCGGTGCCGATGTAGACCAGCCCACGCCTGGCATCCACGGTCGGCGTACTCCAAACCGTCACGCCGGAGGGTCCCCATTGCTGCACTCCGGCCGCACTCACGCCCCGTGGCGTAGCGGTCTCCGCAAGTCGCGTGGTCCAGAGAATCTCGCCGGTTCCGGTGTCCAGCATGCGCACGCCGCCGTGCGTGCGGCAGCACTCATGCTGGGGATCCCGCGCCAGGCCCACCTCCATCGAGGAGATGGGCACGACCAGGCGGTCACCGTGCACCACCGGCGCGCCGGTGAGCATGGAAGCCGCGAACAGACCCACCTGCACGCGCCAGCGCAACGTCCCCGAGACCGCATCGACCGCCTGGATGAAACCGCCGGTGTCGCCAACGAACACCAGGGTTCGATCTTCGACCTGCCCCAGCGCCAGCGACGTGCGCAGCGGTACCGCGGAGGCGTAGTGCCACTTGATGCAGCCGCTGTGCACATCGAGCGCGAACAGGTCGCCGCTGGTGCTGGCGACGATCAGCAGATTGCCCGCCAGCACCGGCTGGGAGCGCGCGCTCCGGGTACCCGGCAATCCGAAGGCCCATTTCAGACGCAACGATGAGACGTTACCCGCATGAATACCGGTGGCGGCAGCGTCCTGGAAGCGACGGCTGCCCGCGGCCAGCCCCCAGCCAGAAACCGTTCGGGACAGCGCGCCTATGCTGCGATCGGTGCAGAACGCCGCCGCCAGCGGCGCCGCCGGGGCGTCACGCCCGGCGACATAGGCGACGATCGCGCGCAATTCCGCCTGCGACAGCCCGGCTGCCTGCTCCTGCATCACACCTTCGGTGAGTGACGCCAGCACCCGACGGGCCGGCAGTTGCCGCATGGCATCCAGGGACGGAACGCGGCTGTCTTCCGCTCCGGTATGGCATGCGGCGCAGCGCCCATCGTAGAGCCGGGCGCCGAAGGCCTGCTCCTCGGCCTCTGCGCGCTGTGACCCGCCCCACAGCAGAAGCAGCGTGAGAAGGGCGCCGTTGCAGTATTGTCGGGGCCTCAGGTGAGCAGTCTCAGTCCGGCGTCGCCCGACGCGGCGGCTCCCGGGGATCGCGACCGTCCCGGGGTGCGCCGGTACCGGATGACCCCATGAACACCTTCGTGCCGTCCTCGAACGTCACGTCACGGCCGTTGGCTCGGTTCGATCGATCCTTGGCCTGATAGCCGTCGACGACGATGAAGGTCCCGGGCTTCAGGGTGTCCCGCGACAGCCCCTGCCGCAGCAGCGTGTTCGGCGTGCCGCCCTCCACCATCCAGACGTCCTTGGAACCGTCCTCGTTGGTCACCTCCAGATGGATCCAGGCGTGCGGGTTCACCCACTCGACACGCGTCACCGGTCCCCGCAGCACCACCGGCCTGTTGGGGTCGAACTCGGCGCCGAAGGCGTGGTGGGCCAGCGCCGGCGCGGAAGCGCCCGCAGCCAGCGCCAGCACGACCAGCACTCCCATGAGTCTGGGTCGACTCTGCATCCTGTCCCCTCCTCTGTTCGCTCGATTCACTCGCCGTCAGCCTGCGCCTCCAGGACGTCGGCTTCCAGCACGCGTGCGCCACGCAGAATGTTGCCCATGGCGTAGTTGTGTTCGTGGCAGGCGTACTCATACATCCGATCGTCAGTGGCGGGCCAGGGGTACTCGCCGCTCCACGGCGCGGTCCAGACCGTCGGATCTTCCACCGTGAAGGTGTAGCGCAACGTATCCGCGTCGATGCGCTCGAAGCGCTCGACCACGTGCAGGTTCTCGCTGGCGAAACCGAGCCCGGTCTGGGGCCGAAAGTTCGTCGTCTCGACCACCAGCGTATCGCCCTCCCAGCGACCGACGGAATCGCCGAGCCAGCGCCGGACATCCGCCGGTTCGTGTTCGTCGTCGATGCGGATGATGCGGGCATCGTTGTTCATTTCGATCACGATCACCACGTGATCCGGCGTCTGCACGATGCGTTTGATGTTGTTGTAGAGCACCGGCAGCATCGGCGGCCCGGCCGTGGAGCCGAAGCCCAGCAGGCAGCGTTCGCCCAGCGGGCGCAGTTCGGGATCGTCGTAGGGGCCGGGGCCGTCGTACTCGAGCCACCACGCCTCGCCCGTGTTCTGCCGCGCGAACTCACGCCGCGCCATGAGCATTTCCCGGGACTCGGCCGTCAGCGGCGGCCGGCGACCATCGGGCGGATCGGTGATGATGGACGTACGGAATTTGCCGTCGATGAGAATGGCGGAGTCGCCGCGGTCGATCCAGAACGTGTTGTAGCCACCCACGTTTCCGGCGGCACCCGTGGAGCCGTCACCGCCCGCGGGCGGCGCGTCCCGGTCGGGGTCGCTGCGCGCCTGACCGCTGGCCATCAGCGCCCGCTCCTGGGCCTGCATGCGCTCGGCCTGCTCCGGCGTCAGGAACAGGTTGTCGCCGAAGGCCTCCGGCCGCTGCAGCGGCGTCAATGTCGCCACATCATAGGTGCCGGACAGATCGGGACGACCCTCCGCCGTGCGCGGAATGTCGGCGAATGCGAGCGGGGTCAGCAGCATCAGCGCCCATGCCGCCAGAAGCCGCCGCCACGCCTGTAGGCGAGCGCGTGTATGCGCCGCCAAGTGGGGCCGAGCGCAGGTGCGTCGTTCGAAATCCGTCATAGAGCGGCCCTCGTCAGCGTTCCAGCGGTTGCCTGCGCCACTCGCCGTACAGCAGTTCCTCGACGAACTCGATGCAGTTGAAGTCCATCAGCCGCGCGTTCGGCTCCATGCGCCGATACAACGGCATGCTGATCACCCAGGGACGCGTGAACGTCACCGGATCCTCGATGGTGGCTTCGTAGTGCAGGTGATACGGGCTCACCGGCGTGAAGCGCTCGGTGACCACCATCTGGTCGCTGTGATGATTGCCGGAGCGGTCGAACCAGGTCATGTCGTGCTGCCCCGTCACCTCCACCACCAGCGTGTCGCCTTCCCAGCGACCGACGGACTGCCCCATCCAGGAGTCGATGGGCGCGGGACCGATGTCGTCGAAGAAGATCTCGCGCACCGCACCCGCGTACTGATAGATCATCAGCATGGAGTCGGCGTTCTGCACGATCTGGAACGGGTGCGGCAGATAGGTGGCGCGGGGAATGCCGGGCAGATAGCACTTGATCTCGGGATCCCGGTCGAGCCAGTTCGCCTGGTTCGCCTGCTGCTGCGCGCGGCCTTCCTCGGTGTAGGGAATGCGCCCACCCTCGACCACGCCCAGACCGGGCGGCACGGCGCCGACGGCGCCAAGCTTGAGGGTATCGACGGAGGGGAGCGGACCGTGAGGTCCGGCGCGGAGCTGCATGGAGGGGCGCGCCATGTGGCGCTCGAGATCGTAGTTGGCTTCGTTCAGGGCCTGCCAGATGCCGTTGAGATCCGGCTGCTCACCACCGGCGACCCGGGGCGCTATGTAGTCCTGCGCGAAAACTCCCGTGGTGGCGACCACAAAAACCGCCACCACCATCGCTTGCGCAAAGCGCGGCGCGCTGAGACCAGCGCGCCGCCAGATCGAGCCAGCCATGCTCCCGTCCCCGAGTCCATCTCTCTCTGGATGGATTCAAGCCGTTTCCGGCGCAAATGTCGAACAGGGAAAAGGGCACGGGAGCGTCGATCGATCAGTTCGGAATCAGAACCGTGTCGATGACGTGAATAACACCGTTGCTGGTCTCGATGTCCGCCTGGACGACATTGGCGCTGTCGATCATGACGCCGTTGCCCATGGTGGACACGGTGACGCTCTGACCTTGAACCGTGGTGGCACTGTCGAGCTCGACCACGTCAGCGGCCATCACCTTTCCCGCTACCACGTGGTAGGTGAGGATGGCGCGCAGCTGATCCACATTTTCCGGCTCGAGCAGCGATTCCACCGTTCCGGCGGGCAGATCGGCGAAGGCTGCGTCGGTCGGGGCAAACACCGTGAACGGGCCTTCGCCCTTCAACGTGTCGACCAGGCCGGCAGCTTGGACGGCCGCGACCAGCGTCTCGAATTGACCGGCGCTGACGGCTGTATCGACGATGTCGGCCCGGTGACCGTGATTGCCTGCCTGGGTGGTCAAGGCGGCGGCCAGTGCCAGGACGGCCATGGCGCAGGCGAACCAACGCAGGGACTTCGGCATGGCGGGAAACGTTGCAGTTCGTGCAGACATTGTCTGTACTCCTGTGGCCAAACATTGGACAGCAAGCATGCTGTGAGTGGAATCTAAGCTGTTTTGTCCATTTTGTAAAGTTTCTGTCCAAATTAACTTAAAACAAAGTGTGGACAATCCGCTGCAAGGCTTCCGCTAGACTTCACCCTTACCTCCCGCACACACGAAGCCCGGAAATTGAAGCCAGCAAGCCCTGCCATCCACCTGGGATACCTGCTCGTACTCTGGGCAGCCGCGGTCGCGATCCCAGTCAGTGCCGAAGAGGTGCGGGTCCGCTGGGTCGCCGATGGCGACACCGTGCGGCTGGAGGATGGCCGACGTGTGCGCCTGCTCGGCATCGACGCACCCGAGACCGGCGGACGCGACGGCAGACCCCAGTACTTCGCCCGGGAAGCCCACGCCCGCCTGCAGGAACTGGTCCTGAGCACCCGGGTGAGGCTCGAGCTGGAGGATCAAGGCCAGGACCGCTACGGGCGCGTCCTCGCCTGGCTGTACCTGCCGGACGGCCGCATGGTGAACGAGATGCTGGTGGCACAGGGGTTCGCCTTTTTCTATCACCACCCTGGCCAGCAGCCGGACCTTCAGGCCCGGCTGCTGGCCGCGCAACGCCGGGCCATGGCCGAAAACGCGGGCTTCTGGCCCTGCATCCTCGCCCTGCCCGCGCCACCCCCAGGCTGGGTGGGCAATCGCCGCAGCCGCCGCTTCCACCATCCGGACAGCGCCCACGCCGGGCAGATCAGCCCCCGCAACCGCGTCGAACTGCGCACACTCGAGGCAGCCTTCCACGAGGGCTATGCCCCCGCCCGCGGCAGCTCACCGTGGCCAGGAGCTGAGCACAAAGAGCACACATTGTGCTCAGCTCCTGGCAACGAAAACGATCCTCTGGGACCCAGCGAAGAACAAGCGTCTTCGCCAGGAACGCAGCATTTCCTTTGAGGATGTCGTTTTCCACATGGCGCACGGGGGCATCCTGAGCCATGGCAGAGCAAAGCATTCACGAACGATTCCGGACGATCCATGGGGCTGTTGCTCGCTCACATGGCGTGATCTGCGATCATGGATCTCTCCTGTGCTGTTCCTGGTCCCATCGTGCAACCCACCATCATCTATCGCAGCGCGCCAGAGTCGCTGCATCGTGCCGCTGAAGATCTCGGGCTGCATCCTGTCGCCGCTCGGGTCATCGCCCAGCGGGCCGCTGCCGCTGGCGTGGAGCCGAGCGCGCTGCTGGGGCACAGACTCACAGACCTCGATCATCCGGGCGGCCTGCCGGATATCGACAAAGCCGTCGCGCGCATCGCCCGTGCGCTTCGTAACGGCGAGGTGATCGGTCTCGCCACCGACCATGATGTCGATGGCGTCACCGCCCATGCCTTGCTATTCCGGGCGCTGACGGAGCATTTCAGGCATCCCGCGGCGCGCATTCAGCACTACATCGGGCTCCGGCTCATGGAAGGCTATGGTCTTTCGGACTCGCTCTGCGAGCGTATGCTCGCCGCCGACCCGCAACCGACACTGATCATCACCGCCGACATGGGGTCGTCGGATGGACCGCGCATCGCTCGCCTCGCGGCGGCTGGCATCGACGTCATCGTCACGGACCATCATGGTCTGCCGGGGGAAGGCGTGCCCGAGGCGGCGCTGGCTTGCGTCAGTCCGCTGGATGCGAGCAGCGCCTATCCGGATACCTGCATCGCAGGGGTGATGGTGGCCTGGCTGCTGATGTGCCACACCCGCAACGGCCTGATCGATGCGGGAGCACTTTCTGCCGATGCCCCGGGTTTGGGGCGTCTTTTGGACTACGTAGCGCTGGGCACGGTGGCGGATTGCGTCAGCTTGTCCCGCAGCATCAACAACCGCCGCGTGCTCAAGGCGGGTTTGAAGCTCATCGAGGCGGGCCTGCGGCCATGCTGGCAGGCGTTCTCGGCCATGCGTCGGGACGGCGCGGCCCCGCTGCTGGCTTCGGATCTCGCCTTTGGGCTCGGCCCGCGCATTAACGCTACGGGACGTCTCGACGATGCCATGGAAGCCGTGCGCTTCCTGCTGGCGGATTCCTGGCAGGAGGCCATCGACCATGGCGCGACCCTGACGCGCATGAATCAGGCCCGCAAGACCATCGAGCAGCGACTGCAGGAGGAGGGCTTCGGCAAGGCGCGGGAGCTGGTGGCGAACGGGCGGTCCGGCCTCGTACTGCACTTTCCTGACGGCCATGCGGGCGTGCACGGCATTGTCGCCAGCCGTCTGGTGGAAGCCTTCGGCCGACCGACCGTGTGCTGTTCGCCGGTCATGCATGGCGACGGCACGCTCACGGGTTCCTGTCGCAGCGTACCCGGATTCGATATCGGCGCGGCCCTGCGCAGCATCGATGCCCAAGCTCCGGGCATGCTGCATCGCTTCGGGGGGCACACTGGCGCCGCTGGGCTGACTTTCAGCGCAGCCGACTTCGACGGCTTTGCCACCCTGTTCGAGGGCGTGGTGAAAGCGCAATTCAGCGAGGAGGCGTTGGGCCCGAAGCGCTACGTGGACGCGGAGCTTTCTCCCCGGCAGATCGATCTCGATCTGGTGGATGGCCTGGCCGTCCTCGAACCCTTCGGTCGCGAATTCGAGCCGCCGCTGTTCAGCGCCGCCTTCGTGGTGACGGATGCCAGAGCCATGGGGCAGGACGGCACCCACTGGCGATTGAGCCTGCGGCCGAATCTTGAGGCGGTCTGGTTCCATGCCGGCGTCGATTGTCCGGTGGATCTCGGCGTGCCGGTACGTTTGCTGTTTCGCCCGGAAGCGAACTGGTGGAACGGTGCGCGACGATTGCAGTTGGTCGTCGAGGGCCTGGAGGTTTGATTCAGAACCATCGTTCCGGCTCGAAGCTGCTGAAAAACACGGCCGCCCTCGGGAAGATGCAGCCCGCCGGGCGCACCCGCCGCCTCGCTACGGACAGGATGAACGTGAGTCAGGCTGCCGGCTTCAACCCTGCATCTTCTCCAGCATCGCCTTCATTTTCGCGTGCAGCATGTTGACCGCCTGCAGCGGACGGATCATCACTTTGAACTCGCAAATCTGGCCGGCGTCGTTCCAGCTGATCATGTCGATGCCGTTGATGTATGTGCCTTCGATCTCCGACTCGAATTCGAGCACTGCGTGATGCTCACCGAGTATTTCTTTCGTGTAGCGGAATTTGGAGCCGGGTTGCCCCGGCTGCTGGTCGGTGTCGCCGTCACCGAAGGTGCTGCCGGCGGCCGACAGGTACATCCTGGTCAGGTCTTTGCCCTTTTGCGGCGTGAACACCACCGGCGAGAAGAATACACAGTCGTCCGCCAGCAGTTCATCCAGTCCGCCGGGAAGCTCGCCCCTCATGTGGGCGTGCCACCTTTTCATGTTCTGCTCGATCAATGTTTCTCTCCTGCTTAGGTTGACGGATTGCATGACGGGATGAGCTTCCTCCGTTGAAGAGAACTCGACAAGCACGGTTCGAGCACGATTCCCATTGCCTTGCAGAAGGTGGGGATGCGCATTCGCCGCCAGTAGCTTGTCGCTGAACCACTGAGCCGCTCACCGGAAGTTCCCCCTTCAATATCCTGCCACGGATCGAGGTGGCCGTGATGATCCGGGACAGGTCGATCTCGTCGAGGGGCATGCCAGCCTGTCTCACTGCCTTACGGGCCGCGCTGCGTCTCGGCGGGATGACAGGCGGCGGCCGGTCAACGCCGCGCGTCAAGCGACGCGTGAGGCGCGCCATGCGCGGCGAGGAGCGACAATCCGGCGAAAATGCCGAGGTTCTTGATGAAGTTCTGCAGTTCGTGGGCCTGACTGCCACCTTCGTATACGTTCCAGAAATCGTGCATGAAGAAGTTGATGACCAGCACCATGCCGGCGAACATGAACGCGACTTCGCGCGTCCGCCAGCCCGCGATCAGCGCGAGCCCGCCGCCAATCTGCAAGATGGCGGCGAGCGCCAACATCGGCGCCGTGAAGGGCACGCCGTGGGTCGCCATATAGTCCTGCATGGCGGCGAACCCCGTAATCTTGGTGAGGCCCGGTACCAGGAAGTACAGCCCCAATAGCACGCGTCCCAACACCGCGAATGGCAGGCTCAGTTTGTCCATTGCTGGCTCCAGCCAAGTGTCTGAAATCGAGATGCCGCAGTTCGCAAAGGCTTTGCGGCGCCGCTGTCGCGGCTGCCACGACTACTGTGAACCTTTGGCGGACGGCAAGAGAATACCCTGACCGAAAGCCTGCTCGCCCTGCCTGCTCAATTGATCGCGTTGCTGCGCGGGTCAGCTCACCGTGGCCGGACGCGGACTGACCCCGGTCAGCCGTCTGCCGCAGCCACGCCAGCCGCAAGGGCATGGCTGTCGATGACGTCCGTGTACTTGAGCTCGAGATCGCGCAGGTTCGCCGCATGGGCGGCGGCGTCGCGATCACCGACGGCGTCGCTCACCACCACGGTGCGATAGTCGTACTGCAGCGCATCCACTGCCGTCGCGCGCACGCAGCCGCTGGTGGTGAAGCCCGTCACCACGACGGAATCCACGCCCCGCTCCCGCAGCCATCCATCGAGATCCGTGCCGTGGAAGCAGGACGGGTGTGTCTTTTCCAGCAGCCGATCACCCTCGCCGCGATGCAGGCCAGGATCCAACGCCACCCAGCGTGAACCTGCCTGCAGCAGCTCGAGATCCGGCAGCTTGGCGCGAAACACCTTCGCCTCGCTCGAGTGCCGGTAAACCACGGTGGACAGGACCACCGGCCAACCGCGCGCGTGGGCCAGATCGAGCAGCTGATTGATCACGGCCAGCTCGGCGGCGAAATCATCACCCAGCGGCGAGCCAGGATCCGTGAAGCCTCTCGACGCATCCACCACCAGCAGCGCGGGCGCGCTGCCGAGGCCGATGCTGCGGGAGGCGAGACCCACGCGTGCGGCTCAGCGCAAGGCGACGCCGGCACCCCGGCGGGCGAACTCCGGGGTGCGCGGCGGTTCGAGACCGGTCTCCTCCAGGCAGCGCGCCTTGATCGCCTCGATGTCACCGCCCTGGTCGAACAGCGCGATCTCGCCGCGCTGCCCACGCAGTTCGTCGCGCAGGCGCGCCGTCGCTTCGTCATCGACGCGACCGGCGGCATCGCAGACGACACCGTAGCGGCGCGCGCCCTGCTCGGTCACCAGGCCGCGGGCCACGTCCCGTCCTACCCGTTCCGGCTCGCGCTCGAGGGGATCACCGGCTCCGCCACCGCCCCAGGTGTTGAAGAACAGCAGGTCGCCCTCCTTCACAGTAATTCGATCGCACTTCGATGGCAGCAGCTCCTCGCTGCCGTCCACCCGCCGCAGCAGCTTGTTGCCGCGCCCACCAGGCAGGCCACCGTTGACGCCCCAGGGATAGGTCAGCCAGCGGTCATCGTGAATGGAGATCTGTCCATCCTCCAGGAAGCGATAGGCCATCCGGATGCCGTTGCCGCCGCGGTTGCGGCCCGGTCCGCCGGAATCCGCGATGGTCTCGTAGGTCTCGATGCGCAGCGGGAAGTACGCCTCGATGTACTCGTTGGGCACATTGGTGAAACCGGGCCAGAGGCTGTGACCGTCCGGCCCGTCGCCCATGGGCCGGCCCGGGATGCCACCGAAGCCGATCTGGAACAGCTGATACCACTCGCCGTTGCGATCATAGCCTGAGTACATCAGGTGGGGGCTGTCGGAGAAACCGGCCGCGCAGAGGAAGTCCGGACTGCCCTGGCCGAGCAGGCCGGAGATGACGTCGAAAATGCGCCCGAGCGCATGGGTGCGGCAGGACAGGGCCGCCGGGCGCCGCGGCTTCAGCAGACAGCCCTCGGGAATCCGCACCTCCATGAGGTCGTAGAAGCCGTCATTGAACAGGATCTGCGGATCGAACACCGAAATCATGAACGTGCCGCAGAACATCTTGAACATTTCTTCGTTCAGCAGGAAGTTGATGGATCCCGAACTCTGCGGGTCCGTCCCCTCGAAATCGAAGATGACCTTCTCACCCTCCCGCCACATGCTGCAGCGGATCTTGTAGGGCCCCATGCCGATGCCGTCGTCGCAGATGTAATCCTCGAACACCTGCCGCGTCTCGGGCACGGTTTCCTGGATGAGGTGGTGCATGGCACGGCGATTGCGATCGAGCAGGTCCGCCATGGCGGAGTAGAACACATCGTCGCCGAAGCGCTCCGCGATCTCGATGCAGCGCCGCTCGGCCATGTTGCAGGCGGCCATGACGCCGTTGAAGTCGCCCTTGTTCCAGTGCGGCATGCGCGAGTTGCGCAGCAGGATGGCCAGGATGTCCTCCTGCAGCTCGCCCTTGCGCAGGATCTTCACCGGCGGCACCGCGACGCCTTCCTCGAAAATGTCCTGGGCGTCGATGGGCAGGGAGCCCGGCACCTTGCCGCCGATGTCCGTCATGTGGCCGAAGTGGGCGGCCCAGCACAGGTGGCGGCCGTCCTTGAAGATGGGCTTGAGCACCAGCCAGTCGTTCAAGTGACTCACCGCCGCGCCGCAGCTGTAGGGATCGTTCGTGAAGATCATGTCGCCCTCTTCGAGGACGCCATCGTAGGCCTGCATGAAACCGTGAATGAACGAACCGAACTGACCCACCACCATCTTGCCTTCGACGTTGGCGATCATCGGGAAGGCATCACCCTGTTCGCGGATACCGGGTGACATGGCGGTGCGGAACAGGGTCGCGTCCATCTCCTCGCGGGCGTTGCGCAACGCGTTCTCGATGATGTCGAGGGTGACCGGATCCACGTCCACCTTGCGGAACGGTGTGCTGTTCGTCTGTTCGATGCGGCTGGGCATGGCGAGCTCCTGTCAAGCGACCGGTCGGATCAGCAGATTGCCGACCGCATCCACCTCGGCGGCGTAGCCGGGCAGGATCAGGGTGGTGGAGTCCATTTCCGTGACGACGGCGGGGCCCGGAACGCGATGTCCGGGGGCGAGCCGGGCGCGCTCGTAGAGCTTGGCGTCGTGCCTGCGGCCCTCGGCAAACACCTGATGATCGCCGATGACCGCGTCCTCGACGCTGCCCGAGCCACCACCTCGCACCTCGGCTTTGACGTTGGCGGGCGGCCCCTGAACGACACTGCGCAGGTTGACGAACTCCTTGTCCGCGTCGAGCGCGAACGTGAACAGCTGCTCGTGCAGGGCATCGAAGCGTGCCGCAATACCAGCGAATCCTTCTGCCGCGAGTTCGTCGGCGGAGGTGTCGATGGTCAACACCAGGCCCTGGCCGCTGTAGCGGACGTCCACCTGGAACTGCGAGCTGATCTGCCCGTCGTCGAGCCCGGCACCGCCGCGCCCGCCCTGTTCGGCCAGCATGGAATCCCGGGCGTCCCGATCCAGAGCCTCAAGTTCCGCCACGATCACCTCCGGCGTGGTCGCGTCGAGCTTGCTGATCAACGTCCGTGACGACTCCGCGCGCAGCCGGGTGGTGGCATCCCCGTAGGCACAGAGCACGCCCGGCCCAGGCGGGATGATCACCGGCCAGGCGCCGGTGAGGATACCCAGCGCATTCGCGTGCAGGGGACCTGCCCCACCGAAGGCGATCAGCGCAAAGTTGCGCGGATCGTAGCCCTTCTCCACCGACACCAGCCGCAGCGCACCGAACATGTTCTCGTTGACGATCTTGATGATGCCTTCGGCAGCTTCCTCGAGCCCGAGACCCATGGCGTCGGCAATCGTCTGCACAGCCCGTTCGGCGCGCGCCAGGCTGATCGCCATGTCGCCGCCGAGCCGCGCGCTGGCGGGCAGGTAGCCGAGGACGACGTTGGCATCGGTCACGGTGGGCGCCTCACCACCATTGTCGTAGGCCGCGGGTCCCGGCACGGCGCCCGCCGACTGGGGCCCGACCCGCAGCGCGCCCGTCAGTTCCGGAACGTAGGCGATGGATCCACCGCCGGCGCCCACCGTGCGCACGTCCACCGAACTCGCACGCACGTTGACGTCGCCCACCGTCGTCTCGCGACGGACCAGCGCCTTGCCGTTCTCGATCAGGGACACGTCCGTGGACGTGCCTCCCATGTCGAAGGTCAGCAGATTGTCGAAACCGGCCTGCTCACCGATCCACAAGGCACCGGAGACACCCCCGGCCGGACCGCTCATGAGCAGGTTGACGGGAAAGTTCGCCGCTGCGGACGCCGTCGACAGTCCGCCGTCCGAGCGCAGGATGGACAGCCGCGCCCCGTTCATGCGCGCATCGAGTTCGCGCTGCAGATTGTCGATGTACTTCGCCACCTCCGGGCGTACGTAGGAGTTCGCCACCGTGGTGATGGTGCGCTCGTACTCCTGCAGTTCGGGAATGACCTCGCAGGAGATGGACACGGGCACCTGCGGCATCACCTCAGCCGCCAGCTCGGCGACGCGGCGTTCGTGGTCGCCGTTGGTGAAACTGTTGATCAGCGACACGGTGAGCGCCTCGATGCCC
>SKUB01000062.1 GCA_007122315.1 Pseudomonadales bacterium | reverse complement strand
GCTTCTAAGCGAACCGCATGTCCCTGCAGCGGCTTAGCACTGCGTTTTTCGCCCCGAAATTGACCTACTAAGGCCAATTTCGCGTTGATAAACGCCATCGAATCTAGGCTGTTCAATGACTTAGGTTGGTCTGACCCCAAAGACCCCCAGAGACTCCAGAGACGCTGCCGCATTCCTGCCAACGGTGGCATGCTTGCAGACCAGTGGGAATCGCAGGGGCAACGGTTTGCGACAGCAGGTGCTGGTGCTCTACCTCGCGCACTCGGCTCTCGATGCGCCAGTGGTGGCGTGGTCGTTCTGGGACGGGACGGGTGCGCGGGAGCGCATGGCCGGCGACGAGGACGAACCGCCCTACGCCAGCGGGCTCGATGCCTTGCGTGACGGCTGGCGCCTGTTCCAATCCAGTCCCTTGCTGCCTCACGCGCCGGGCGACGAGTTCCGCACCGGCTACCTCAAATACGAGTTCTTTTTCGAGAAGCTGACCGATGGCTCAGACTGAGGCCTCCACGCTGCTGTCGACCGCACAGATGGCGCAGTTCGCGGCGCGCGGCTTTCTGCGCTTCGAAGCGGTGGTCCCGGAAGCACTCAACACCGCCTTTCTCGATCTCGTCGGCGACGCCGATGGCGACGGCAGCGAAGACGTCAGGGGCCATTACGGTCGCCTGCTGCGAGAGAGCGCCGTACCGGTGGTACCGGCCGGGACGCCGCTGGCCGAAGCCTATCCGGCAGGTTCGCCCCTGCGTGACCTGATCGAACTGCCGGTGATCCGCGGCGCCATCGACAGTCTGGTCGGCCCCGGCGCCCACTTCGATCATCACTTCCTGCACATCACGTTTCCCGAGCGCTACTACACCTCGCGTCAACAGGTCCCGAAGGCCCAGCACTGGCATCAGGATTCCACCATCGACACCCGCCGAGCCTTCGACATCCAGCTCTTCTACTTCCCCCACGCGGTGACGCCCGCGATGGGCGGGACGCGCTTTCTGCCAGGCTCCCACCTGCGCCTCGTCAGCGAAGCGGCGATTGCCCGCTACCAGAACATCCGTGGCCAGGCGCACGTGGTCTGTCCCGCCGGAACGGTCCTGATTTTCCATCATGGGCTCTGGCACGGCGGCGGCATGAACCGCTCCGAGGATCTGCGCTACCTGTTCAAGATCCGGCTCTGCCCACGGGTGCGCCAGGAACGGCTCTGGGACACTTCGGATCTGCCGGATTCGTCTGCGCCCCAACGCGCCATTTTCTGGACGGACCCCGCAGCCGATCGCAACAGCATCGCCGCGGTGCTGACCCGCCCCGAACCCTGGTTCGAGGCGGACACGCAGCGCCTGGAATACATCCAGAGGGCACGTTTCTGGCGCTTTCTCACCGGCGATGAACGCTTCGACGCCGACTACTGGCTGACGCGGATCGAGAACGAGCCCGGCTGATGGGGGGACTCCGGGGTCAGACAAGCGTTGCTCAAGTTATCTTATTGATCCCGAGAAAGAGTTTTCGCGAAAGCGCGCCGAGATTGGCCTTAGCAGGTGGTTTTTGTCGGGAAAACCTGGCGTCTAAGCGGAACGCGTGCTCCTGGCCCGGAACGCGTGCGATTTCCCGCCACCTCAGAACCCGGGCACCCGCAACACGAACAGCAGGACCCGCCGTGCGGCCTTGAATACCGGGTACCAGAACCGGCTGCGCGCCTCGGTTCGCACGAGCCACCGGAACACCCGGTAGCCTGATCCGCCGCGCTCGGTAAGCAAGGCCAGCACCCGCGCGGCGTCGGCGCCGAAGTGGACCGCGCCATCGACCACCACTGCGAATCCTTCGTTGAAATCGAGCCCAGCAAGATCGCGGCCCTGCACATCGCCCACCGGCTGCGTGCGCGCATCAATCAGCTCCAGGACTGCTGTGCGCTCGCGCAGCCGGCTGGCACGGGCGACATGGCGGCAGAGCGGGCAGAAGCCGTCGTAGACGATCGAGACCTTCATCGCTTCAGCCCAGCTCTGGCCGCTGCGATGCGGGTACTCTCGGGTGACTCCGGACGGTCGTTGATGCGGGCGGAGAGCCAAGCATCGGGCCGTACTCGTCGAACTTCCATATTGCGTTCCCGCAGGTGCGTAACCAGTCCGCACGGTCATCATGTCACTCGCAGGCGAATCGCGCCGCGATGCGGTTGTCCACGAACGCCCGGAGCGTCTTGATGAGCCGGTAGTCGGGCTCGCCTCGCGTTTACGGTGGTCTGACCCCAGAGACCATTTCTTTCGCGCCTTCCGCCGTTGGTATGGCATGCCACCGGGGCAGTTTCGGGCGCAGATTGCCAGCGAGCAGTAAGGCGTCCGGCTGGGGCAGCCGCGAGCCTCGGCTGATGGATCCGGTCAGGGTCCACATCGAGACCGCCTGCGAGCGACTCGACGCCAACGGCGAAGTGCTGTGGCCCCTCCGCTCGCCCGACATCGTCACGCGGAACGAAGCGGTCAGTGGGGCGTGTAGGCACGGTCGAGCCTTGCCCCATGAGGTCGGTTCAGCGATGCGTCTTCTGCCCTCGAATTGCCCTTCTAAAGCCCGAATCCACGGCGATCTCAGCCGCCTAACCTTTTTTCAATGGATCAGGGTGGTCTGAACCGTTGTTGTATACCGCCCTCATCCGGGCCAGCGCCGATGCACCGTGTCGATGACAAATGGATGCGCATGGGGCGCTACGCCATGCGCCCTGATGTGCGGATGGTCGGGGTTCAGGTCGTCATGAGTGTGCAGGCGTATGCTCTGATCATCTGCCGGCCAGCCTCGAATCGCCAGAATCCAACCGGTTGCCGCGACGCCGCCAAGGACAGCCAGCACTACGCCTGAGCCGAACGTCAGCCCGATCCAGCCGGCCAGGGGATACGCGAGCAGCCAGCAGGCGTGGGACAGCGAAAACTGGGTCGCGAACACGGCCGGTAGATCAGCGTCCCGTGCAGACCGTCGTAGCAAGCGTCCTCCTGGCGTGACCAACCCTGAATAGGCGACGCCCACGACACCCCAGGCGACCAGGAGCGTGGCCCAACCCTGCCAAGTGGGTGACGGGGTCCAAATCACCGCCGCGGTCAGCAGCGTGAGGACCATCAAGCCTGCGGCGGTCAGCATCACCTGGCGGTCGGTGACGCGATCGAGGATCCTCGGCAACAACAGCGCTGTCAGCATCGAGCCGCCGCCAAAGGCCGCGAAGGCCAGCGCGACGTGCTGTTCGGTGCCGAGCAGTTCTCCCTTGACGAGTACGACGGTGTTCACGAAGACCATGGCACCACCTGCTGCGGCGCAAAGATGTAGCGCCAGCAGCCCACGCAACCGGGGCGTTCGCAGATAGATGCGTGTGCCGACCATGAGGCGTTCACCGAGCCTCCCCTGGTGCGCACCCGTCCTGGTCTTCGGGAACGCCGCTGCCAGGATCAATCCCGCCGAGACCGCGAAACCGATCGCCGTCGCCATGAACAGCGTGTGGAAATGGACCCAGGCGAGAAGGGCCGCTGCCAGCAGCGGGCTGATCAGATTTTCGAGGTCGTAGGCCATGCGCGACAGCGACAGCGCGCGGGTGTACTCGCGCTCATCGGGAAGCACCTCGGGAATCAGTGACTGGAACAGCGGAGTGAATCCCGCCGAGGCCGACTGCAGCAGGGCGATCAGGAGGTAGATCTGCCAGACCTCGCTGACGAAGGGCAGCGCGAGCGCAATGCAGACTCGAAGCAGGTCGAAAGTGATCAGCGCTGCTTTGCGCCGCTCGGGAGGAACCAAGGCTCCAGACAGCGGCGCGAGTAGGACGTAGACCAGCATCTTGATCGTCAGCGCTGTCCCGAGCACCGCACCCGCCCGTTCGCCGGCGAGGTCGTAGGCCAGCAGCGCCAGGGCGACAGTCAGCAGGCCGGTGCCGAGCAGGGCCACGACCTGCGCCGTGAACAATCGGCGGAAGACGCGATGTCGCAGAATGCTGATCATCAGCCTTCCCCTTGCTCATGTGACAGCGAACGCGGTGTTCTTGCCCAGAGTATTCGCGTCCCGCGCCGAATGGGCCAGCGCCTTCGCAGCCGCCGCAGCCACGCAGGGGTCAGACCAGGGTCTTTAGAGGCATCTTATTGACAGAGCTGAAAGATTGTCGCGAGCGCACGGCGAAACGGGTCTTAGAACGTTGTTTTCGCCTGGTAAAACAGGCGTCTAAACGGAACCCGCGTTCCCCGCCCGGCACGCGTGCGATTTCCATTCGTCTCAGAATCCGGGCACCCGCAAGATGAACAGCAGGACCCGCCGCGCGGCCTTGAATACCGGGTAGAAGAACCGGCTGCGCGCCTCGGTTCGCACGAGGTACCGGAACGCCCGGTAGCCTGATCCGCCGCGCTCGGTAAGCGCGGCCAGCACCTGCGCGGCGTCGGCGCCGAAGTGGACTGTGCCATCTACCACAACTGCGAAACCCTGGTTGAAATCGAGCCCACCAAGATCACGGCCCTGCACATTGACGACCGGCTGCGTGCGCGCATCAACCAACTCCAGGAGCGCGGTGCGCTCGCGCAGCCGGCTCGCGCGGGCGACATGGCGGCAGACCGGGCAGAGGCCGTCGTAGACGATCGAGACGTTCATGGCTTCAGCTCGGTCCTGACCGCTGCGATGCACGTCCTCGCCAGCGCTCGAGAATCCCGTCGGTGTCGTTCTCGATGCCATTCGTAACGCGATCTATGTCGCCAACCAGCGCAGCGGCAATCTCATGCGCATCGACGCTGACAACGGTGATCGGACGATCGTACTCAGCGGCTGCCCGGACCCCATCGGCGGCGACGAGTCCCTGAGCGGACTCAGCTTTCACCCCAGCGAGGACGCGCTGCGCATGTACGGCGACCGCCGCTTCCGCTACCGCCTCGACAGCGGCGCCCGGTGGCAGTCGTGGGATCAACGGAACTGCACCACCTCCGCGAGCAGTGGCAGCCGCCGCACGTGCTGTGGCGCCCTGAAATCGGACGGATCAAAGCGGTTGAGCTCGATCAGGCCAAAGGGTGCGGCGAATCTCGTCAGGGTTCTCAGCGCGTAGGCGCGGTGGAACTTCTCTTCGGCGCTGAACAAGTGATCGTCGACGAAATCGTGGATGAGCGGCGGAAACGC
>SKUB01000121.1 GCA_007122315.1 Pseudomonadales bacterium | reverse complement strand
CCTCCAATGCCTCGCGCACGCTGCTGTGGGATCTGAACACCCAGGAGTGGTCGCCGGAGCTGCTGCAGCGTTTTCGCATTCCCTCGGAGCTGCTGCCGGAGGTGAAGGATTCCTCCGGGCACTTCGGTGACAGCGAACCGGATCTGTTCGGCGCCGCGGTGCCCATCGCCGGGATTGCCGGCGATCAGCAGGCGGCGATGGTGGGGCAGGCCTGCCTGGAAGCGGGACAGTCGAAGAGCACTTACGGTACCGGCTGTTTCGCCATGACCCACACCGGGGACGAACCCGTCTGGTCCGACAATCGACTGCTGACCACGGTGGCCACCCGCATCGATGGGCGCATCACCTATGCGGTGGAAGGCAGCATCTTCGTCGCCGGTGCGGCCATCAAGTGGCTGCGCGACGGACTCGGGCTGATCAAATCGGCGGCGGATACAGAGGCGGCCGCGCGCAGGACCGATGGGGATACCGGGGGGGTGTATCTGGTGCCGGCGTTCACTGGACTCGGGGCGCCCTGGTGGGACAGCGAGGCCCGGGGCCTGTTCTGCGGCATGACGCTGGATACGGGCCCCGACGAACTGGTGACCGCCACGCTGCAGTCCGTGGTGCTGCAGACGCGGGATCTGGTGGATGCGATGGCGGCGGACGGCGCGCGGCCGGAAGTGCTGCGCATCGATGGTGGCATGGTGGTCAACGACTGGCTCTGCCAGATGCTCGCAGACGTGCTGGAGTTGCCGGTGGAGCGGCCCGAAGTGACGGAGACCACCGCCCTCGGTGCGGCCTATCTCGCCGGGCTCGCCACCGGGGTCTATCGCAACACCCAGGAACTGGCGGATGGCTGGCGACTCGAGCGTCGCTTCGAGCCGGACATGGCCGCGTCCCGCCGCCGCGAGTTGCTCGATGGCTGGCAGCGGGCGGTGCGTCGCGCGCGCAGCAGCTGAGCGTTCCGCGGCCGCGCATTCCCTCTTTGATTGCATTACACTTTTGCCAGCGCGTGTACGCTTGCCGTACGGGCGTAAGCGGGGGTGCAGAACCGGGTAATGGCTGAGCAGAACGACGAGCAACGGCAGGCATTGCGGCTGAGGCGCTCGCTCATCGGCATGATCGGCAGCCTGGCGTTCGTCGTCCTTGCCTGGAGTGCACGCGAATTCGGGCTCGTCGCTGTCGGCGGCGGGACCTTCTGGTTGCTGTTCGCGCCCTGGTTGCTGGGCTATGCCGGATTCGTCGGGCTCATTCTCAGCGGACGCAATCTGCGCCTGAATGATCCGAGCTGTACCGGGCCTCAGGTCCTCTGGAGTGCCCTTGGCCCCGTGCTTCTGTATCCGTTGGCACCCGAACTTGCCGCCCTGTGCTTCCTCGCCCTCGTGAGCGCGGGCCTGTTCGGTGCGTTCCGGCTCGATCCGAACCGCTACATGGCGCTCAATTTCGCCATCGTGCTCGCGGCCGGCGCCGGGTTCGTCTTCAACCTGCTGTTCTGGCCCGGCATCGGCGATACCATGGCGGCAACGCTCGCGTTCGCCGCGTTTCTGGTGGCGATGGCGGTGGTGACGGCGGCCGGGCTCGAGCTCAACAGTTTTCGACGCGTCCTCATGGATCGCAACGAACAGCTGCTGCAGGCCTTCGGCCGGCTGCGGGACATGTCCATTCGCGACGAGCTGACCGGCATTCACAATCGCCGCTTTCTCATGGACGTGCTGCAGCAGCAGAGGGCGCAGCATGATCGACGCGAGGAGCACGTGTTCTCGGTGGCATTCGTCGATCTCGATCATTTCAAACGCGTCAATGACGTGTTCGGCCACTCGAAAGGCGATCTGGTGCTCAAGCGCTTCGCGGAAATCGCGGCGAAAGCGGTGCGTGAAGTGGATTACGTAGCCCGCTTCGGCGGCGAGGAGTTCGTGCTGGTGCTGGTCGGAACACCGAAAGAGAATGCGGTTCTCGTCGCGGAGCGGATTCGCAGGCAGATGGCCGCGCTTGCAATCAGTGACGAATTGCCGGACTTCCGCATCAGTGCCTCCTTCGGGATCAGTCAACACATGAGCGGGGAGCCCATCGAGGAGACGCTGGCACGCGCCGATGCGGCGCTCTACGATGCCAAGCACACGGGCCGCAACCGGGTGGTGCTGGCACCGGATCCTGCGCCGGTGGATGTGACGGCGCCCGTTGATGACAGCAGTGCAGGGAGCGCTGGACCATGAGTGGTATCGAGCGTCGCAGTGAGCCGCGCCTGGAAGTGCTGCTCGATGCGATTGTGCATCCGGAGAAAGGCCGTACCTGGCCTTGTACCATCGTCGACTTCTGCGTGGGTGGCATGCTGCTCACGGGAGTCGAAGGTTCACGGCGCTCGCTGGCCAGGGCCGGCTTCAGCCCCCAGCGTGATGACGTCGTCCACATTCACTTTTCTGTTCCGGATTTGAGCGGCGCGCGCAACTTCCGCCTCAGCGCCCAGGTCGCCCGGGTCCTGGAGAATGGTCTCGGGGTGTACTTCCCGGACGGGATGGCATTGCGGGCTTTTCAGGCCCTCGAGGGCTACTCCCGCACCTCCAAGGGACGTCGCCAGACCGACAGTTCGTCACAGTCAGGCAAGGATGCGTCGGGTGGGCTGCCGCGCCTGGAGGAGAAGGATGCCGCCCGGGTCAAGACCCTGGTGCACGAGTTGAGCGAGCAGGCGCTCGGACAGCTCATGAAATCGACGTTCCAGCGCACGCTTGAGGATCTGCTGATCCAGGCCCGGGACGCGACCAACAACGTACGCCAGAACAATATGTTCGCCGCGCTGAGCGTGCTCGAACAGTCCCACTCCGACATTGCCGTGCAGGTGGTGAAGAGTGTTCTGGGGCAGATCGACGATCCGGTCGATCTCGAGACCCTCAAGCAGCGACGGCAGGACCGAGGCCAGAAGGGCGGAAACCGCCTCGCCCTGGTGGATACCGCCGACTTCGAGGATTGGCTGCTGGTTGCGGACGTGATCTCCCGCGCCGAGACCCGCTACTCCGATGATCTGCTGGAGCTCAGCCTGCGCCTGGCCATGGTGGCGCCGGCCTGGCAGGAGAAGGATGCACTGCCGGTGGGGCCAACCGTGATCAGCACGGCCTTCGACGACGCACTCAAGCCGCTGGAGCTGGAGCGCGAAGTTCGGCAGATCGTGTTCGGTTGCTTCCGCGATGTGCTCACCGGGTTCCTGCGCAAATTCTATCCGGCCCTGCGCAGGGCGCTGGAGACGAGCGAACTGTTCCCGCCGCTGGAAGAACTGGTCAGCGCTTCGCAACCGACGAAGCCCAAGCCCGCCGTGGAGGACGACGAGCCGGAGGACGATGACGACGTAGACGACGGCGGCGCGCCTGCCGGCCGCAAGCGACAGGGGCGGTCCGGGCGCCGAAGGCAGGGACGCGCAGCAGGGGATGGGGCGGCAGAACCGGCCGCCGCCTGGGAAGAGGAGCGGCAGCCGCGCCAGGCGCCTGCGCCCGGCGACTTCACCCGGCAGTTCGCGTTCCCTGCCGCAGCGCTGGCTGCGGCTCAGGCCGAGGCAGGTGCCTACCAGTCATCGACACCAGCCCAACGCGTCCGCCGTCCCGATGCGCCCATCGGCAACATCTATGGGGCCGCGCGGGAACTGATGCACCTGCAGCGGGCGCTGCCCGGTCCGGATGGCCTGCCCACGGAAGCACCGTGGAGTGACGAGGTGCATGCGGCGCCGGAGACGGTGTACCGCGAAGACGAAATCCTTGCCGCCTTCGATCGTCTGGCGGCGCAGGCGCGGTCGGCCGGAGGTGAGCGCATCCCCATCCGCCGCCGCCTCGCGAAGGAACTGGCGGAAATCAGTGGCGATCGCCGCACGTTCTCGCCCCAGCAGCGTGATGCCCTGGAGGTGGTGGACGGTCTGCTGGAATCCATCCGTGACGACGGCTACCTGCCACGCGCCTTCGGCAGCTGGGTCGACCAACTCGAAGTGACCTACAGCAAGCTCGCCACCGAGGATGCGGACTTTCTCGACACCAGTCAGACGCCCATGCACGCGGCGCTGCGCTTCCTCGACGGGCTGGCGGAACTCGGCACCCTGGCGGATGCCGGTGAGGGGATGGACCCCGCGATCCAGGATCAGGTGGACAAGCTGCTGAACCAGCTGCAGCGGGACTACGACGGTGGTCCGGCCGTGTTCGAGCACGCGTTGGAGGAAATCGAGCCGCTGCTGCAACGGCAGCGGCGCGTGTTCGAGGGCAACCTGCAGCGGGTCGCGCGCCAGAGCGAGGGCTCGCAACGGCTGGTACGGGCGCGACGCGACGTGCTGCGCGAACTCGGCACGCGCCTGTCCGGTCGCGACGTACCGGAGCTGGTGCTGAAACTGCTGAATCCGGGCTGGCGCAATCTGCTGGTCCACAGTCAGCTCCGCCATGGCACCGACAGTGAGGAATGGCGCAGCCAGGTGGAGCTGGTGGAGCGCCTGACCACTGCCCTCGCCGACGGCAAGGTGGAGCAGGACGAAGCCCAGCAACTGCTGAACCGTATTGCGGAAGGGTTGGAGAGCATTTCCTTCGACCCGGGTCGCCGCGGCCCGCTGATCGAGTCCCTGCGCAAGGCGCTGATCGGCGAGGGCGAGGCCGGCCCGTCGGTGCAGGTGGCAGCTGACAACACGGCCAGCCTGCTCGGGCTCGAAGACCAGCTCCCGGATGCCGAGCCCACACCCGAGGGCATCGACGACGAGGACGAGCGCAGGCAGTGGGACCTGTGGCTGGAGCGGGCGAAGGAGCTCGAAGTCGGTACCTGGCTGAGTGAGCAGGAGGACGATGGGCGGGCCCGCATTCTGACCGTCGCCTGGATCGGCGACGATCACTCTGCGTTCACGCTGATCAACCGCAAGGGTGTGAAGGTCCACGACTACGACCTGCGGGATCTGGTCGGTGGACTGCACGAGGGTCGCCTGACCATCCTCGACGAGGCGGATCAGCCGCTCACCGAGCGGGCCTCGCAGCGCATGCTGCAGAACATGCACAACCAACTCGCCTATCAGGCGACCCACGATGCCCTGACCGGGCTGATGAACCGCAAGGAATACGAGCGCCGCGTCGAACAGGCCGTGATCCAGGCAGAAACGTCCGATGCCGAACACGCGGTGCTGTTCTTCGATCTCGACCAGTTCAAGATCATCAACAATACCAGCGGCCACGATGCAGGCGACGAACTGCTGCGGGCACTGGTGCCGCGGCTGCGTCACGAACTGCGTGCGGTCCGTTCGGTGCTGGCGCGGCTGGGCGGGGACGAGTTCGGCATTCTGCTCGAGCGCTGCAGCAAGGAAGATGGGCTCGCACTGGCCCAGGCTCTGCGCCGCAGCATCGGCGAATTCCGCTTCGAGTGGGGTGAGCGCGAGTATGCGCTGACAGCTTCCATCGGCTTCGTTCCGTTCCACAACGACGGTCGTGATGCGGCGACGCTGATGCAGCAGGCGGATCAGGCCTGCTATGCGGCGAAGGACGGCGGCCGCAACCGGGTACAGACCTTCGATGTCCAGGACCGGGAGCTGGCCGCCCGGCGTGGCGTCATGGAGTGGGTCAGCGAGGTGGACCTGGTTCTCAAGGAAGATCGCATCCGGCTCACCGCCCAGCGCATTGCGCCCATCGGTCAGAGCGAAGCACCGTCTCACTACGAGGTGCTGATGACGGTGCTGGACGCGAAAGGCAAGCCCATGCCGCCCATCGACTTCATCACCGCGGCGGAAACCTACAACCGGATGCCGGCGGTGGACCGCTGGATCGTGGCCCATACCCTGGATTGGATGGCCCAGCACCTGGAGTGGCTGGACGAAGTGCACGGCTTCTCCATCAACCTCTCAGGCGCCTCGCTCAACGATGAGGGTTTCCTGGACTTCGTGGTCGCCGAACTTCAACGCACCAAGGTGCCGACTTCGAAGATCACGTTCGAGATCACGGAGACCACGGCGATCTCCAGCATGGAAGGAGCGCGCCGCTTCATGCGGCGCCTCAATGAGCTCGGTTGTACGTTCTCGCTGGACGACTTCGGAACCGGGCTCGCGTCCTATTCCTACCTGCGCAATCTCGAGGTGGACTACGTCAAGATCGACGGCGTGTTCGTCAAGGATCTGGTCGACAACCCGGCGGATTTCGCGGTGGTGAAGTCGGTGAACGAGATCGCCCACTTCATGGGCAAGCAGACGATCGCCGAGTGCGTCGAGTCCGAGGCGATTCTGGAGCGGCTGCGGGAGATCGGCGTCGACTTTGCGCAGGGCTGGGGTATCGAACGGCCGAAGCCGCTGGCTGATTTCTTCCGCTGATCCGGTGATCCGCGGCAACGCCACGTGAGGCTGTGGGAGAGCCCAGGCCGCGCACAGCGCGGACGGGCCGAGGTTTCGGCGTGGCGCCAGTGATCTGGATCAGTCCTCGATCGCCACGCCGGCCTTCGGCCGACGTTAACTCCCACTGACGTAACGCGAGGCGCTGGCATTCCGTCAGTGGGAGCATACGTCCGCGAAGCGGGCGTCGCGATCTGTGTTCAGCCCGAATTCAAGGACAGTCAGCAATCGCCACGCCGGCCTTCGGCCGACGTCAGCTCCCACTGCGTCCCGCGGGGTGCCTGTGTTCAGCGTTCGCCGAGCAGAAGGAGTTCGAGCAATGCCTTCTGGGAATGCAACCTGTTGCCGGCCTCCTCGAACACCACCGCGCGGGGATCCTCGAGCAGATCCTCCGCGATCTCCTGGCCACGCTTCGCCGGCAGACAGTGCATGAACAGCACGTCCTTCGACGCCAGATCCAGCAGCCTGGCCGTGATCTGATAGCCCTGAAACGCCCGCAGCCGCAGCAATTGCTCGCCCTCATGGCCCATGGACGACCAGACGTCCGTGACCACCAGATCCGCGTCGCGCACAGCCTCTTCGGGTTCGGTCACCAGGGTCGTGCGGCTGCCGTAGCGCGCCATCCAGTCGGCGTTGGGACGAAAGCGCTCCGGTGATGCGACGGTCAGATCGAACTGATAGACATGCGAGGCGATGATGTAGCTCTTGCACATGTTGAAGCCGTCACCGACGAACGCCACCTTCGCATCGCGGATGCTGCCGCGGTGGTCATGGTAGGTCTGCATGTCGGCGATGATCTGGCAGGGGTGCTGCACCGACGACATGGCATTGATGACCGGCACGCCGGCGGCGCAGGCGAAGGCGTCGATCTTGCTCTGATCCGGCGTGCGGATCATGACCACGTCCACCATTTCCGAAAGCACACGGGCGGCATCGTCCACCAGTTCGCCGCGGCCAAGCTGGGTATCCGCCTCGGACAGGAACAGCGCATGGCCACCGAGCTGGGTCATGCCGGCCTCGAACGCGACCCGGGTCCGGGTGGAAGGCTGTTCGAAGATCATCGCCAGGGTCCGGCCGCGCAGGGGCTCGTAGCGCAGGCCGCGCTGCTTCATCTGCTTGAGTTCGCTGGCGCGGGCAAGCAGGCGCTCGTGGGTCGGCAGGTCGAAGTCATCCAGGGAGATGAAGTGGCGCAGCGTCATGATGGTCGTCCGGATGGAATCAGGGCAGGGCGCGGATCAGCGTTGCGACCCGGTGGACCAGATCGTCAGCTTCAGCGTCGGTGAGAATCAGCGGCGGCAGCAGCCGCACCACCCGTTCCTGGGTGACGTTGAGCAGCAGGCCGGAGTCCAGCGCCTGACGCACGAGCCCGGGAGCCGGGGCACTGAGTTCGATGCCGATCATCAGGCCGCGGCCGCGGATCTCGACCACCTGATTGCTGCCGGCCAGTGCCTCTTCGAGGCCGCTGCGGATGCGCGTCCCGAGACTGTCGGCCCGTGCGTAGAGTCCATCTTCCAGCGCATCGAGCGTCGCCAGCGCCGCGGCGGCGGCAAGTGGATTGCCACCGAACGTGGAGCCGTGGTTGCCGGGGCCGAGCACGTCTGCAGCCTTGCCCCGGGCCAGACAGACGCCGATGGGCACGCCGTTGGCGATGCCTTTGGCGACGGTGACCACGTCCGGAAGGATGCTGCTGTGCTGATAGGCGAACAGCCGTCCGGTGCGCCCGGAACCGGTCTGCACCTCGTCGAGCATCAGCAGCCACTCGTGCTCGTCGCACAGCGTGCGTAACGCCTCGAGGTAACCGCCGGGCGGCATCTGAATACCACCCTCGCCCTGGATCGGTTCCATCAGGATCGCGACCACTTCCTGCTGGTTGCCGGCAATGCGGCGCACCGCCTCCACGTCCCCGAAGGGCGCGCGCACGAAGCCTTTCAGCAGCGGCTCGAAGCCGGCCTGTACCTTGCGGTTGCCGGTGGCCGTGAGGGTGGCCATGGTGCGGCCGTGGAACGCGCCTTCCATCACCACGATGGTCGGCTGCTTGTAGCCGCGCTTGTGGCCGTAGAGACGGGCGAGCTTGATGGCCGCCTCGTTCGCTTCCGCGCCGGAATTGCCGAAGAACGCCTTGTCCATGCTCGCTGCGTGGCACAGTCGTTCGGCCAGCTTTTCCTGCAGCGGGATGCGATAGAGGTTCGACGTGTGAACCAGGGTGCGGGCCTGATGCGCCACGGCGTCGGCGACGCCGGGGTGGGCGTGGCCAAGCCCGCACACCGCGATGCCGCACAGGGCATCGAAGTAGCGGCGACCCTCGGTATCCACGAGCCAGGCGCCCTCGCCCCGCTCGAACGCTACGGGCAGACGCCCATAGGTCTGCATCAAGGCGGCGTCAGTCATGATTCCCTGCTGCTCCCCGGTCCGTACAATGTACGGCTCGAAACAAGACCGGCGGCTTCGCGCCGCCGGAAAACCGCGCACTATAGCGACGGGCATGAGCCCGCGCAACGGCTTCGGAGCAGGCATGGACGGCATCGAACTGGCGCTGCTCGAACGGCGCACCCAGGCGATCTGCGACGAGATGGGTGTGGTGCTGAAACGGACCGCGTTCTCGCCCAACATCAAGGATCGGCTGGACTTCTCCTGTGCGCTGTTCGACGCCGACGGCGAGTTGTTCGCCCAGGCTGCTCACATTCCGGTTCATCTTGGCAGTATGGCCTATGCCATGGCCGACGTGGTGGAGGGCATTGCCTGGAAGGCCGGCGACATCGTCATGTTCAACGACCCCTATCTCGGTGGCACCCACCTGCCGGACGTGACGGTGGTGACACCGGTGTTCGCTGGCGATGCGCTGATCGGCTTCGCGGCGAATCGGGCCCACCACGCGGATATCGGCGCCGAGCAGCCGGGCTCCATGCCGCTGTCCACGACCCTTGCCGAGGAGGGTGAGGTGATTCCGCCCATGCTGCTGCTCAGGGACGCCCAGGTGCCGAAGCAGGCGGCGGAGGTGCTTGCGCGCCTGGCGGGCGATGACGGTCGCGCGGCCGTGGCAGCCGGTCTCGAGGCGTGGCAGGAGCGGCCGGAACTGGCGGATTTTTTCGCCCAGGTCTCCAGCGCCAGAGTCGGTGCCGAGCGCATGCTCGCGCTGGTGGAACGCATGGGGGCGGACACGTTCCGCGGCGGTATGGTCGAGCTGAACGATTACGCGGAGCGGTTGGCGCGGGAAGCACTCAGGGCGCTGCCGAACGGTGACTGGGAGGCCAAGGACCTGCTCGATGGGGATGGCATCAGCAGCGAGCACATTCCCATCCATGCCTGCATCCGGGTGCGCGAGGACGGCGTCGAGGTCGACTTCGCCGGCACCGGCGCGCAGGTGGAAGGCAATCTGAACTGTCCGCTGTCGGTGGCGGCCGCAGCAGTGTTCTACGTGTTCCGCTGTCTGATGCCTGCACACACGCCGGCGTCGGCAGGTGCATTCCGGCCCATCCGTCTCAGCGCGCCGGAGGGGTCACTGCTCAATGCCAGGCGCCCGGCGGCGGTGGCGGCGGGCAACGTGGAGACGTCCATGCGGGTGGTGGACGTGCTGCTGAAGGCGCTGGCGCCGGCGCTGCCGGGGCGGATTCCGGCTGCCTCCCAGGGCACCATGAACAACCTCGCCATGGGCGCACGCGGCGCGGACGGGCACTGGGACTACTACGAGACCCTGGCCGGCGGGACCGGTGCCCATGCAGGCGGTCCCGGTCTGCACGCGGTGCACAGTCACATGACGAACACCCTGAATACACCGGTGGAGAGTCTCGAGGCCCATTACCCGCTGCAGGTGCAGCGTTACGCGCTGCGCCGCGATTCGGGTGGCAGAGGTCGGCATGCCGGCGGCGACGGCGTGATTCGCGAATACAGGTTCCTCGCGCCGGCCGAGGTGAGCCTGTTGACCGAGCGGCGCCGGCATGCGCCCTGGGGGCTCGACGGCGGCGAGTCGGGGCGCGCAGGCGCGGATCGGCTCAACGGCGAACCGCTGCCGGGCAAGGCCAGCTTCCGGGTGGAGGCGGGGGACGTCCTCACGCTGGAAACCCCCGGCGGCGGCGGTTACGGCACGCCCGACTGACGCGGGGCGTTACGCTCGGATTGGCGGGCAGTCTGCGATCGCAACGCCGGCCTTCGGCCGACGTTCGCTCCCACTGACAGATCGTGAAACGAGGCGATTCGCTTGCACGAGGCGCAGTGGGAGCGCACGTCCGCGCAGCGGGCGTCGCGATCTGTGTCAGCGGCGCGATTCGATCGCGTTCTGCATGCGGCGGATGCCTTCCTCGAGCATGGGCGGCGCACAGCCGAAGTTGAAGCGGACGAAGCCCGGGCTGCCGAACTGGGCGCCGGGTGAGAGCCCCACGCCGGCGTCCTCGAAGAAGCGATGCGGATCCTCCACCTCCAGACCACGGGCATCGATCCACGCGAGACAGGTGGCCTCCACCGGCGTCATGGTAAGTCCCGGCATGGCGGCGACCGCCTCCTGCAGCCGGTCCCGGTTCTCCCGCAGCCGGAGCAGCAGCGCCTCGCGCCAGGCGGCGCCATGCCGGTAGGCGGCCTCGGCTGCCGTGATCGCCAGCGGCCCCACATGAGCCATGAAACCGCTGGCGGACGCCCGGAAGCGCGCCCGCAGGTCCGGGTCGGGAATCACGGCGAAGCCGAAGCCGAGCCCCGGCATGTTGTAGGTCTTGGTGGGTGCCATCAGGGTGATGCTGCGGCGGGCGATCTCCGGCGCCAGGCTGGCGATGGGCAGGTGCCGGCAGCTCTCGTCGAGCACCAGCCCGGCGTGAATCTCGTCACTGCAGATGATCAGGTCGTGGCGTTCGGCCACCGCGGCCAGCGCCAGTAATTCCTCCCGGGTGTAGACCCGGCCGGTGGGATTCTGCGGATTGCAAAGCAGAAAGAGCCGGCTCCTGGCATCGAGGCCCGCCTCCAGCCCATCGAGGTCCATTTCCCAGCGCTGGCCGCGGCGGACGAGTTCCATCCGCTGGCACTGACGGTCGGCATTGCCCGGGGCGGACAGGAATGGAAAGTAGATGGGCACGGCGGTGATGACGCCGTCGCCGGGTTCACCGATGGCGCGGCCGGCGACGTTCAGGCCGGGGACGACGCCGGGCAGCCAGAGCAGCCAGTCCGGCTGCACCGCCCAGCCGTAGTCCCGGGCCAGATGCTCGATGATCTGCTCCCGCAGCGTGTCGGGGACGTTGGTGTAGCCGAAGATGCCGTGCTCGACCCGGGCCTTGAGCGCCTCGATCACCGCCGGCGGCGACGGGAATTCCATGTCCGCCACCCAGAACGGCAGCACGTCGCGCCCGGCGTAGCGCTCCCACTTGCTGGCCGCTGTGCCGCGACGATCGATCGGAGTCTCGAACATGGCTGGAATGAGATCATAACCTGCGGCGTTTGGACACGACCCCGCGTCAGGTGGACAATGGGAGGTTCCATCATGCAACGTAAAACTACCGCTACCCAATGACGAGGACGCTCATGGATATCATGGACACCCTGCGTGAGCAGATCGAAGGCAACCCCATCATTCTCTACATGAAGGGGTCACCCCAGGCGCCCCAGTGTGGCTTCAGCGCGCGCACGGTGCAGGCGGTGATGGCCTGCGGTGAGCGCTTTGCTTTCGTGGACGTACTGGCGCATCCGGAGATCCGCGCCAACCTGCCCAAGTACGGCGACTGGCCCACGTTCCCCCAGCTCTGGGTGAGCGGTGAACTGGTGGGTGGCTGCGACATCGTCGCGGAAATGTACGAAAACGGCGAACTGCAGGAGCTGATCAAGGCTGCTGCAGAGAAGGCAGGGACGGCCGAGGCCAAGGAGTAACAGGAGTCAGCGCTGCGGGCGGCGCAGACGCGCCGCCCGCATTGAACGTCAGCCTGCTGCGGACTGCAGGTAGTTCTCGAGACCCATGTTGTCCATCAGGCCGAGTTGGGTTTCGAGCCAGTCCACGTGCTCCTCCTCGGAGTCGAGGATCCTGCGCAGCAGGTCGCGGGTGACGAAGTCGCGGGTCTCCTCGCACATGACGATGCCGTCTTTGAGGTCCGGGATGGCGATCATCTCCAGGGCGAGGTCGCACTCGAGTATCTCCCGCACGGTCTCGCCGATGCGCAGCCGCCCCAGATCCTGCAGGTTCGGCAGGCCCTCCAGGAACAGGATCCGCTTCACCAGCTCGTCCGCATGCTTCATCTCGTCGATGGATTCCTCGTACTCGTGCTTGCCGAGGCGGGTGTAACCCTGATCGTCGAGCATGCGGGCGTGGAGGAAGTACTGGTTGATGGCCACCAGCTCGTTGCCGAGCACCTTGTTGAGCTGGGCAATGATCTTCGCGTCACCTTTCATGGATCGACCTCAAAGCAGGGCAGAGGCGCCCATGATCCGCAGACCAGTGCGACGCGTCAAGCGTAAGTATTTGATTGCAAAGGGGGAGTGGGAACGAGAAGCGATTGCGTTCAAGGCCCTCAGGCCACGGCGCAGGCGTCCCTTCCAAGATCGTAGCCGGCCTGCATGTTGTCGCTGACCAGCGTGTTCTCGATCACGCGACGGGCGTCATCGGCGCACTTGCCGCAGCAGGTGGCGATGTCGAACTGCTGCAGCAGGCAGTCCAGGCTGCGCGCCCCGGAGCGAACGGCTTCAGCGATGGTGCGTTCGTTCACTTGATTGCAGATGCATACGTACACAGGGCATCTCCTACGGCAATGACCGAACGATGATGCAAATGAGAACGATTGTCAATATCAGACGCAGTGCTTTCTCGACGGGCTCGATCAACCGGTCGGTGGCGTGAAGCCGGCATCCTGGAAGCGGTTGACGATGACGCAGAACAGCTCTGCGGTCTTCTGGGCGTCGTAGAGGGCGGAGTGGGCCTCGCGGCTGTCGAAGGGGACGTCCGCCGCCTCGCAGGCCTTGGCCAGTACGGTCTGGCCGAAGGCCACGCCGGCCAGGGTGGCCGTGTCGAAGCTGGAGAAGGGGTGGAAGGGGTTGCGCTTGAGCTGCTGGCGGATGGCGGCGGTCTGGATGAAGCCGTTGTCGAAATGGGCGTTGTGGCCCACCAGGACGGCCCGGTTGCAGCCCGCCGCCTTCACCGCCCGGCGCACCAGGCGGAAGATCTCCTGCAGGGCGTCGCGTTCCGGTACTGCGCCCCGCAGCGGGTGGTAGGGGTCGATGCCGGTGAACTCAAGCGCCGCCGCTTCCAGGTTGGCGCCTTCGAAGGGCTCCACGTGCACGTTCAGCGCCTCGTCGGGCTTGAGACGGCCCTGGGCGTCGAAGGTCATGGTCACAGCGGCGACTTCGAGCAGGGCATCGGTGGCGGCATTGAAGCCGCCGGTCTCCACGTCGACGGCCACCGGCAGGAAGCCGCGGAAGCGGTGGGCCATGAGCTGTTTCGTTTCGGTCTCCGGGCACGGGGACGATGACATGGGGCCTCTTTACGCTCTTTACGTTCCGAAAGGCAGCTCGCTTCCGCCGCCGACGGAGGCCAGGGTACCATTGCCGCCCCCCGCAACATGGCATCAGGAGTCCAGGCGAGTGAAGAAAGTGGTGTTGGCGTACTCCGGAGGTCTCGATACCTCCGTGATCCTGAAGTGGCTGCAGGAGACCTACGGCTGCGACGTGGTGACGTTCACTGCCGATCTCGGCCAGGGCGGCGAGGTGGAACCGGCGCGGGAAAAGGCGCAGGCCATGGGCGCCAGTGAGATCTTCATCGAGGATCTGCGCGAGGAGTTCGTCGGCGACTTCGTGTATCCGATGTTCCGCGCCAACACCATCTATGAGGGCGAGTACCTGCTCGGCACGTCCATCGCGCGACCGTTGATCGCCAAGCGGCTGGTGGAGATCGCCGCCGCCACCGGCGCGGAAGCCATCGCCCACGGTGCCACCGGCAAGGGCAACGACCAGGTCCGCTTCGAACTCAACGCGTACGCGCTGAATCCCGACATCAAGGTCATCGCCCCGTGGCGGGACTGGGATCTGCACTCCCGCGATGCGCTGATGGATTTCTGTGAGCAGCACCAGATTCCGGTGCAGCGCTTCAATCAGGCGGACAAACCGCCGTACTCCATGGATGCGAACCTGCTGCACGTGTCCTATGAAGGCGGTGAGCTGGAGGACCCCTGGACGCCGCCGGACGCGTCCATGTGGCGCATGACCGTGAATCCGGAAGACGCACCGGAGGCGGGCGTGGAATTCACGCTGGGATTCCGCAACGGTGATGCGGTGACGCTCGACGGCGAGGAACTCAGTCCCGGCGTGATGCTCACGCGCCTGAACGAGCTCGGAGGCGCCCACGGCATCGGTCGCATCGACATCGTCGAGAACCGATATGTGGGCATGAAGTCCAGAGGGTGCTATGAAACACCTGGGGGCACGCTGCTGCTGAAGGCGCACCGTGCCATCGAGTCCATCACGCTGGACCGGGAAGTGGCCCATCTGAAGGACTCGTTGATGCCGCGTTATGCGGAGATGATCTACAACGGTTACTGGTTTGCGCCTGAGCGCCTGGCGCTGCAGGCACTGATCGACACCACGCAGCAGGTGGTGAATGGAGAAGTACGTTTGCGCCTGTATCGGGGCAACATTCAGGTGACCGGTCGCCGTTCCCCGACGAACAGCCTGTACGATGAGAACGTGGTCACTTTCGAAGACGATGCAGGCGCTTACAATCAGGCTGACGCGACGGGTTTCATTCGCTTGAATGCCCTGCGTCTTCGCACTGCGGCGGCACGAGGTCGTCGCGGTTCGTGATATTGAGCGTGACCCAGAGGGAGGTCCATGTCAGGCCATTTCGAAATCCTGTTCCACGGCGAGGTGTACGCCAGTGTCGATCAGGACAAGGCTCAGGAGGACATGGCGCGCTTGTTCCGGCAGTCGCGGGAGTCCGTTGCGCGCCTGTTCAGCGGCAAGACCTGGGTGCTGAAGGATGGTCTCGACCGGGAGACCGCGGAGCGCTACCAGGTGGAGCTGGCGAAAATCGGCATCATCTCCGAGCTGCGCGACCGGGCACCGAAGTACGAAGCGAAGCCGCCGCCGTCGCCCCACGGCAAGAGCCAGAATTTCACCATCGAAAGCATCGCCATCAGCCGCATGGTCTGCCCGGCCTGCACCTACGAGCAGCTCGAGGCGGATTACTGCGCGCGCTGTGGGGCCAACATCGAGAAGGCCAACAAGCGCGTCAAGATGAAGGAGAAGGAAGACCGGGTCATCCAGGAGCGGATTCAGGCGCTGCACGCCGGTGGCGATGCGGCGAAGGTCGTCAAACAGAAACCCTCCATGGCCGCACAGCTCCGATCCCAGTCGCCCACTCAGCCCATGCCCAATGTGGCCATGGCGCAATCGGAGGCTTCCAGCGGCGTCGTGGTCTGGGTGGTTGCCGGTTTCGCCATCGCGGCGCTGCTGGCCGGGGTGCTGGTGGCGGCGGGCGTCGTCGACCTGCCGTTCTGAGTGCCTGCCGGTGACTGCCGGCCCCATCGGTGTATTCGATTCCGGTGTCGGTGGCCTCACCGTCCTGCGCGCCCTGCGTGAACGCCTCCCGGACGCCGATTTCGTCTATCTCGGTGATACCGCCCGCCTGCCTTACGGCACCAAGAGTCCCGATACGGTGCGTCGCTATGCACTGCAGGCGGCGGAAGCGCTGCGCTCGCGCCAGGTGCAGGCGCTGGTGGTGGCCTGCAATACCGCGTCCGGCTTCGCCCTCGATGCGCTTGCCGCGCGCTGGCCGGAGATCCCGGTGGAGGGGGTGGTGGAACCGGGCGCGGCAGCGGCGTGCCGGCGGTCAGCTCACGGCGACATCGCGGTGATCGGCACCGAGGCCACCATCCGCGGCGGCGCCTATCAGGACGCGATCCGGCGCCTGCGCCCCGACGCACGCGTCCGGGTGCGGGCCTGCTCCGTGTTCGTCGCGCTGGCGGAGGAGGGCTGGTTCGACTCGCCGGCAGCCGAGGCGGTGGCGCGGGCCTATCTGGCGGACTGGTTCGACGGCCCGGAACCGCCGGACACGCTGGTGCTCGGCTGCACGCATTTCCCGGTGCTCGCCGGTCTGATTCGCCGCATCGTCGGCGATGAGCTGGCGTTGGTGGACTCCGCGTCGACCACGGCGGCGGTACTCGCGGAGCGTCTTGGTCCGCAGGTGGACGGTGGCGGCAGCGTGACGTTTCTCGCCACCGACGGGGCCGAGCGCTTCGCCACGGTGGGCAGCCGCTTCCTCGGCACACCACTCGATCCCGCTGCAGTGGAAATCGTCGATCTCTGATTGGCGTGCCGCAAAGGCTCGGTCCGTCCGCGCTGCGCGCGGCCTGGACCTTCCCACAGGAAGACGCCAGAACGAAGCGATGTGGGAGCCCGTCACGAACGTTCGTTCACGCTGTCGCGGGAGGAACAACGGCCATGCCTACGAAGACGCAGTGGGAGCTGACGTCCGCAAAGCGGGCGTCGCGATCTGCGTCCCCCCCGAATCCGCCGGCAGT
>SKUB01000321.1 GCA_007122315.1 Pseudomonadales bacterium | reverse complement strand
CGGGATTCCTTGAGGGAGAAGTCGAAGATAGCCGAGACGACCCTAGCCGAACGGTCACTGCAGCTCGTTTGTCTTTACCAGGGGTCGGGATACTGCAGCAGTGGAACCAGGTGCTGACAGCAGAGTCGAGTTTCGAGAACAACACTCGACAATATTGCCCTTGGCCAAGTCCGGGAGGACCCTGCTTCAACTCGAACGGCTGGGCAATGGGTCTAACGAACTTCATGAACTTTTCCATTGAGCCAGTCGTGTTTCGTCACGTGCGATTGTCGCCCACTGAAATCGTCCCGCTGGAGTTCGATTCCTCGGATAACCTCTCGTTTCCGGGAATCACGAATCCCGTCCCAGCGGGTGACTTTCAGTAGCTGGGGCATTCGACGACAAGCAACAGACGCAGGCCGGTGCCTTCCGGTCTGCGGCTCAATCACTGCGAGGGGAGAGGATGGCCACACGCGTGCTGCTCGGGTTCCTGCTGCTTTGGTTGTTGACCATAGGTCATTATTTCTGGAGCGCAAGCAAGCTCAAACCGGTCCTGGGTGAAGTCGCATTCAACGCCACTGAATCGGTTTCCCACCGCGCAAGACTTCTGCCGACCGGCCGTTACATGGTCGTGTTCTGGCTTCCTTACGGCCTGGACACGGACGAACTGGATCACTCACGCGACCGACGACGCATCCTGAACGAGCTTCGCAAGGGCCAGCTGCAGATTGAAGTCAAGGTCACAGGAGCGTTCGGGCGCACCCTCGTGAGCCTCTCTGACGGCTACGCGAGTGAACGGTGGACACCCAATCTTAGGTCCGCGTTCGGACCGAATACGATGCTATGGCGCCGCAGCCAAGAGGCAACATTCATTGCGAATCCGCTCGAACGCTATACCGTTTCCGCCAGGATCCATGGCGACAACGCATTTCTGTCAGAAAGAACGATAGGTGTCGGCTTGAGCGCCTGGAGAGACGACGGCTATCACGGTCTCGGCCACATCATCCTTTTGGGGCTGAGCGGATTGCTCTTCGCATTGATCGCCATCGCCTGGATTTTTGTCCAACTCACGGCCGTCGCTCAGAGGTGGCGGTGAAGGACCTGGCTCAATCTGCCCGCGCTTCCGCATCACGTCGACCCGCTGACCAAGCACTCAGCAACGGGCGATCGGATGGATAGCTTCCCAGACTCCATCCGAACGGTGCAGCCATAGAAATCCTGCCATTTGAAGCACCAGCCGCCGTCTGAAGCATAGCGCATCGCCCCTTATTTGTCCTGTTAGTGTTGACAAAGAGCGCGCACCTGTATACTGTATAACTGTCCACTAGATGAGTGTGCAGCCATGGATCAGGCGCCTGCCGACACCTTCGAATCCCTCTCCGAAGCCATTGTGGCCCTCTGCGGCCGCATCCACGGTGCCGAGTATCGCCTCATCGAACTCATCCGCCGCCTGGAGGCGCTGAAGCCCTGGAATCGTGAGCGGCCTGACTGTGCCCACTGGCTGAACGCGACCTGCGGCATGGACCTGGTCACGGCCCGGGAGAAGGTGCGCATCGCCCATGCCCTCGATGACCTGCCGCAGATCACGGAGGCGTTCCGGGAGGGTGAGCTCAGCTATTCGAAAGTCCGGGCCATCACCCGCATCGCCACCTGGGATACGGAAGACGAGCTGATCGAGCTGGCTCAGGCGACCACCGCCGAGCACGTGGCGAAGCTGGTGCGGGCCCGGCGGCAGGCGGATCATTTGTCTGCTCCGGGGGCAGCGCTGAATGCCTGGACTCACCGTTATCTGGACTACCACGTGGCCCAGGATGGTTCGGTGGTGTTCGAGGGTCGACTGCCGGCGGAGATGGGCGCGCTGCTGCTGAAAGCGCTGGAGCGGTCCTCGGAGTGGCTGCGGGCCGAGGATCAGGCCGAGCCCTGGCGGGTATTCTGTGACAAGGTTCCAGATGAAGCTGTTCCCGAGAAGCAGCAGGCGTCTTCCCGGCGGGCGGATGCGCTGACCGTGCTGGCAGAGCGTTTCCTCGCCCGGGTGCCGGAGGCGGACGAGACCCTGAACACGGCTGATCGGTTTCTGATTACGGTCCACGCTCCCGCGGAAGCGTTACCTGAACATGCGGCCATCGATGCCGAGGATCCACCGCAGTTCGAGGACGGCAGCGTGGCTGCCCCGGAAACGGTGCGGCGGCTGTGCTGTGACGCCGCGGTGGTGAGGATTCTGGAGTCCGGTGACGGGGAACCGCTGGATGTGGGCCGGAAGACCCGGGTGATCCCGGCCTCCATTCGCCGGGCGCTGAAGCGCCGTGACGGCGGCTGTCGCTTCCCGGGCTGCACGAACACGAAGTTCGTGGACGGGCACCACATCATCCACTGGGCCGATGGCGGCCCTACCTGCCTCGGTAACCTGGTCTCGTTGTGCAGGTTCCATCACCGGCTGCTGCACGAAGGTGGCTACTACGTGGTGAAGGACGATCAAGCGTTCCGCTTCTTCCGCGGTGACGGCTTCGAGATCCGCGGCGTGGCGGAGCAGCTTAAACGGATCTATGCCGAGGCGGCACAGGAGGCGTTCGCCGACTGGCTGCGTGGGGCGCGGGTGCCCAGGGGCTACTCGTCGCGGCCGCTTGCTGGACGCGGGGCGGCGTCGCCACAGCCACCCTGAGCGTGGCACCCCTCTGAGAAGCTTGCGATTGTGCTCCCTGTTGATCTTGGGGCTGGCATCGAATAGCATTTTCCTTACGAAGGTAAGGAAAATGCAAACAATGGAACCTGTTGTGTCAAAGATCACATCGAAAGGACAGATCTCTGTGCCGGCTGCGGTGCGCAGGCGCCTTGACCTGGGGCCTGGCACACGCATTGAGTGGGTAGAAAAGGATGGAGAGATCGTAGTACGTCGAGCCTCCCGGTTTACGTCCCAGGAGATCCATGAGGCAGTCTTCCGCAAGGACAGGCCGGTCGTCTCTGTCGAAGACATGGATAGTGGGATCAAGGCCCGCATGAAGAAAAAACATGCGGGCCGTTGACACCAATGTCGTCATTCGTCTTCTGGCGCGAGACGACGAGAAGCAGACTCAACGCGCGGAGGACTTCATCGCGGGTGGAGCATGGGTTTCCTGGCTGGTACTTGCTGAGACTGTTTGGGTCCTCGAGTCAGTCTACGAGCTCACAAAGGCGCCCATATGTACCGCGGTATCCATGCTGCTCGAGCATCAGCAACTGGTGGTTCAGGACACGGACGTGGTTCGTTTCGCGCTGGACGACTATAGGGAAAGTCGCGGTGTCGGTTTCACCGACTGCCTCGTCGTTGCCATTGTAAGAAAGCACGGACACGTTCCGCTAGGAACTTTCGATAGGAAATTGTCGAAACTGCCCGATGTGGACGCTGTGTAGGAGTGCCGCTTGTGGGCCTCCAGTCACATTCGCCATTCAGCATGCTGTACACCCTTGTGATGTTCACCAAGGAAGGAAGCGTTTTTCGAATCACATTCGAACCGACCTTCGACGTGGCGCAGTCCCCCGCGAACAGCTCCTCGCTGGGACTGCGCCGGGCAGGCACCCGCCCCCTGCGGGTGGGCGCCTGCGATCAGGCCGGAAAAAAGTCGATGGGCTTGGTGGTGGTGACCGGCGCCACGTCCTTGTCGTCGAAGCGGAACATCCGCACGCGCTGGATGAGGCGTCGCTCGAGGTCGTCGTCCCCAAGCTCACTGGAAACGATTTCGGCGGCGGATACCTCGCCGGACGGTTCAATGGTCAACTGCAGCACCAGCTTGCCCTGCAGAGCAGGGTTGGTCCGCAGCGCGCGGTTGTAGAGCGCATAGATCGCACCCTTGTTGCGGTCGAAGACCAGCTCGATCTCCTCGCGACTGCGTGCGGGTACGCCGAAATCACCTTCACTTTCGACCGCGTCCTCCGGACGCATACCAGCCACGGTACTCACCACGCGTGTGGTTTCCCGGTCCGACAGACCCGAACCGCCGGTGTCGCGGCTCAACGCCGCCGTGTTCACGCCGCCGCTGGCAGCGGCTGCATCCCGGGTCAGGATGGCGCGTTCGCTGCGCTGCGATTCGCCGACGCTGCCAATGCGGGCTTCGGCAGTGGTCACGGCACCGAGCGCCGCGTTGTCCCTGAGCGCGGCGAGTTCGTCGGCCATCGGCATCAGCCCCGCCTGAGCCGCCTCCTCGCGCGCCTGCCGCTGCCGGTCCACCGGCTCCGGTTGCGGTGTCGGGGTGGCCACTGGCGGTGGAGTCACCGCCCGTTCCACGGGGGGTGTTGGCTGCGGGCGTACCGGCTCCGGGCGTACCGGCTCCGGGCGAACCTCCTGCGGCGGGCGTTCGCGAACGGGAGGTGGCGGCGGTGGTGGCGGCGGTTCTGCTCTTTCGAGCACCAGTCGGGCAAGGCGCGGCGGCACCACAGGCGCCGCCGTCGGGTCCCGTTCCGGCAGCGGCAGGAAGGAGAGCACCACTGCCATCACCGCGAAGGCGAGCACCACCCGGACAAACAGGGTCCGGAAGGCCTTTTCCTGTTCGGCGTCCCGGTCCCAGGGCAGCGCATAGAGTCGATAGCTGCTCATCACGAACTCCGCTAGCCGGCCGGCTGCCCGATGGCAGAGGGTGGATTGTCGGCAGCCGCCAGACCGCGCTGGGAGACGGCGAGTGAAATTCGGCCGTATTCCGCGTCGGTGCAAGTGGCCATCACCTGGCGCAACAGGCTGAACGGCAGGCCCTTGTCACCCATGATCGTGACTTCACGGTCGGCTGCATCCGTCACCGCATCACGGCGCAGGACGCGATCCGTCTGCGCCCGCAACGCAGCACCAAGTTCGGGAATCAACGCCGCATCTCGCGCCATAACCTCGTCCACCTCGGCCACCACCTGGCCTTGCACCAGGATGTGCTGGGCCGTCAAGGTGATGAGCACGGTTTCTCTGGCGCCTTCCTCAGCGACGGACTCCGGCAGTGTGAGATCCCGCGGATTCGGCAGCACTTCCACCTCGGTGGAACTCACCAGCAGGAAGAACACCAGGATCGTAAAGATGTCCATGAGCGACACGATGTTCAAAGACCCGCGGCGCCCGCGCTTGTGGTGGCGCTCCATCCGCTTGGCCCGGCGCGACATGCGCATGCTTCAGCCCTCCTGGGTCCTTGCCGGTG
>SKUB01000249.1 GCA_007122315.1 Pseudomonadales bacterium | reverse complement strand
GTTCACGTCAACGCCAACGGCGTCTACAACGACGATGACTACGAGTATGACGAGCTGGGATTTCCGTTTCTGGCTGAACTCGGGAAACTGATGCTCGAACACGCACGCGCGGAGCGCTGAGTCCGCTCAGACATTGCTCCGGCAGCGCCACAGCGTGCCGTCGCGAACACTGCACTGGTAGCGCAGCCCGTGGGGAACGAGGCAGGCGGCACCGCCGGCAAGCGCGAGGCGCTGACCTGAAGCCTCGACCACGGCCGCCGCAGCTCCAGGTTCCGAGAGTGCGAGCAACAACTCCGGCCCCTGCGCCGTGATCGGGGGCTGCAGACCATCAAGGCGTTGCAGCTCGAATTCCGACGCGCCCGTGATATGGCGTCCGGAGGCATCGGGTTCGAGGACCGCCGGCGCCGGAAGATCGCAGCGCAGCACCGCGAGCAGCTCAGGCGCGTCCACGTGCTTGGGCGTGAGCCCGGCCCGCAGCACGTTGTCCGACGCAGCCATCACTTCGATGCCGCATCCCTGCAGATACGCGTGGGGAACACCGGCATCGAGGAACAGCGCCTGGCCGGGAGTGAGGTGCCGCAGCTCCAGCAGCAGACAGAACAGGAGGCCACGATCCGGTGGCGCCTCGGGTCCCAGCGCGCGTTGGGCACAAAGCGCCCAGTAGGCGACGGTATCGTCTGCGGCCAGCGCTTCGAGGCGTTCGATGAACTGCCCGAGGGCAGGGCGCACCCGTTCCTCGGGCAACGCGAACCACGCCTCGAGCAACTCCTGAAGGGATTCAGCGGTCGCTCCGGGTGAAGGCAGCAGCCGATTGATCTCCGGAAAACGTGCCAACTGCGCACGCATGTCGTTCAAGCTCCGGAATCCGCACAGGGCATGGAATTCGCTGAGGGCGACGATCAGTTCAGGCTTGTGGCTCGCGTCACGATAGTTGCGCTCGGGTGCATCACGGGGAATGCCTGCCGCTTCCTCGCGGTCATAGCCTTCCCGTGCCTGCGCGGCATCCGGATGCACCTGAATGGACAGCGGTCGGGCGGCGGCCAGCAGCTTCACAAGATAAGGCAGGCGCCCGAACGTCGTGCCGACGGCGGACCCGAGCAGATCCGGCCGGTCGTTGATCACGGCATCGAGGTATCGTCCGCCAGCGGCATCGAGTACCAGGGAAGGAGCCGCGGGATGAGCGCCGTACCAGGCCTCCGCCCAGGGCCGGCCGTCCGGGCGCCGGCCCAGGGCGCGTGGAATGAACGACTCGTCACCCCAGGCGTAATGCTGGATCCGCGGTTCGAGCAGCAGGATCTCTCGAGCTTGATGGCGTGTCATGGCTGGCGGGGCTCGACCCGGAATGTCGCACGCAGGCGCGGGGCAGATTCGTCGCTACGGATTCCAGCTGCTCCCGGAGGAATGGTCCAGCGCAGCCGTCGCCGTGCCTTCGGCATGCCCGTCCCAGGTCGCTGCAGCGGGCGGAACATCTTCGCCCAGCGTCCGGCGCGCGGCGCTGAGCATGTCTGCAAAAGCCTCCTCGATGCAGGCCGCGAAGCGTTCCGGGTCCGGCATGATCTCGCGACAGGACGTGAAGCTGATCGTCAGCCGCCCGTTGTAGCTCAGTACCGGCATGAACAGACCGATGGAGTCGCCCACCGGGCCGAGGCCGTACTGGGTCACCAGGCGCGCGCCGTTCATGTACAGGGGCACTTGAGGCCCGGGAACATTGGTGATAACGCAGTTGAACAGCGGGCTGATCATGTTGCCGAGGCCAAGCTGAGTCACGAGCCGGCCCGCCAGCGCCAGCGTCGCCGCCGGGATGTGTTTGTTGATATCGGTCATCAACCGGGCGCCGTAAGCGTTGCTCAGCTCCTTGGCATCACGGGTGTGGGCATGAACCGCCGCCAGCCGTTCCAGCGGATCGCGAATATCGGTGCGAATCGCCACGGCGAGGGCGGAGACCTGATTGCCGCCGGTCCCTTTCTCGTTCTCCACCCGCACGTTCACCGGTGCCATGGCCACCAGCGACTCGTGCGGCAAGGCGGAACGAGCGAGCAGATAGCTGCGGATCGCGCCACCGCAGATGGCCAGCACCACATCGTTGACGGTGGCACCTGGGAGCGCGCGGCGGACCGTCTTGATGTCCGCAAGGTCGAAATCCCGGCCCTCGAAGACGCGATGGGCTGACACCGGTGCGTTGAAGATGGTCTTCGGCACCTCGCCCGCGGACTTCAATTCCTGCCGTTGCAGACGGCGCCGGGTCTCAGCGAATACGGGTATCGCGTGGCTGAGCACCTTCAGCAGTTTGAATGGTTGGCGAATGTTGTTGCCATAGGTCCGCACCAGCAGTTCCAGCGCGGTGGGCGGCTGCTCGGCGACCCAGGCCCGGTCCGGCGCCACGACAGTGCCTTCCGGTCCCAGGTCATGCAGCGCCGCAGTGATTTCTGCTCCGGTGGCGCCATCGATCGCGGAGTGATGCACCTTGGCCAGCAGCGCGTAACTGCCGGGAGGCAGGCCCCTGACGTTGTCCAGGCCCTCGATGATGTAGAACTCCCACAGCGGCCGGCTGACGTCGAGCTGTCGGGCATGCAGGCGCGCAGCCTGAATGCACAGCTGCCGCCAGTCGCCGGGTTGCGGCAACGCGATGTGGCGAACGTGGAACTCCAGGTCGAAGTTCGGATCCTGGATCCAGTAGGGGTAGTCCAGCGCCATCGGCACCTGGACCAGTCGCTGCCGGAACGCCCGCGCCCGATGCAGACGGCTCTCGATGAGGCCGAGGATCTGCTTGAAGCGAACCTCACCGCCAGGTGCGGTCTGCGGATCGTAGATGTTGATGCTGCCGATGTGCATCGGCATGCGCGGCGATTCGAGATAGAGAAAGGTCGCATCCTGACCAGTGAGCTGTTCCACGTAGCTGCCTCCGCACCCGGGAACAAGATGATGCCAGCAGGTTGCAGCAGTGTCAGGCGTTGACCGGCCTCGCGGAGCCACCCAGGGCCATCACTCGATCCGTCACCGACAGCTCGACGGCCAGCGGCAGGTGATCGGAGAACACGCAGGGCAGGGCTTCGGCGCTGTGGACCGTGAGATCGGAGGAAACCAGGACGTGGTCGAGTTCCTGCCGCGGCCGCCAGCTCGGATAGGTGAACACCGGATCGAGGAGCGCCGGCCGCAGACCGCAGCCGGCCAGGGGCGAGCGCTCCAGCAACACGCTGCGCGAGGTGTTCATGTCACCCATGACGATGAGCCGCGAACGTCCCCCGAAGCGATCCGCGAGCCAGGCCAGCTGTCGGCGCCGGGCCCGGAAGCCCAGCGACAGATGAACGCTGACCACCAGCAGCGGCAGCCCGTCGTCCATCGGATACTCGGCGATGATCGCACCGCGACCCGGGATGGTGGAGGGCAGGCTGGCGTCTTCTAGCGCAGTTGGGGCGGTCCGCGACAGGAGTCCGTTGCCATGCTGGGCGAAGCGGCCGAGACGGCGATTGCGCTGGATATACCAGTACGGCAGGTGCGCCCGACCGGCGAGAAACGCGACCTGATTGAGGAAACCGCTGCGCAGACTGCCTGCATCCACCTCCTGCAGACCGATCAGATCGTAGCCCGCGAGCATGGCGCCGATGCGCTCGAGATTGAACGGGCGGCCGGGATCATGCAGCACCTGTCGCCAGCCGCCTGTGACGTACTCGTGGTAGCGCTGAGTGGGAATGCCGGACTGGATATTGAAGGACAGCAGCCGGATCCGCGCGGGCAGCTGTTCAGGAGCGGCGAGACCACTGCCTGCATCAACGATCGGAGACACCCACACCGGCTACTGCCTCGGTTCGGGCCCGTCTGAGAAGATGATCCGCCACGTCGAGCATGGCCGCATTGGACCCCGCCATTCGACCTTCGGTGCGCCACGCGCCTGCCACGACGAGGGTAGGTACACCACCCACCTGCCAGACCCGGCCGAGCGCCAGAGCCTGCTGCACCGAGGCGGCCACCTCGTGGCTGTCAAAGGCCGCCAGGAAGTCCTGCCGCGAGCGACAACGACCGCCGCGGTGGCCGCGGACGGTGTCCGCATAGAATTCAGCGACATCGTTCGCGTCCCGGAAACTGCGTCCGCGTTCGTGAATCGCTGCGAACATGGCGTCGTGAGTCACGTCGAGGACGCCACAGACTTCGGCGACGTAGTAGGCCTCGGCAAGCAGCATCCAGGCGCGGCTGAACACTGCGGGAACACGCTCGAACCGGACGTCGGATGGCAGCCGTTCCACCCACTCCGAAAGCGCCGGTTCGAACGCATGGCAGTGTATGCACGCGTAGGAGAACAACTCCTGGACGACAACGGTTCCTGCATCCGTTGCCGTTGGCACCGGCAGCGCCGCGTAATGCTGGTTCTCGCGGAACGATTCCACCCGCGTCTGGCCCGAGGCCGCAGGCAGCAGGGCACACAGCAGGATGGCGCCGATACAGCGGACCGCCACTGAAGGCCTCACAGGGCCCTCAGTGGAGGCCGCGGATGTAAGCTGCAACCGCCTCGATTTCACGATCATTCATATTCTGCGCCACGCCACGCATCACGCCGCCCATATCGGCGTCGGTTTCCCGTTCGCCGTCCCGATAGGCTTTGAGTTGCAGGACCGTGTAACGTTCCGGCTGTCCGGTGAGCATCGGATAGGCGGCGGGGCCGTTGCCACGGCCGGAGGGGGAGTGACAGGCAATGCAGGCGGCAACGCCCTTGTTTGCGAGCCCCGCCCGATAGATCCGCTCACCGAGCTCGAGCTGCTCCGCCGCAGCCTCAGCCGTACCTTCGGCAATCGGTTGCTCCGCATAGAAGGCAGCAAGGTCCATGAGCTGTTCGTCCGAAAGGTGCTCGACCTGGCCCATCATCAGAACGGCTTGGCGATCACCGGACTTGAACGCGCGTAACTGCTTGAGCAGATAGCTGTAATGCTGGCCACCGAGATTCGGGTACTCGGGGCCGATGCCGCGTCCGTCGTTGCCATGGCAGGCAATACAGGTGGCAGCGGCCGCCCGGCCCGCCTCCGGGTCGCCCCGCGGGGCTTCTTCCGGCGGCGAGATCGATGCGATCACGAGGGCGCCCGCACTCAAAAGGACAAAGGTCGAGATCAGATTGCGCAACATGGTTGAATCCGTTCGGAGCG
>SKUB01000048.1 GCA_007122315.1 Pseudomonadales bacterium | reverse complement strand
TCATCGGAGCCGGCAGATGGTTCCCAAGCACTGCGCCATGTCGTAGAATACGCGGCCTTTGCCCCAGGGCCCCGGAATTTTCCGAGGGACAGCAACAAGTTACGGAACCGTTATTCATGGTAACCATTCGTCTGGCGCGTACCGGCGCGAAGAAGCGTCCTTTCTATCATCTTACCGTTGCCGAGAATTCGTCGAGGCGGGACGGGCGTTTCATCGAGCGGGTGGGTTTCTTCAACCCCATCGCCACCGGTGGCGCCGACCGGCTGAAGGTCGATCTCGAGCGCATCGAGTATTGGATGTCCGTCGGTGCCAAGCCGAGCGAGCGCGTCCTGAACCTGGTGCGTGAAGCCCGCAAGGTGGGTACTGACGGTATCGTCGGCGCGCGCCCGCCGAAGGTGGCTCCGGCCAAGCCGGCACCGGCTGCTCCGGTCGAGGAAGCGGCCGTCGAGGAAGCGCCTGCTGAAGAAGCTGCAGCGCCCGAGACTGCGGCGAGCGCAGACAGTGAGGGTGAGGAACAGAAGCCGAAACCTGCTGCGGATGGGGAAGCCGCAGGAGACGAGCCCAGCGCCAGCTGAGTCGAGCGGGCGCACGCGAGCGCGGCCACCCGTGGACGCGGACGCAGCACCCATCGTCGTCGGTCGGATCACCGCGGCCCATGGGGTGCGCGGCTGGGTGCGGGTGGCGTCGTTTACGGATCCGGCGGATAACCTGCTCACCTATCAACCTTGGCTGATACGTCAGGGCGATGCGTGGCAGCCGCTGGTCGTGGTGGAAGTTCGGCGCCAGGGCAAGGGTTTCATCGCCCGGATCCAAGGTTGCGACGACCGCGATCGGGCGCAGCTGCTGTCCGGGCGCGACATTGGCGTACCGGCTTCGGAACTGCCGGAGCCGGACGAGGACGAGTATTACTGGTTCGAGCTCGAAGGCCTGCGCGTGGTTACGACGGCGGCGGTCGAGCTCGGACGGGTAGAACAGGTGTTCGCCACCGGCGCCAACGACGTGCTCGTCGTGCGCGATGGAGAACGTGAGCGTTTGCTGCCGTTCATCGCCGCAGTGGTGCTGGAGGTGGATCGCGAACAGCGGGTGATCACCGTGGATTGGGATCCCGAGCTGTGAAGATCGGTGTGGTGACCCTGTTCCCGGAGATGCTGGAGGCGGTCACCCGGTACGGCATCAGCGGCCGTGCGGTGGCTGCAGGTGTGCTGAGCGTCAGCTGTTTCGACCCGCGCGCCTGGGCGGACGATCGGCACCGTACCGTGGACGACAAGCCATACGGCGGTGGTCCCGGCATGGTGATGAAGGTGGAGCCGGTGCGGTCCGCCATTGATGCGGCTCGCGCAGAGTTGCCCGGGGCCCGCGTCGCCTACCTGACGCCCCAGGGGCGACGGCTCGATCAGGCAGGCGTGGTCGAACTGGCAGCGCGGCCGGAGCTGATCCTGCTTGCGGGACGCTACGAGGGCATCGACGAGCGGGTGATTGCCCGGGACGTGGATGAAGAGTGGTCCATCGGCGATTACGTGCTCTCCGGTGGTGAGCTCGCGGCCATGGTCATCATCGACTCGGTCTGCCGGCTGTTGCCGGAGGCCCTGGGTGATCCGGAGTCGGCCGAGGCGGAGTCTTTCTCCGCCGGGCTGCTCGATCATCCGCACTACACCCGACCGGAAGTGGTCGGCGATCAGCGGGTGCCGGACGTACTGCTGTCCGGCAACCATGAAGCGATCCGCCGCTGGCGGCGGCAGCAGGCTCTGGGCCGGACCCACATGCGGCGGCCTGATCTGCTGGAAGGGCAGGAGCTCGATGCGGAAGCACGCAGCCTCCTGGATGCATTTCTGACCGGTCGTGATTGAAACGCCCGGAACCGAGGACGGAGAAGCGGAACATGAGCAAGAACAGGATCATCGCCGAGCTCGAGGCGGAGCAGATCACCCGCGAGGTCCCGGACTTCCGTCCCGGTGACACCGTAGTGGTGCAGGTGCGCGTCAGCGAGGGTAACCGTGAGCGCCTGCAGGCGTTCGAGGGTGTGGTCATCGGTATCCGCAGCCGCGGCGTCAACTCCGCCTTCACCGTGCGCAAGATCAGTCACGGCGTCGGCGTCGAGCGGACGTTCCAGACCTACAGTCCCCTGATCGAGTCGATCAGCATCAAGCGTCGCGGCGACGTGCGCCAGGCCAAGCTGTACTACCTGCGTGAACTCTCCGGTCGCGCTGCCCGCATCCGCGAGAAGGTGGGCGGAACGCGTCGGGTCGGTCAGACCGCCGCACCCCTCGAAGACGTGGCCGCGCCGGTGGACGAGCAGGTCGACGACGTGCTGCCGGAGCAGGCTGAAGGCGACGGCGACGACGCACGCGCCTGAGCCCCTGCGTTTCATCCGCTGCCGCCGCTGCGGCAGCGCTGTATACCCCTCGACAACGGCGAGGAGCGTCCGCTCCTCGTTGCACATGCCTGCATACTCTCCTGCCTGACGAGTAGACGACTTCGCGGTGAGAAGCGCGGCGGGGAAGGCTGCGTGTCAGGTCGGAACAGGAAGGATGGGTCGGCTGGAGAGAAGGAGCCGACCTGCCGCGAGATAACCGGGGAGGGAGAGAGCAGACACCCCGCGACAGGCCGGATCCAAGACCTGGTTCCGGGGAGAGACGGCCGGTTCCAGGCTTTTCTCGATCGGTCCACCCGAGGGGACGCAGAGGAAGATCCGATCGCGTTTTTCTCACTGCATTGCCCGTGCCAACTCCCTTCATCGCGCCATCGGCCGGCATCAGTACCAGCGCCGGCAAGGGCTTCAGACCGGTCATCCCTTCCCCATGGGGACGCGACGAGTGATGAGAACGATAGTCTGTCGTGATCGATTCTGGCGCACGGCTGCCAAGTGGCACCGCCCTGGTGCATGGTCTGGGCGCATTGGCCGGCGCGGCGACCACACCCGAATCGAAGCGGGTCCTACAGGGCCGTGAAGACGACGTACACTGCGCCCATGTGGCTCGGCTCAGTGAAGGGAAGCGTGGCTCGCCGAATCCAGGAAACCTCTGCCGTCTGCGTCGACGTGGGCTTGATCGATGCCTTCCTCGACGACCTCTGGCTCGAGCGTGGTTTGTCGGAACATACGCTCGCGGCCTACCGCCGCGACCTCGAGAGCCTCGCCAAGTGGCTCGGCGCTGAGCGGTCCCTGGCGCGAACGGGGCGAGCAGACCTGTTCGACTTCCTGTCTGATCGCTACGCGCGCGGCTACAGTCCCCGTTCCACGGCCAGACTGCTGTCCTGCCTGCGCAGCTTCTACCGCTGGCAGCTGGAGCGGGGGCACAGCGTCGAGGATCCGACCCTGGAGCTGTCCTCTCCGAAGCTCGGTCGCCCCCTGCCGGGTAGCCTCAGCGAGAACGATGTCGAGCGGCTGCTCGCGGCCCCGGACACCGACACCCTGCTCGGCCTGCGGGATCGGACCATGCTGGAGACGCTGTATGCCTGCGGCTTGCGGGTGACCGAGCTGGTGAGCCTGCGGCTTGGTCAGCTGAACCTGCGCCAGGGGGTGATTCGGGTCTTCGGCAAAGGCAGTAAGGAGCGCCTGATCCCTTTCGGCGACGAGGCGCTGGAGTGGAACCGACGCTGGATCGCCGTCGGTCGCCGCGAGCTGCTGTCACGTGCTGACGACGACATTCTGTATCCGAGTCGCCGCGGCGGCCTGATGACCCGACAGACGTTCTGGCATCGGATTCGGGCGCATGCGGCTACGGCCGGCATCGACAAGCCGCTGTCACCCCACACCCTGCGGCATGCGTTCGCCACCCACCTGCTCAACCACGGTGCGGACCTCAGGGTGGTACAGCTCCTGCTCGGTCATGCCGACCTGTCGACTACGCAGATCTACACCCATGTGGCTCGACAGCGTCTGCGTGACCTGCACGCCAGCCATCATCCCCGGGGTTGAGACGGGCGGGCGGCATCGGCGAACCCTTGGCCCGCATCGGGGTCCAACGGTCGGACAGGCTCAACGAACGGAACAATCCTTCCGCGCAACCCGTGCGACAATATTGCGTTCCGTCGCGCCACCTGGAGAACTGCATGCGTCATCCCTTCCGTTCCGCGATCATCGGCCTGCTGCTGGTATTGGTGGCCGCCGGGCATGCGCAGCCGGCTGCTGCGGAGATCCGCCTCGAAGGTGAGGCCGCCGAGCTTATCCGGGCGCGCCTACAGGGCGTGCGCCCCGACTTGCCGCTGATCGGCCTGCAGCCCGCACCGCTGGCAGGGTTCTACGCGGTGGAGTTCGAAGACGGCAGTATCTTCTACGCCACCGAAGACGGACGCTTCCTAATCACCGGTGATCTCTACGAAATCACCGACGACCGCTTCGTGAATCGCAGCGAGGATGTGCGCGCCCGGCAGCGGGCGGATACCATCGCCAATCTTCCGGTGGAGGACATGATCGTGTTTCCCGCCAACGGCAACCGGCGCGGTGTCATCAGCGTCTTCACCGACACGGACTGCGGCTTTTGCCGGCGTCTGCACCTCGAGGTTCCGGAGCTCAACCGCAAAGGCGTCGAAGTCCGCTACCTCGCCTATCCGCGCGCAGGGGTGGGTTCTTCCTCCTATGATCGCCACGTATCGGCCTGGTGCTCCTCCGATCCTCAGGGGGCCATCACCCGTCTCAAGGAGGGGGACTCCATCCCGCCGCAGACCTGTGACAATCCGGTGGCGAGCCATTACGCGCTCGGTCAGCAGCTCGGTGTTCGCGGCACACCCGCGATCTATCTCGACGGTGGCCGCTACCTCCCCGGCTACATGCCTGCAGCCGAACTGCTCAAGGAACTCGGTCTGGAGTGATCGTTCGCGGTCTGCGTTGACCTCTCCATGGTGCGGGGGTAACGTGCGCGCCGGCCGCGCAGCTGCGCGGTGCGGCAGCGGGAGATGGGGTCGTGAAACCAGTTCGTGTCGGTCTGTGCGGCGTCGGTACCGTCGGTCAGTCCGTGTTTGCGGTGCTCGAGCGCAATGCCTCGGAGCTCACCCGGCGGGCCGGGCGTGGCATTGACGTCAGCGTGGTGGGCATGCGCCGCGACCGTGACGACTTCGATCCGGCGCCGGTGCGCGTCGAGCGTGATGTGCTTGCGGTGGCTCGCGACCCGGACGTGGACATCCTGGTGGAACTCATCGGTGGTGTGACGACCGCCCGTGAACTGGTGCTCACGGCCATCGCCGAAGGCAAGCACGTGGTCACCGCGAACAAGGCGCTGATCGCGGAGTACGGCAACGAGATCTTCGCGGCGGCTCACGAGCGCGGCGTCAACGTCGCGTTCGAGGCAGCGGTCGCCGGCGGCATTCCGTTGATCAAGGCGCTGCGCGAGGGCCTGGCTGCCAATCGGATCGATTGGCTCGCGGGCATCATCAACGGCACCTCCAACTACGTACTGTCGGAAATGCGCCGCGCCGATCGGGAGTTCGCCGACGTGCTGGCAGAGGCGCAGCGCCTCGGCTACGCGGAAGCCGATCCGACCTTCGACGTCGACGGCATCGATGCGGCCCACAAGCTGACCATTCTCGCGTCCATCGCTTTTGGGGTGCCGCTGCAGTTCGCAGCCGCCTACACCGAGGGCATCGGGCATATCACCCGCGAGGACATTGCCTATGCGGACGAACTCGGCTATCGCATCAAGCCCCTGGCTTTGACCCGCCGCACGGAGCAGGGCATCGAGCTGCGCGTGCACCCGACGCTGGTGCCGGCGCGGCAGCTGCTGGCGAACGTGGACGGCGTGATGAACGCGGTGCTGGTGCATTCGGACACGGTGGGTCCGACACTGTTCTACGGTCCCGGCGCAGGCGGGGGGCCCACAGCGTCATCCGTCGTGGCCGACCTGCTCGACGTGGTGCGCGGGATCACGGTCCATCCCAATCAGCGGGTTCCGCACCTGGCCTTCCAGCCGGATGCGCTCTCGGACGTGCCGTTCCTGCCGATGAGCGATGTGTCGTCTGCCTACTACCTGCGCATTTTCGCCCAGGATCGGCCCGGCGTGCTGGCACGCGTGGCGACCCTGCTGTCCGAGCAGGAGATCAGCATCGAAGCGCTGATCCAGAAGGAGCAGGCGATCCGCGAGATCGACGAGGAGGCCTGGGTGCCGATCATCATTCTCACGCATCGGGTCAAGGAGGCGAACATGGAACGCGCACTCCATGCCATCGAGTCCTTGGAAGAGACCCGCGGCCGGGTCATGCGCATCCGGGTGGAGAGCCTCGACGCCGGGCTCTGACCGGATTCTTGGCCTCACCCTGCTCACTGGAGGAACCATGCTGGACGTCAATGCCGTACGCGAGATGATCGAGACCATGACCGAGCGGACCGATGCGCTCAGGGGGTATCTTTGACTACACGGAACGCAAGGAAAGGCTGGCAGAGGTCGAGCTGGAGCTGTCCGAGCCCGGCGTGTGGAACGATCCGGAGAAAGCCCAGGCTCTCGGCCGCGAACGCGCGGCTCTGGAGGACGTGGTGCGGGTCGTCGACCGGCTCGATTCAGGACTGAAGGATGCCGCCGAGCTGTTCGAACTGGCGTCGACGGAGGACGATGCGGAGACGCTGACGGCCATTCGCGAGGATCTGACCGCTCTGGACCGGGACCTGTCCCGGCTCGAGTTCCACCGGATGTTTTCCGGTGAGATGGACAGCGCCGACTGCTTCGTCGAGATTCAGGCGGGTTCCGGTGGCACTGAAGCCCAGGATTGGGCCGAGATGCTGCTCCGTATGTACCTGCGCTGGGCGGAGCGTCGTGGTTTCGAGACCGAGATCATCGAAATCTCCGAAGGCGAGGTGGCCGGGATCAAGGGGGCCACGTTCGCCATGCGGGGGGATCACGCCTACGGCTGGATCCGAACGGAGACCGGCATTCACCGCCTGGTGCGCAAATCGCCGTTCGATTCCGGGGCCCGGCGCCATACGTCGTTCGCCTCTGTGTTCGTCTCGCCTGAAGTGGACGACGACATCGAGATCGACATTAATCCCGCCGATGTTCGCACTGATACCTATCGATCATCGGGAGCGGGCGGACAGCACGTCAACAAGACCGATTCGGCCGTGCGTCTTACCCACATCCCCTCCAACACCGTGGTTGCCTGTCAGACTGAGCGGTCGCAGCACCAGAACCGGGACAAGGCCTGGAAGCAGCTGCGCGCCAAGCTCTACGAACTGGAGTTGCAGAAGCGGCGGTCCGAAGCCCAGGACATCGAGGACGCCAAGTCGGACATCGGCTGGGGCCACCAGATCCGCTCCTACGTACTCGATCAGTCCCGGGTGAAGGATCTGCGCACCGGCATCGAGATATCGAGTCCGGACACCGTGCTCGACGGGGATATCGATGAGTTCATCGAAGCGAGCCTGAAAGCCGCGCTTTAAGGCCCGCCCATGCGGGGCGTCATCAGGAGCAGTCATGGCAGACGACAAGCAGGGTCCGGGCTCCAGTGAAGTGGAGCAGATCGCCTGGCGGCGGGCCAAGCTCGCTGAGCTGCGCGCGCAGGGGTGGAATTTCCCCAATGACTTCCGTCGTCCGCGCGACTCGGATGGCGTCGAGCTGAACGCCGCCGGCCTCGTCACCGCCTACGGCGACCTGGACAAGCCGACCCTCGAATCCCGCGGCGTCGAAGTCGCTCTGGCAGGACGGCTGATCAACCGGCGTGGACCGTTCATGGTGATTCAGGAGGGATCAGGTCAGATCCAGTTCTACCTGGACAAGAAGGCGGACCCGTTGCTGCGCGAGCGCGTGGAAGCCTGGGACATCGGTGACATCGTTGCGGGGCATGGGCGGCTCGAGAAGTCCGGCAAGGGTGCGTTGTACCTCAATCTCGACCGGGCTGAGCTTCTCACCAAGGCCCTGCGGCCGCTGCCGGATCAGTATTACGGTATCGCCGACACGGAGCTGCGCTACCGTCGCCGCTACCTCGATCTGATCATGAACGAGGACAGCCGGCGCGTGTTCGCGTTGCGCTCGGCCATCGTTCGCGAACTGCGCACCTTCATGGAAGAAGCAGGCTTCATGGAGGTGGAAACACCCATGATGCAGGTCATTCCGGGCGGCGCCACAGCCAAGCCGTTCGTCACCCACCACAATGCCCTGGATCTCGACCTTTACCTGCGCGTGGCCCCGGAGCTGTTCCTCAAGCGGCTCGTGGTGGGCGGCTTCGAGAAGATCTTCGAGATCAACCGGAATTTCCGCAACGAAGGGCTCTCCACCCGGCACAACCCGGAATTCACCATGCTCGAATTCTACTGGGCCTACGCCGGATACGACGAACTGATGACGCTGACCGAGTCCATGCTGCGCCGGATCTGCGAGCAGGTGCTCGGGACCACGGTGATCAGCTACCAGGGCCATGAGATCGATTTCGGGCGGCCCATCGACCGGGTCAGCGTGCGTGACAGTCTGGTCCGCTACGCGCAGATGTCGGAAGCGGCCGTAGACGATCGCGAGACGCTCATGACGGTCGCCCGGGAGCACGGGGTCGACGTGACGGCGGACTGGGGCCTCGGACGGCTGCAGTTCGCCCTGTTCGAAGAGCTGGTGGAAGCGAAACTCACCGATCCCGTTTTCATTACGAACTATCCCACCGAGGTATCGCCGCTGGCCCGTCGTAACGAGGCTGATCCCAGCGTGACGGACCGCTTCGAACTGTTCGTGATGGGGCGTGAGATCGCCAATGGCTTCGCCGAGCTGAACGATGCCGAGGATCAGGCAGCGCGCTTCCGCGAGCAGGCGGAGCGCAAGGCCGCCGGGGACGACGAAGCGATGCACTACGATGCGGATTTCGTCATGGCGCTGGAGTACGGCCTGCCGCCCACGGCGGGGGAGGGGATCGGCATCGACCGCCTGGTCATGTTGCTCACGGACCAGGCCAGCATCCGCGACGTGCTGTTCTTCCCCCATATGCGGCCCGCCGCGCCGGACTGACGCCGTCCTGCTTCCGCCGCTGCACCGGCTCTGGGGGGCGGAGCCGGTCTTGCACTGCGCGTCCTGAAGTGACTGAATCGGGTCAGGCGCATCGACGTGGAGACGGGGCATTGGCGGACATCGAAAGCGACCCTGCGAGGACGCCGACTGAGCGGGAGCTCGTCGATCTGATCCCTCACCGCTTCGATCCTCGCGTGCGCAGCCTGCTGGCTGCGGCGCTGGGCGTGTCCGCCGATGGCGTGGTGCAGCAGGAACTCGACGCCTACATCGATGCACCGATGCGGCGCCTGCTGGGATTCCTCGATGATCGCGTTCCGGTGGCGCTGATCGGGCTCGACTTCCTTGGTGAGCATTCCGCCATCGTGCTGCACGTGGCGGTGGCGCAGGAGGAGCGCCGTGCCGGCATCGGTCGGCAGATGGTGTGGGCGGCCGCTGCACGCTATGGCCTCGAGCGCATGAGTGCTGCCGGGGACCCGGTGTCGGCTGGATTCTTCCGGACGCTCGGATTCTGCGTCCGCAGTGTCGGCGAAACCTTGCCGGGACTCGAGCGCTTCGAATGTGTCTGGCACGCTGACGGGAAGGATGATGACGGCGGCCGCTGACAGGGTACGAATGGAGTCGAGCTGGAAGGCGGCGCTGGCCAGCGAATTCTCCCAGCCGTACATGCAGGAACTGCGCGCCTTCCTGGCCCGGGAGAAGCAGCAGCAGAAGATCATCTATCCGCCCGGCTCCGAGATTTTCGCAGCGTTGGACGCGACGCCGCTCGCGAACGTGCGGGTGGTGATCATCGGCCAGGATCCCTACCACGGTCCGAACCAGGCTCATGGGCTCTGCTTCTCGGTTCGTCCGGGTGTGGCGAGGCCCCCTTCGCTGGAGAACATCCTGCGGGAAGTGAACAGCGACATGACGGATCCGGACGTGCCCGGCGGTCGTGCCGACGGCCGTTTCGGGTCCAGTGGCTCCCTGCTGGGCTGGGCACGGCAGGGCGTTTTGCTGCTGAATGCAGTGCTCACGGTGGAGCGTGGCCGCGCTGGAGCCCACCAGCGCAAGGGCTGGGAGCAGTTCACGGACCGCGTCGTCGAGGTGATCGACCGTGAACGGGAACATGTCGTGTTTCTGCTCTGGGGCAGCTACGCGCAGAAGAAAGGGCAGCGCGTGGACCGGCGTCGTCACGATGTGCTCACCGCGCCGCATCCGTCGCCGCTTTCCGCGCATCGGGGCTTCTTCGGATGCCGTCACTTTTCCCGGGCGAATGCCTGCCTGGTGGCGCACGGCCAGCCTCCCATCGACTGGTTCGCGACGGAGTAACCATGGCAGCGAAGAAACGCGGCGGACTCGTCTACTCCACCGCGGCCGGGCGTATGTGTCCGGGCTGCCTGCGAGCTGCTGCCGAATGCGTGTGCAGGGACCGTTCCCGGCCCCGGGACGGCGGTGACGGCATCGTGCGGATCAGCCGTGAGACCAAGGGCCGCAAGGGCGCTGGCGTGACCCTGCTGCGCGGACTGCCGCTTGCCGACGACGCGCTCAAGGCGCTGGCCAAACGCCTGAAGGCCCAGTGTGGCGTCGGTGGTGCCGTCAAGGAAGGCGTCATCGAACTGCAGGGCGACCAGCGCAGCAAGGTGCAGGCCCTGCTCGAGGCTGAGGGTTATCAGGTCAAACTTGCGGGGGGATGATCAGGGGTCATCAGAGTGGCGCCGCTCGGTGTGTTCGTCCCTGATCCGCCGCCAGACCCAACTGAGCTCGCCAAGCTGCAGATCCATGGGCAGCTGTTCCGCCTCTATGGGTGTCGGGACAGGGTCGTCCGCGCGTGCGACCCGGAAGGCGAACACGTAGTTCGGCTCGTGGCCCATGCGCAGGTCAGTGATGATGATCGCTCCGTCACGCGCCGTCACCGAATAGAATCCGTTCGTGAACCAGCGCAGACGTTCCACCGGCCAGTGGTCCTCGATGCCTTCGAGGAGTGACGGGTCGTGTTCGATCTGGTGCAGCTGCAGCGTCTCGCCGCGGTCCAGCAGCGATCGAAAGCCCTCGTAGTAGGTCTCCTCGCCCATCACCAGGATGCGCCACAAGAGAGTGTTCGCCGGCGTCGGGACCGTCAGCAGGCGTTCATGAGAGATGCCGTGGCGGTCCAACTCCGCGCGGGCGAAAGATTCCACCTCGTATTTCGCATACAGGCCCCAGGTGAGGTAGGCGCTGCTCAACGTCAACCCCAGCGCATTCGGCAACCAGGGGCGGCGCTCCCGTTGGCGGGTGAGCAGGAACGTGATGCCGAGGCCCGCCAGCAGCGGTGCGGTATAGGCGGGATCGACGATGAACACGCTGGAAACGAAGTACGGCGTGTCATCCAGTGGCCACAGCAGTTGTGTCCCGTAGACGGTGAACACATCGAGCAGGGGATGGGTCACCAGGACGAGCACACTCAGCAGCCACCAGCCGCCAAAGGCACTGCGCGGCTGCGAGTGGAACTTCAGGATGAGCCATGCGAATGCGGGCGAAATCAGGGTCAGGACGATGATCGAGTGGCTGAAGGAACGGTGGTAGGTGAAGTCCGCAACCGGATCACCGAGCGGGATGAAGACATCGAGGTCGGGCACCGTTCCCAGCACCGCCCCCCAGACTACAGCCTTGTTTCCCACTTTGCGCCCGAGCACAGCCTCGCCGACGGCGGCGCCGAGGGCGATCTGAGTCAGGGAATCCACGAATCCGCGTCGGATGCAGACTTAGTCCGCATCCTCCTCCAGGGTCAGTCGGTTCTCCACCGAAGCGACCCCTTGCACGCTCGCCGCGATCACCTCTGCTGCCATCCTGGCTGCGTCATCGTCGACGACACCGTTGAGGCGAACGACGTGCAGGCTGGTGACATGGACCAGGATGCGGGTGGCGTCGACCTCGGCGGCAAGGTCCAGTGCTTCGCGAACCTGCAGCCGCAGCGCTTCTCTGGCCTGCTCCGGGTCCTGCATGAGTGGGTCCGCGTCCGGAAGTCCGGGATAGGTGTGTGATCGATCCGGTGTGTCCATCTCGCCGAGGTCGATGCTCCCGGCGGCGGCCGGAGGCGTATCGACCTCGGCTTGCGCTGCCAGGTTGAACACGACGACCGCGCACAGCATTGCGCCTGTTGCCGTCGGACGAATGAATCGGGTCATGAATGCGTGCCTACTGCTGGGATGGCATCCTATCCTGGCGGTACCCGGGAAAGGATTGCAAGGCCGTACGTGGCGTGCTTCCTTGGTGTGCAAGTCAGACTGACGGGAGATCTGCATGGGCCGGAAAATCCTCTTCATCACTGCAGATCAAATGCGCTGGGATGCACTCGGCTGCTACGGCGGCCGGGTGGCACGTACGCCAGTGCTCGACGCGCTCGCTGCATCCGGGATCCGTTACGACCGGGCGCACAATCAGAACGTGGTGTGCATGCCGGCACGGGCGACGATGATCACGGGGCAGTATGTGTCGACCCACGGGGTGTGGATGAACGGGGTCCCGTTGCCGGAAAACGCACCTTCGGTCGCGGCCGAACTGGCTGCGGCCGGCTATCGCACCGCGCTGATCGGCAAATCCCACTTCGAGCCGCACCTGGACCAGGAACAGCGTTTCTACGAGAACCGCATGGCGCATCTCGGTGAGCATGGGCCACACCGGGGTTTCGACCACATGGAACTCGCCACCCATTCACCGCTGATCCTGCACTATGGGCGCTTCCTTCGGGAGGAGCATCCGGAGGCCCTCGGCGGGTTCTACCGCAATCTCAACGAGCACTTCGAACCCAACAGCGCCGGCGGTGGTGATACCGGCGCCTGCCAGGCCCACAGGGAGAATCACGTTCCCCGCGAGCACTATCACACCGATTGGGTGGCGGAACGCACCATCGCCTGGCTGGACAGCCTGGATGCCGCTGCCGACTGGTTCGTGTGGATGAGCTTCCCCGATCCGCACCATCCCTGGGACCCGCCGGCGTCGGAGCTGCACCGGGTGGACTGGCGGGATCTCGATCTGCCGGAAGGTTATCCGGGTACGCCCGAGCGCATCGAAGCCATCCTGGCAGACAAGCCTCGACACTGGCTGGAATGGTGGCGGGGTGATCGGGTGACGAACTTCGAGGCCCCGCCCGGGTTCGTTCCGGCCCACATGACGCCGGATCAGGTGCGTGAGGTGAATGCGCTCACCCACATCGAGAACGAACTGATCGACGAGGCCGTCGGGCGCGTGCTGGCGCACGTCGATGCCAGGGGTTGGGCGGATGACACCGATGTGATCTTCAGCACTGATCATGGCGAATTTCAGGGCGATTTCGGGCTGCTGTTCAAGGGACCCTTCCATGTCGATGCGCTGATGCGGCTGCCGCTGATCTGGCGTCCTGCACCCTCAGCGGGGCAGCCGGCGGCCGCTGTGAGTGCGCCCGTGGGGCAGGTGGACTTTGCGCCCACGTTCCTGCGCATTGCCGGGATCGAGGCCCCGCATTACATGCAGGGCCTGCCACTGCCCGTGGATGACCTGCAGGCGGATGCGCAGGGGCGGGAGCGGGTGTTCACCGAGTGGGACTGCCGTCACATGGACGGCACCACCGTGTCGCTTCGAACCCTTTACCGTGATGGCTATGTCGTCACTGCATGCCGGCCCTGTTCGTTGTATTCGGGCAGCGAGGGCGAGCTCTACGACCTGAGGCAGGATCCTCAGCAGTGGCGCAACCTCTGGGACGACCCGGGCTACGGATCATTGAAGTCCGACCTGCTGGCCGACCTCGAAGATCACTTGCCAGCTGTACGGGAGCCGCGTATGGAGCCCGTCAGCTCGGTCTGAACGGGATTCGATTTCGATCTTGAACGAACTTATCGCCGATTCCGTGTTCGTCGAGGTGGCCGCCCTGCTGGTGCTGGCGGCCGCAGTGGGTTTTGTCGGGCTCATGCTGCGTCAGCCCCTGATCGTCGCCTTCATCGCCGTCGGTCTGCTGGTTGGCCCCGATGTACTCGACCTGATCCGCTCCAAGGAAGAGATCGAGCTGCTCTCGGAACTCGGCATCGCCGTGCTGCTGTTCCTGGTGGGCATCAAGCTCGACGTGAAGCTGATCCGCTCGCTGGGTACGGTGTCGCTTTTTACCGGCCTTGGCCAAGTCCTGTTCACCTCTGTGTTCGGTTTCCTCATCGGTCTGGGGCTGGGCTTCTCCGCCATCGAAAGCGTCTACATCGCAGTGGCGCTGACGTTCTCGAGCACGATCATCATCGTCAAGCTGCTGTCGGATAAACGCGAGATCGACGCTTTGCACGGACAGGTGGCGCTCGGGTTTCTCATCGTCCAGGATCTGGTCGTGGTATTCGCCATGGTCGTTCTGTCGGCGATCGGGATCGGTGCCGGCGGCGATGAGGCCCCCGCCGGCGAGATCTTCCGGCTCCTGATCTACAGCGTGCTTTTGCTGGCTGCCGTGGCCATTTTCGTCCGCTATATTGCAGTGCCGCTCACCGATCGCCTGGCTCGGTCGCCGGAGCTTCTGATCACGTTTGCGATCGCGCTTGCTGCACTGCTTGCCGCACTCGGCGACATGGTCGGCCTGGGCAAGGAGATCGGCGGTCTGCTGGCCGGGGTCGCCCTTGCGTCCACCCGCTATCGGGAGGCCATCGCCGCCCGCCTGGCGCCGTTACGTGATTTTCTGCTCCTGTTCTTCTTCATCTCGCTCGGACTCTCATTGGACCTCGGCAATCTCGGTGCCCAGTTCGGTGGTGCCATGGTGTTTTCGCTGTTCGTTCTGGTCGGGAATCCACTCATCGTGATGGTAATCATGGGGGTGATGGGATTCCGCAAGCGCACCGGTTTCCTCGCCGGCCTGACGGTGGCGCAGATCAGCGAGTTCTCCCTGATTTTCATCGCCATGGGAGTGACTCTGGGTCATGTCGGCAATGACGTCTTGAGTCTGGTTACGCTGGTAGGACTGGTCACCATTGCCGCATCCACCTACATGATTACCTGGTCCCACGAGCTGTTCGCATTCTTCGAACGCTGGCTCGGGGTCTTCGAACGACGGGAGACAAAGCGTGAGCAATCCGGCCCGGCGCCCAAGGAGGACATCGACGTGCTGGTGTTCGGCGCGGGGCGCTTCGGCAGTGCCATCGGCATGCGGCTCAAGCGCAGCGGTCTTCGTGTCCTCGGGGTGGATTTCAACCCTGCGGCAGTGGAGCGCTGGCGGCAGCGAGGGCTGGATTGTGAGTACGGCGACGGGACGGATCCCGAGTTCCTCGGCAGCCTGCCCCTGACGCGTATCCGCTGGGCCGTGTCCACAGTACCGTCCCTGGCACCCGGTCTCACCCACGATGATCACCGCCGAACCCTCATTCAGGCCCTGCATGCTGCCGGCTTCGACGGCAAAATCGCCGTCACCAGTCACACAGAGGCCGAGGGTGAAGCGCTCAAGGAAGCCGGTGCGGATCTCATTCTCGAACCGTTCCAGGACGCCGCCGATCGTGCCGTCGAACTGTTGAGCAGCGGCGAGGAGCCTGAGCGCATTGCAGATTCGGACGTGGATGTGGACGACCAGCGCGAAGTGGCGGGTTGAACCGCATCTACGCGAAGCGCACCACCGCCACGAAGTGGCAGATGCTGCCGGTCAGCACGAACAGGTGCCAGCCGAAGTGGCCATAGCGCATGCGCTCGTCCAGGGCGAACGGCACGACGCCGATGGTGTAGGCCACCCCACCGGCAATCAGCCAGTACAGCCCGGCCCGCGGCAATTCAACCAATAGCGGATCCAGCGCGAACAGGGCGCACCAGCCCATGCCGATGTAGATGCTCGCCGAGACGAAGGGATTGTTGGCCAGCCCCAGGGTCTTCAGGGTCACGCCGGCAATGGCCAGCGCCCAGATGACGGCGAACATGGGCCAGCCCCAGCTCTCCCGGAATACGCCGAGGGCGAACGGCGTGTAGGTTCCGGCGATGAGCAGGTAGATGGCGCAGTGATCGAAGAGTCGGAACAGGCGCTTGGCGCGTCCCTGCCTGGCGCCGCCATCGCCCAGGGGCAGGGCGTGGTAGAGCGTGGATGCCAGGTAGAGCAGAAACAGGGTGGCGCCGAACAGCGTGAAAGCGAACACGCTGGTGGCGTCCCGCCCCTCGCGGGCCACATGCACGATGAGGACAGGCAGGGCGATCAGTGCTGCCGCGGCGCCGAGGCCATGGCTGATCGCGTTGGCCAGTTCCTCACCGAGAGACTGGGTCCGGCGCTTGCGGACGTTCATGGCTCCAGAGTCGCTGTGAGGCATCAGTTCCGGGGCCGCGGAAAGATGTCGAGTCTGAGTCCGATGACGGTGAGCGACGCGGCGTCCCCGTCGGGGGCCAACCAGTATTGGGTGGCTTCGTCCTCTTCGAAGACAAGCTCGAAGTGGGGGTCGAGTATGCGGGCCGAAGTGGCCGGCTGCTGGGCCAGGAGCAGAATCAGCTGATCGATGGCGTGGCTGGACCAGGCGTCCTCGATGACCGGCAGCTCCTCCATATTGCCAGGTGGGCGTCCCGCAGGGACCTTGCCCCTGGCCGGCATGACGCGACCGGACAGACCATCTACGGCATCGCCGCTGCCCAGCATGGCCACCCGATAGCCGCGGCGAACGTCGCCGTTGCGTCGCACCTCGCCGGCGTCGAGCAGCAGGAGTGCACCCGGGCCACCGAGGGCCTCGATCCGCGCAGAAGACAGATCCACGTGAATGGCCCGGTTGTCCTCGACTCCGTAGCCCCGGGCGAAACGCGTCTCCTCGAGGGCGACGAGCAACCGGCCCAACCTGCCACGGCTCAGGAAGTGCTGGTCTGTCATGCCGTAGGGGAAGAAGCCCATGCCTTTGCCGATGCTGACGCCGTCTTCGGCATCCCGATCGGGCCCATAGGCGCGGCCGAGCGCGAGGGCGGTGCGCGCATCGCCGCGTTCGATCATGGGATTGCTCATCATGGCGGC
>SKUB01000312.1 GCA_007122315.1 Pseudomonadales bacterium | reverse complement strand
GCCAACCAGCTCTGGTTCGATGAGACCGCGGTGCTCGAGGTGGTGCGGCAGCAGGGCAACATCAGCCGCGACATCGGGCTCGATGTGTCCGTGGCGGCGATCTGGCGGCCGTTCATGTCCCAGAACATCGTGTTCCGGCTCTCGGGTGCCGCGCTGATTCCCGGCAGCGGCTTCGATGACCTGTTTGGCAAGGATCAGAACACGCCGTACTCGATCCTCGCGAACCTCGTACTGATGTATTGAAGGCGGACACCATGACTCCATCCGCATCCCGCAACGTATCGCACGCAGCACGCCACGGCCTGCTGCTGCTTCTCGTGGGCCTGCTGCTCGTGCCGCTGCTGGCCTTCTCGGCGGCGTCGCCACGACCGGTGGAGCGGGATTATCCCCACTATCCACCGGCGCCCGCCGGGCAGCACCCGGAAGATGCCGAGTGGAAGTCCGCAGGGTGCATGAGCTGCCATACCGCCACCGACTCGAAGACCATGCACTCGAATCCCGCCGTGGTGCTCGGCTGCGTGGACTGTCACGGCGGTGACGCCATGGTGTTCAACGAGGCCGGTCTCGGGCGCGACGACAGTGGCTATCTGGACCTGATGGAGCAGGCCCACGTGATGCCGCTGTATCCGGACGAGTGGGGCTGGCCGAAGTCGCGCAATCCGATCCGCACCTACACCCTGATCAATCGCGAGAGTCCGGAGTTCGTCCGCTTCAAGAATCCGTCGGACTACCGGGTGGCGATGGAGGCCTGTGGCGCCTGTCACATGGAGATCGTCCAGGCCGCGAAGCGCAGCATCATGGCCACCACCGCCATGCTCTGGGGCGGTGCCGCGTACAACAACGGCATCCTGCCCTACAAGAATTACATCCTTGGTGAGGCCTACACCCGTGACGGCGTGGGCGCGCTGATCCAGGGCCCGCCGCTGGATGACCCGGAGCGCGCCATGCGCGAGTTCGGCATCCTGCCGCAGCTGGCCCCGCTGCCGGCCTGGGAGACGGTCAAGCCCGGCGACATCTTCCGGGTGTTCGAGCGCGGCGGCCGCAACATCATCAACCTGTTCCCGGAAACCGGCGTGCCCAACGTGCTCGGCCTGATTCAGCGCTTGGAGGAGCCGGGCCGGCCCGACATCCGCCAGTCCAACCGGGGTCCGGGAACCGGCCAGCGGATTTCGGTGCCGCTGATCAACATCACCAAGACCCGCCTGAACGACCCGCTGATGTGGTTCCTCGGCACCAACGACCAGCCCGGCGACTTCCGCACCTCCGGCTGTGCGGCCTGCCATGTGCCCTATGCCAACGACCGGGATCCGCGTCACTCCGGACCCTGGGCGAAGTATGGCCACATGGGTGAGTCGGCGAGTGCGGATCCCACCATTCCGCGGGACACCCCCGGGCACCCGGTGCGGCACGAATTCACCCGCGCGATTCCGAGCAGCCAGTGCATGAGCTGCCACATGCACCAGCCGAACGTGTTCGTGAACAGCTACCTCGGCTATACCATGTGGGACTACGAGTCCGACGCGCCGCGCATGTGGCCGGAAGAGCAGCGCTATCCCACCAGTTCCGAAATCCGTGCGATCAATGCCCGCAACCCGGAAGGCGCCGCGCCGCGGGGCAAGTGGGGCGACCTGGATTTCCTGCGCTCGGTGTGGGAGCGCAACGAGGAGATGGAGCACACCCAGTTCGCTGACTACCACGGCCACGGCTGGAACTTCCGTGCCATCTACAAGCGCGACCGCAAGGGCAACCTGCTCGACGCGAAGGGCGAGATCGTCCCGTTCGATGATCCGGACCGCTTCGACAAGTCCGTGCACATGGCCGACATCCACCTCGACGTGGGCATGCACTGCGTCGACTGTCACTTCGCCCAGGACAGCCACGGCAACGGCTACCTCTACGGCGAGGTGGCCCACGCCATCGAGATCGACTGCGCCGACTGTCACGGCACGCCGGATAACTATCCGACCCTGTTCACCTCGGGCCCGGCAGCTCCGCCCGGGGGCCACGACCTGCGCCTGATCCGGAATCCCGACGGCAAGCCCCGCTTCGAGTGGATCGGCGACCGCCTGATTCAACGCAGCCTGGTGAACCCCGGTCTGGAATGGGAGATGAGTCTGGTGAAGGACACGGTCACCGCCGGGCACCGTGACTTCAACGAGAAGGCCGCGCGCTCGAAGCTCATGAGCCGCGACACGGCGAAGCAGAACTGGGGCCTGGACGTGGCGCCGGCGGATCGGGCGCATGACTACTCGGAGATGGAGTGCTACACCTGCCACACCGCCTGGACCACCAGCTGCGGCGGCTGCCATCTGCCCATCGAAGCGAACTGGATGACGGAGCGGTATCACTACGAGGGCGGAATCTCGCGCAACTACGCCACCTACAACCCCCAGGTCGCGCGTGACGAGATCTTCATGATCGGCCGTCGTGGTCAGGTGAAGGGCGGCAAGATCGCACCGATCCGCTCCAGTTCGGCCCTGGTGCTGTCCTCCACCAACGCCAACCGGGAGAAGATCTACATCCAGCAGCCGCCCATCGCGGCCAGCGGCTATTCATCCCAGGCCATGAATCCGCACTTCGCCCACACGGTGCGCAAGACGGAGACCAAGACCTGCAGCGACTGCCATCTGGCAGCGGATGGCGACAACAACGCCATCGTGGCGCAGACCCTCGGTCTCGGGACCAAGTACATCGACTTCTTGGGCTACGTCGCCTACATGGGCACGGAGCGGGGCGTGGAGTCCGTCCAGGTCACGGAATGGGAAGAGCCCCAGGCGGTGATCGGCAGCTACCTGCATCGCTATGCGTATCCGGACTGGTACGCGGACCACCAGGCCAATGATCGGGTGCTGGACACCGAGCATCATTACAACCGCTCCCGCGGCTCCATCACCTGTCTGCAGCATCGGGGTGAGTACCTGTTCACCGCGGGTGGTCGCGACGGTTTCCGGGCCTACGACATCGCCAGCATCGCCAACAAGGGTGTCAGCCACCGCATTCTGACCGCACCCTTCGGACCTCTCGGGCACCGCACCCACGTGCCGTCGAAGAACGCCACCTGCGTGTCCATCAGCACCACGCAGCCCATCGCGCCGTCCCGCAACGTGGGCGACCTGATGCGCATCGACAACGAGGAGCGGCCGCACCATCCCATCTACTACTACGCGCTGATCACCGACTCCGAAGAAGGCCTGATCATGGTCGACATCGAGACCCTGGCCGACGGTGAGCCGCGCAACAATTTCTTCGAGCGGGCGCTGACCTGGAACGAGAACGGCATTCTCGATGGTGCCCGGCACATCACCATGGGCGGAACCTGGGCCTACATCGTCGCCGATGCCGGTCTGGTGGTTCTCGACCTGGATGAACCGCTGGCGCCACGGCTGGCCTCGGTGCTGCCGCTGAACGACGGCCGCGCCTCCGCACTGCAGTTCCGCTATCTGTTCGTGACCGACGCAGACGGCCTGAAGGCGGTGGACGTGACCCGACCCGAGGCGCCGCGGCTGGTGGCGGACAACACGATCCCGCTGCGGGATGCCCGCGGCGTGTTCGTGACCCGGACCTTTGCCTACGTGGCTGCGGCCCGTGAAGGTCTGGTGATCGTCGACGTGGAGAGGCCCGAGCGCATGTTCGAGTATGCCCGGGTGACACCCGAGGACGGCATCGTCGATGCCCGCGACGTCTCCATTGCGCATACCAACGCGTCCCTGTTCGCGTACGTGGCGGACGGCGTCGGCGGGCTCAAGGTCCTGCAGCTGACGGCACCGGACACCGTGCCAGGCTTCTATGGCTTCAGTCCCGATCCGAAGCCGGAACTCATCGCCAGCTATCCGACCTCGACGCCGGTGCTGGCACTGACCCGGGCGCTGGAGCGGGACCGTTTCATGGACGAGACCGGCCACCAGATCGCGGTGTTCGGCCGCCGCGGCTCCGGGCCGTTGGAAATCGAACTGGTTCGCAGGATGTATTTGAACGAGGACGGCACGCCGTGGACCGTCGCAGACGACCCCGTGGAAGATAATCCCAACCAGGGGTCCGGGCGATCCGCCCTGGCACAGGAAGCCCCGCAGACGCGGGCAGCAGGAGAGCACGACGATGACAGCGCACAACCGCAGAAGCTCAGCGGCGGCGAGTAGCCGGACGGCCGGGGGCATCCTCGGCGCCTGCTGCCTGCTCATTGCGGGTCTGCAGTCGGCCTTCGCGGCTGAGTTGCCCCAGTATGCCGAGTACGTGCATCAGGGCGTGGCGTCCTGCGCCTCCAGTGTCTGCCATGGTTCCGCCACGGAGCGCACCGGCACCAGCGTGCTGCAGAACGAATTCGTCACCTGGACCCGCCTCGACGGTCACTCGCGCGCCTACCAGACGCTGCTGACCGAGGCATCGCAACGCATCGCCCGCAATCTGGGGCTGCCGAACGCCCACGAAGCGGCCATCTGCCTGGATTGCCATGCGGACAACGTGCCCGAGGAGCGGCGTGGTCCCGATTTCCAGATCAGCGACGGCGTCGGCTGCGAGGCCTGCCACGGCGGCGCCGAGAACTGGCTGTCGAGTCACACGGCCCGGGGCACCAGCCATCAGGACAACCTGGACCGCGGGCTGTATCCGACGTCCAACGTCGAGAAGCGGGCCGAACTGTGCCTGTCCTGCCACCTGGGCACGGCGGACAAGTTCGCCACCCACCGCATCATGGGTGCCGGGCATCCGCGCCTGGCCTTCGAACTGAGCACGTTCAGTGCGCTGCAGCCGCCGCACTGGGCATTCGACGCCGACTACGACGACCGCAAGGGCATTGTCGACGAGTTCGACACCTGGACCCGGGGTCTGCTGGTGGCCGCCCGCAAGAACATCGAGTTGTTGCAGGGGCCGCTCATGCACGGCAACGGCATGTTCCCGGAAATCGCCCTGTTCGACTGCCACTCCTGCCACCAGCCCATGAGTGAGCTGAACTGGGAGCCCACCGTGCTGACCCGTGGCCTGGAGCCGGGTGCGGTGCGCCTGAACAACGCCAATTTCGCGCTGCTGCTGCCGCTGGCGGAGGTGCTCAGCGGGCCGCTGCACGATCAACTGCTGCACCGCATCCGCGGTCTCAACCTGTCGGCCGCCCGCAGTCGTGAATCGGTGGCCACCGCGTCGAGGCAGCTCGCG
>SKUB01000287.1 GCA_007122315.1 Pseudomonadales bacterium | reverse complement strand
TCAGGCAGAACCAGTGCGGGTCCCCAGGCGTTCCAGGCGGTCTGCTGCCCCAGGGGGCGGACGCAGGCGGAGGCGGCCCGGGGTGCCAGCAGTTCCACGCCGAGGCGCAGTTCGCCCGGAACGTTCCGGCACCAGCGCACCACGGCCACCGACCAGTAGGGATCCCCTGGCGTGCGCAGGCCCACCAGCTCGCCCGCCTGCAGGTCTGCGTCCGGCCGCGATTCCCATATCAGGCCGTAGCCGCCGGGCGAGATGTCCTCCAGTCGCAGCTTCGCCACCGGGTAATCCTCCGTAGGCTCGGACGCCTCGGGGGTGAACGGCCCGCGCTGTCGGCCCGGCTCGTCCATGCGCGCTCCGCCTACATCGCCCGCGCCTGCGAACGGATCGATGAAGTCTTCGCCCTCGGCCGCTGGTGTATCGATGTCCCGGCCGCCCCGGAGCTGGCGCCGCAGCGGAATGCCTCCGGCGCTGTGGAAGTGCAGTGCCGGGAGTCCCACACAGATCTCGAGATTGCCGTTGGCACGGGAGCGCTTGAAGCCACGGCGGGCGCTGCGACCCCAGGCCTGGATCAGGTGGCTGAGGAGTTCCGGGTCGTCGGCGCCCGTCTCGATACCGCTTTTGAGAGCCGCATCGAAGCGCCGGCGCAGGATCTCGAGCAGCGGTTCGGTGACCAGGCAGCGCAGATCCTCACCGCTGTGGCCCACGTAGCGGGTCACGTCCAGGGGCGCCTGATCCGAGGTCAGATCCACCAGCAGATGGGCATCCTCCACGCCGGTCGCGAGCTCCACTTCTTCAGCCCAGCCTTCGAGGGCGTTGAACATGGCCAGCAGCCCCTGCTGGCGGAGCATGTTCGGCCGCGCGCAGCCGAGCAGCAACAGGCGCAGGTACAGGTTGCGGATGGACAGCGGTCTGGTCTGCTGCTGGACGGGATCGGCAACGGCGCGATCGAGCAGTCCTTTGCGCTCGGCCAGATAATAGAGCTGATGCAATTGCTCCCACAGCCTTGGTGGCGCAGGCGTATAGAGTTGCAGTGCCCGCAGCAGCGTCGGGCCGAGGTCGCTCAGGGCTCGATGCAAGGCTGTGCTGACCAGCGGTTGCCCGGACTTCAGCGCGTGAGCCACCACTAGCTTGTAGCCCGCCGCGAGCTGAGTCTGCAGGCTCTGGGCGTTGGCAAGGGCGGTTTGTTCCTCCGCGTCGAGTAGCAGCGGACGGGTCAGGGTTGCCTGCGCGAGGCGCGTGCACAGGAACCACGCCACCGGACGGACGGCTTCGAGCTGCTCGAAGCGGCGTTCGGGTTCTGCCCGGCATTGGTTCAGTTCGGTCACGGCCGGCAGCAGAGTAGCGATGGCCTCGTCGGCGGGCAGTGCATGCAGCGGTTCTGCCCAGGCCGCGATGGCGCTCGGTGTGCCATCGCAGAAACTGAGTTGGTCGCGTTTCTGGAGCGGTACTGACAGTCTGATGGGGCGAGCCACGGTCATGGCGCTTCCATTATCCCGGCTGCGACGCGATCTGCGCCCGCGTCCTTGCGTTAGGTGAGAATTATGCCGCAAACCGGCGCGAAAGTGATGGCTGCCGGCGCGGTCACCAACGGGGGGGCAGCGGCAGCTTGCCCGGCGCGCCGGGCGTCTCCCGCACCAGCCGTGGGAGCAGATACCCGGGCAGCGCGGCGGCGAGGTCGTCATAGAGCAGGCGCGCCGACGGCTCGTCCACCTCGAAGTGAGCGGTACCCGCGACCCGATCCAGCAGGTGCAGGTAGTAGGGCAGGATGCCGGCTTCGAAGCCCCGCTCGCAGAGCGCCATCAGGGTCTCGAGCTGATCGTTCACGCCTTTCAGCAGCACCGCCTGATTGAGTACCGGTATGCCGCGGCGAAGCAGCGGCTGCAGTGCCTCGCTGATGCCGGTGGCGAGCTCCCGGGGATGGTTAAGGTGCAGTACCAGCACCGCGCGCAGACGCGAACCCGCGATGAGATCCACCAGGCGCGGCGTCAGGCGTTGTGGGATGACCACAGGGAAGCGGGTGTGGATGCGCAGGCGGATGAGGTGCGGAATCTGCTCCAGGCGTTCGACGAGCCAGCCAAGGGCGTCGTCGTCGAGCATGAGCGGATCACCGCCGGACAGGATGATCTCGCGCACGTCTTCTGCCGCAGCCAGGTAGGCGAGAGCGTCTTCGAGCCCACGTCGGCCGGGGTTGTTGTCGGCGTAGGGGAAATGGCGGCGAAAACAGTAGCGGCAGTGCACCGCACAACCGCCGGCGGCGATCAGCAGCGCGCGACCCCGATACTTGTGCAGCAGTCCGGGGGTCGGGTTGTGTTCGACCTCGGCGAGCGGATCGGTGACGAAGCCCGGCACAGGCCGGTCCTCGGCCGCGACGGCAAGGACCTGCCGCAGCAGCGGGTCGTCCGGGTCTCCCGGCGTCATGCAGGCGAGGTAGGGTTCCGGGACCCGGACCTGAAAGGTCGGCGCCACGGCCAGCGTCCGGGCCAGCGGCCCGTCGCCGAGGTCGAGCCGATCGAGCAGCACCTTTGGATCCGTCACGGCGCCTGCCAGCAGCCTGCGCCAGTCGTCCTGGGTTCGTTCACGAGCGAGCATCGGGGCACTCCGAAGGTCGAAGCCGCAGCGGCTGGATGTGCGCGGCGGCTGGCGGGTCGCGGCGAGTATAGGGAAGTGGGACCGGCGCGGCACGGGATGGCGCTGGCTGCCTGTCCTGCCCTTTGATTATGATGCGCACCCGCGCAGCGGAGGCATCCCGTCCAGGCGGCACTCCGCCCAGGGCAACACCGTGGAGACGACATGGCGACCTTTTCAACCAATGAGTTCCGGGCCGGGCTGAAGGTGATGCTCGACGGCGACCCGTGCAACATCCTCGAGAACGAGTTCGTCAAACCGGGCAAGGGGCAGGCATTCAACCGCGTGCGCCTGCGCAACCTGAAGACGGGTCGGGTCTGGGAGCGGACGTTCAAGTCCGGCGAGAGCCTCGATGGCGCCGATGTGATGGAACTCGATATGGAGTACCTGTACTCGGACGGCGAGTTCTACCACTTCATGAAGACCGACGGCAGCTTCGAACAGGTCGCGGCCGGAGTCGATGCGGTGGGTGATGCCAAGCAGTGGCTCAAGGAGCAGGAGACCTACATGGTCACCCTGTGGAACGAGTCTCCGTTGCTGGTGCAGCCGCCGAATTTCATCGAACTGGAGGTCGTGGAAACCGACCCGGGTCTGAAGGGTGACACCGCCCAGGGCGGCACCAAACCGGCCACGCTGTCCACTGGCGCCGTGGTCAAGGTGCCCCTGTTCGTGAATCGCGGCGACGTGCTGCGGGTGGATACGCGCACCTCCGAGTACCAGAGCCGCGCCAAGGGCTGATCCGCACTCCCATGAGCGATTGGCGTCCGGGGACGGACAGGGCGGCGCTCGAGGCCCGGGCGTCGCTGCTTGGTCGGGTGCGCGCCTTCTTCGCCGAGCGCGGCGTGCTGGAGGTGGATACACCCATCCTCGGCGCCACCGGCGTCACCGATCCGGCCATCGAGTGTGTGCGCACGCGCGATGGACAGGTGCTGCAGTCCTCGCCCGAATACTTCATGAAGCGCCTGCTGGCGGCGGGGTGTGGGCCCATCTATCAGATCGCCCGCGCCTTCCGTGCCGAGGAGGCAGGACGTCTGCACAATCCTGAGTTCCTGCTGCTGGAGTGGTACCGACCCGGATTCGACGACGTCGCGCTGATGGACGAAATCGACGCGTTGCTCGGCCCGCTGCTGCCGGGCTTTCCAGCAACCCGACTGCCCTTCCGGGACGTGCTTGCCGAGCGCTTGGGCGTGGATCCGCTGCTGGCGCCTCACGGTGAGCTGGCCGCCGCGTTGACGAAGCACTTCAGGCAGGCCGGGAGGGAGGCGGATGTGGCAGCCCTCACTGGCGGTGAGCCCACGGCTCTACTGGATCTGGCCTATGCGGAGGCCATCGATGACTGGCCGGGGGCCCTGTTCATCCACGACTTTCCCCCGCAGCAGGCTGCGCTGGCGCGCCTGCGTGAGGATTCGAGAGGGGAAACCGTCGCGGCCCGTTTCGAACTGGTGGTGGACGGCATCGAACTGGCGAACGGGTATCACGAACTCGGCGACCCTGCCGAGCAGCGGCAACGCTTCGAAGCTGATCGCGCGCGGCGTCGGGCTGCAGGACGCCTGTGCCCGGATATTGACGAACACCTGCTGGCGGCGCTGACGGCGGGATTCCCGGATTGTTCCGGCGTTGCGCTCGGGCTCGACCGGGTGCTGCTGTTGCGCATCGGCGCTTCCGATCTCGATGCCGTCATGCCGTTCAGCCGCGATCGCCTTTGACGCGGCGGCGCGTTCGTCCGCCAGCAGGGTGCAGCTGCGACGCAGCGGCTCGTGGATCCAGGTCGGCCCTCAGCGCGCAGGCTCCTCCGGCTCGTGGACTTCACCGATGGCTTCGCCCATGCGCACCTTGCGTCCCGGCAGCAGATCATCTGCCAGCGTGACCCTCGCAGGCGGGAACAGCAGGATCACCGTGGACCCAAGCTCGAACGTGCCCATCTCCCGTCCCCGTTCGCAGAACAGCTGCGTGTCCGTGAGGATGCGCCAGGGCTCGGCGCTGCGGGGTGTTACCCGGCCCGACCAGGGCGTACGGATGCCGCCGACGATCATGGCCCCCACCAGCACCATGGCGAACGAGGACCCGGCGCCGCGGAAGTTCGCCACCACCCGCTCATTGCGCGCGAACAGCCCCGGGCGGCCGGCGACAGTGGCAGGATTGACGGAGAAAAGCCGCCCAGGCAGGTAGACCATGCGCTCCAGGACGCCGGCCGCAGGCATGTGCACGCGGTGGTAGTCCGACGGTGCCAGATAGATGGTGGCGAAGGTGCCGCCAGCGTAATGATCCGCCAGCTCGCCGTCGCCGAGCAGGTCGACGGTGCGGTAGTGAATACCCTTCGCCTGCAGCAGCCGGCCGCCGTCGAGACTGCCGGCTTCGGATACCGTGCCGTCACAGGGGCACAACAGCGCCGGCGCCGGTGCCAGTGGCCGGGCATGGGCTCGCAACGGCCGGGTAAAGAAGGCGTTGAACGTGGGGTAGGTTGCCGGGTCCGGCTCCACCGCCTCGGCCATGTCGACCCCGTAGGCGCGAATGAAGCGGCGGATCACGAACGGCGTCAGCAGCGGAATGCGTCGGCGCGCGAAGGCCCCCGCGATGCGCGTGAGCAGCATCTGGGGGACGAGGTACTGCAGCCAGACGAACGCACGCT
>SKUB01000151.1 GCA_007122315.1 Pseudomonadales bacterium | reverse complement strand
GACATCCGTGACGAGGTGGATCTGGCCAACTGGCCCTCCACGCGTCGGCGCGGCGGCGCATTCGCTGCCGTGGTCAACGGTTGAGGAGCGACATCATCATGCTGCCGTTCACCCTGCTCGATCTCGGCACGACCTTGGGTCTCGTGTTCGGACTGTTCCTCGGCCACTACCTCGTCATTGCGGGCGGCTTCTTCCTGGGGTTCTGGGTTCTGGGCCGGCGCCGGCTTGCCGCACGACGCATTCAGCAGCAGCCGTTGCGGTCAGCCAAGCCGGGGCGGGAGCTGGCTTTCTCCACGCTGTCCATCGCCCTGTTCAGCGTCATGCTGACCGGACTGTGGGTCATCGATCACTTCGGCCTCACCCGCATCTACTGGGATGTGGCCGACTACGGATGGCTCTGGTTCGTTGCGTCCATCGGCGTGATGGCGCTGATCCACGACAGCTACTACTACTGGGCGCACCGTTTCATGCACCACCCGCGCGTTTTTCGGCGCGTCCATAAGCTGCATCACGAGTTTCACAATCCGTCGCCGTTCGCGAGCTATGCGTTCCATCCCTGGGAGGCCATCGTCGAGGTGGCGTGGGTGCTGCCGGTGGCACTGCTGCTGCCGATCCACCCCGGTGCGTTCGCCTGCTACATCCTGATCCTCACCGTGCTCAACGTGATCAGTCACCTCGGCTACGAGACCTATCCGTCCTGGATCGCCCGCTGGTTCATCACCAGTACCCACCACAACCTGCATCACACCCGGGCGAAGGGGCACTTCATGCTCTACTTCAATATCTGGGACCGGATCATGGGCACGAACCAGCACGATTACGAAGCCATGATCGAGGAGATCAACCAGCGCGCGAAGGCAGCGCGCGAGCCGGCGGAACAGCAGCCACAGTCCGAGACACCAGCGGCGGTCAGGGCCTACTGATCAGCCGGCGGCCTCGTTGTCGAGGCGTTCCAGATAGGCCTGGTAGTGGGACGTCTCGTCGTCGAAATCGATGTCGACTGGTGGTGACGCGATCAGGGACCAGTACCAGGTCCCTGCCCCGCCGAGGCGCTCGGCGGGAAACAGGTATTCCTCCCACGCGTACTCCGAAGCGTCGAAGTACTCCTCCACGGATTCGTAGAAATAGCCGAGCATGCGCCGCGATGCGAGTGCTGAGATGACGGCTTTCGGCGCGTCGTGGCTGCGGGCGAAACGCTCCTGTCCCGACATCTCCTCCTCCGACAGGACCACCAGCCGATACAGTGCGCCGCGGTCGGTGAGCAGCAGGAAGCCCCCCGGTCGTGCCACCAGGTAGTACTCGACGAAGTGGTGTTTGCGGCGCAGGCGGGTGAAGAACTCCTCGAATGCGAGATCGCTCAGGAAGGCAGGCGCGTTCAACAGCAGCGAACGCCTGAGCATCTCGGAGATGCTGCGGAAATAGGCGTTCTGCAGCACCTCGAGACTTTCCACCACGCGGCTGACCGCATTCGGATCATTCTTGATGATGAAGCGATCGATGATGCCCGCGTTGAATGCTTCCACCGCCACTTTCTCATCCGCGACACCAGTGAACAGCACCTTCCGGATGTGCGGATTCTGGATGCGCTTGCAGAAGGTCAGGCCGTCCATGCCAGGCATGTCGTAGTCGACGACGACCACGGTGATCTCGCGGAAGCGATCCGCGTTGCTCATTTCGCGCTCGATCAGGCTGAGATCGAGATGAATGAGCTGCTCGCTGCTGCCGTCGACGCCGGCGGTACGGTAGTGGCTGAAGCAGCGCTGATACAGCGGCGGCGGCCCCGGGCGGTTGATGTGGGCGAGCGCGGCATCCGCGGTCTCGAACATCTGATACGCCAGATCCTCCGGCAGTTGCAGTGCGAGTCCCTTGAGAAAGCTCGCGTTGTCGTCGACGAAGATCACCGTCGTCGGAAAGAAGTAGGGGAACAGCTGCTGCGAATCAATCATCGTTCTCGTCCCCCGGGAACGTCAGGATGAAGCGTGTGAATTCTCCGTGGACGGATTCGCAGCGGATCTCACCGCCGATCGCCGTCATGACCATCTTGCAGAACGACAGCCCGATTCCTGATCCGCGTCCTGCATTGGCAGAAGTGAAGAAGCGGTCGAAGATGCGCGGCAGCACGCTGTCGGGAATCCCGGCCCCGGTGTCCATGAAGAACAGACGATTGCGCCCGCCCGGATTGGCTTCCGTCCAGATGAAGATCTCGCCCTTGCCTGCCGCGGCGACGTAGTACAGGGCGTTCTTCAGCAGATTGAACAGGACGTGGATCAGCAGGATGTCGGAACCGCGAAAGTGGAAATCCGGTCCTGGAATCACATGGATCAGCGCCCGCTCACGCTCGGAGGCGAACGGAAAGCGCGTGAGAGCCGAGTTGATGCACTCGCGGGCGCTGTGGTTGCTGAAGTCCTTGGGATCGAGCTGCGTGCCGCTGGAGTTGATCAGCAGCATGTCGATGATGGTGTTGGCGAAATCCGTTTCGCTCTCGATCCGGGTGAGCGAGTCGTGCAGCGTGGCGAGGTGGGAGCGCCGGATGGAGCGCACGTCGAGTCCGGCTTCCGCCGCCCGTTCGTAGCCCTCGATGAGATGGGGCAGGTAGCGCTGCAGGCCGCGGGCGTCGGACTTGATGCCCAGCAGCGGTGTGCGCAGTTCGTGGGCAATGTTGCTTCCCACCGAGGACACCGCCCGCAGCATCTCCTGCTGCACCGTGTCCCGGTGATGGTTGTAGATGCTGCCGCCCACGAGGATGAACAGGTAAACCGGCATGGGTGCCAGATAGTCGCGGCCGATGAACGCCAGTTCCACGCCGTCACCGCCGGCCAGGAACAGCGCCCACGCGGCGGCGCTGCCCACCAGAAACGTGACCCCTGCCAGCAGGCCGTCATTGATCAACATCACCAGCAGCGCCAGTGCGACCACCATGGACATCTGCCAGACGATGGTCTGCTCGCCCGACGCATAGCTGTATTCGGCGTTCTGCAGCAGCATGTACGTGAAGAAGAACGGCAGACAGTAGGTCATGGCCAGCCAGAAGTAGAGCGTCAGATGCCGCTCCGCCCAGGCCGGCCAGTAGCGCACGAACATCAGCGGCGCCAGGATTGCGCTGCCGACCAGGCGCAGGGTCAGGTCCTCGTAATCCTGGGGAAACAGCGTCCGCCAGATGACGTAGTAGAGCGGAAAGCCGAAGCAGCCCAGCGCCGCGATGGCCGGCAGGTTGCTGCGCGAGTGACGCAGCGCATCCTGGGCCGAGGCGCGCAGCGAACTGGCAATGCGCCAGAACGCGCGCGAAAAGTCCTGCGTCAGATGGGTTGGCCGCGCATACAGCATGGCGTCAATCCAGCAGTTCCAGCAGCGCCTGCTGGCGATCGTGGGAGAGCTGGCGGAACGCCTTCAGCAGGCGGATCTCCAGCTCCCGCTGCTCCACCTGGCTCGGCCGGTCGTTGCGTGGCAGTAACGGCAGCGGTTCGTTGACGCCCGGCCGGGGTGCCGGGGTGCCGGACAGGGTCTCTTCGAGGCGGGCGACGATTTCCGAGTTCATGCTGCGGCGATAGCCCCGTGCCGCCTCCGCGATTCGCCGCCGCATCCCGCGGGGAAGACGCACCACGAACTTCTCGGCGTTCTTGGCGCTGGTCGGTGAATCTTCACTGCTCATGGCGTGCCTCATTCCGGCTTCTTCTGCGAGCGCCCCCGCACATTGCAAATCGCACTCCGACACTTCGTCCGAGCTTAACCCTTTGGCGGAGTGCATGGCATGGTGGCACCGTGCCACCAGTGTCGGCGACCTGTCACCATGCTAAAACGGTCGCCACATTCCAGTGCGGGCGGCGTGTGCTCCGCGCGGCCTGATGTTGATGCATGACGACCTCCTGGCTTCGCCGCGCGCAGACGTGGGGGTCATGGGGCCGATGGATGTTGCTGGCCGACCGCGTTGCGATCCGGCGCACGAGTTCACGCCTCGCTGCGCTGCGTACGGGTTCGGCCCCGGGGGGACGCGACCTTGCTCGACAAGCTGCACGCGGGCGTCGATGCGCCGTGGCGAGTACTTTTGTGTGTCTGTCTGGTCGTCGGCCTGCTCGGGGCGGGCAGCGCCCGCCTGTCCTTCGACCCACGCTATCAGACTTTCTTCGATGCCGACGATCCCCAGCGCGTGGCGTTCGAGCATCTGCGCGCCGTGTTCACGCCCTCCGACAACGTGGTTTTCGTCGTCGAGCCCGGACCGGGCGGCGCCTTCTCCGAGTCCAACCTCGCGCTGCTGGAGTTCCTCACTGAAGCGGGCTGGCAGCTGCCCTGGGCGACCCGGGTCGACTCCCTGGTCAATTTCCCCCACAGCGAAGCCGATGGGGACGACATCACCATCGCTCCGCTGGTCGAGGACGCACACGTCCTGGATGCGGCAGGGCGGGCTCGTATCGAGCGCATCGCCCGGGCTGAGCCGACGTTGGTGGGACGGCTGCTGGAGCGCGACGGTGACCTGACCGCTGTGGCCGTCACCGTGATGCCCCGCGGTGACCCGCTCGCGACCAGTCAGGACATCATGACTGCGGCCCGCGAGCTGGTCGCCCGCGCGGAACAGGCCCATCCGGAGGCCCGCATCCGCATCGGCGGCATCGTCGCCATGAATCACGCCTTCAGCGAGAGCACGCTCACGGACTCCGCGACGCTGCTGCCGCTGATGCTGCTGCTGATGCTGATCGGCCTGCGCTGGCTGCTGGCGAGCTGGCTGCTGGTCTTCGCGACCACGGTGGTGATGATCGCGGCCGTCATCGGCGCGCTCGGTGCCGCCGGCTGGCTCGGCATCGAGCTGACGACGCCTTCGGCGCTGGCGCCCTTGATCATCATGACCGTGGCGGTGGCGGACTGCGTGCATCTCGGCCTCGGCTGGCAGCGGGCGGAAGGCAGCGTGGTCGAGCGCCTGCGCATAAGTCTCGAGACCTATCGCGGCCCCGTGGTCCTGACCACCGTCACCACGGCGGCGGGGTTTCTGAGCATGAATTTCAGCGCCGTTCCGCCGTTCCGGGACCTCGGCAACGTGGTGGCCATCGGAGTGGTGCTCGCCGGCGCCCTGTCGCTGCTGCTGCTGCCGGCACTGGTGGCGCTGCTGCCCTCGGGCAGCAAACGGCCCCGCTGGGCCGAAACCTGGGCGCCGCGCCTGGCAGGTCTGGTCACGCCGCGTCCCGGCCGGCGCCTGCTGCTGGCAGGCGTGGCCCTCGTGATCCTGCTGCCCGGCCTGGCGCGGATCAGCATCAACGACGATTTCGTCGGCTATTTTGCCCAG
>SKUB01000124.1 GCA_007122315.1 Pseudomonadales bacterium | reverse complement strand
CGGCATGCTTCGGGGTCTCGATGGCGAGGCGCAGATCACGATTGGTCTGCGGTCGATTGCCGGCGCGGCGGATGAACCAGCGACCATAGAGCTGGTTGTGGGAGTAGAGCGTACGGCCGTCGTCGAACTCCATCAGCAGGGCCTTGCCCCAGGAGCGCACCGTCCTGATGCGGTGCCGCGCCAGGTCCTCCGCGCTGGCCTGCAGGTGCGGAAAGCGGAACCAGACCGACGTCAGCGGCTGCGCTAAGAGCACGCCACCGAGCCGATCTGCAACGCGACGGATCTCGGGTCCTTCAGGCATGGGTCAGGGCGTCCGTGACGGGGCGGCCCCGGCCACGGAGTGCTGCTGTCCGGGTCTGTGCGGCCCGGAATCCTGGTGTTGCGGGCAGTGCATCGGAGGCGCTCCAGTCGTGTCCGGTGGCCCCCGTCTCCGCTGCCTATCATCGGCACCTGGCAGCGGAATGCAAGCTCAGGGCTCGCGCCGGGTCACGGACTCGGGCGCGAGCCCCACCGGTCCCGTGTAGGCTTTTTCGCCGGCGTCGACCCGCAGCGTCAGGCGGTTTGCCGGTGGCGGCAGTGGGCAGGTGGTATGAGGATTGAATGCGCAGGGCGGGTTGAAGGCCTCGTTGAAGTCGAGGTGAACGCGGCCGTTCTGCGGTGGGTCGAAGTAGAGGAAGCGACCGAGGCCGTACGTCTCACGTCCCGAGGTGCCGTCGGAAAAAATGAACCACATCCGGGCCTCCGGCGACGACTGCACCGCCTGCAGACGCTGTACTTCCCCGTCCCTGCGGAAGGTCACCGCGCCTGGATTGGGCTGTTCGGCGACGCTGCCGGTGACGTCGGCGATGCGCAGGGTGTGGCCCTCCGGATGGGGCTCGAACGTGGCGTCGATGGCCCAGGATGGATCCGGCTCGAACCAGGTCAGGCCGACGAAGTCACGGCGGCTCGGCGCATCCGGGTCCCGCACGCGGACGAAGGGGCGGCCACCACGGTCGATGAGTTCGAAGCGGATCCCGTCGGCCGCGACGATGGTCGCGTCCTCACCGGAGCGCCATGTGAGCGTCGTCGTGCCGACCGCTTCGCCGTCCACCGTCACGGCCTCAGCATCGGCGGTAGTGAACTGCACGGTGTCGCCATCGAATGCCAGGACACCCCACTCGGCGGGCCCGCCGGGCAGCGGCAGGTCGGCTTCCGGGTCGCTGCCGGCGCGTGATTCACCCTCCGCGAGCTGGTGCAGGCCGGCCAGGCTGAGCCAGCCGTAGGGCGCGGTCAGGCGCGCTTCGCGTTCAGCGCGCCAGGTTTCGGTCGCGGCGGCGAAATCGGAGTCCACGGCAGGTTCGCCGCTGCAGGCGGTGAGCAGGCAGGCGGTGCTGATCAGCGCGGAGGCAATGCGGAGACGATGACCCATGGTCAAGTGTCCTGTGGCTGTGGGCAGCTGTGAAGTATCCCGTCCGGCGCCAAGATGTGCCAGCCATCGTGTCGGACAGGGCTGCCGGTGACGCTGCCGTCAGCCTGACCGCAGGCGCGCGAAGTCGGCGAAGAACCCGGGGTAGGTCTTGCCGACGCAGTCCGGGTCCTCGATGGTCACCGGCACGCCCCCGAGGGCCGTCAGCGCGAAGCACATGGCCATGCGGTGGTCGTCGTAGGTGTGAATACTGGCCGGACGCAGCGCTTGCGGCGGGCGGATCAGCAGACCGTCGGCGTACTCCATGACGCTGGCTCCGAGCTTGCGCAGTTCACGGGCCATGGCCGCGATGCGATCGGTCTCCTTCACCCGCCAGTTCGCCACGTTGCGGATGCGGGTGGGTCCTTCGGCGAACAGGGCCGTGGTGGCGATGGTCATGGCGGCATCGGTGATGTGGTTGAGGTCCATGTCGATGCCCCGCAGCGTACCGCCCTCCACCTCGAGCCAGTCGGGCCCGCGGCGGACCACGGCGCCCATAGCCGCGAGTACGTCGGCGAACGCCACGTCGCCCTGCATGCTGTCACTGCCCACGCCGAGGACGCGCACCGGTCCGCCGGCAATGGCGCCTGCCGCGAGAAAGTAGGAGGCCGAAGATGCGTCGCCCTCGACCGCGATGGTTCCCGGGCTCTTGTAGGTGGCGACGGGAATCTCCAGCCGCCGCGGTTCCGGCCAGGCCACGTCGACGCCGAAGTGGGCCATGCAGCGGCGCGTGATCTCGATGTAGGGGTCCGATACCAGCTCGCCGCTGCGCTGCAGCGTCACCGCCGCCCGCGCCAAGGGTGCCGCCATCAGCAGCGCGGAGACGAACTGGCTCGACAGACTGCCATCGAGGGACACGCGGCCGCCGTCGAGGCCACTGCCCGTGATCTCCAGCGGCAGATAGCCGTCCTTCTCCAGATGCCGGATCTGCCCGCCCAGACTGCGCAGGGCGGTGACCAGCGGGCCGATGGGGCGCTCGTGCATGCGCGGATCGCCCTGCAGCCGAAAGCGTCCGCTGCCCAGAGTGAGAACGGCTGTCAGTGGCCGAACGGCAGTGCCGGCATTGCCGAGTTCGAGTGTCACCGGGGCATCCGAGGGCGCCCGGAGCACGCCGCCGACCCCCGTGACCGTCACGCAGTCGCCCTCGCGTTGCACGTCGACGCCCAGCCGCTCCAGCGCACCCAGCATGCGCCGGACGTCGTCGCTGTCCAGCAGATGTTCCAGGCGCGTGGTCCCTTCTGCCAGCGCGGCCAGCAGGAGCAGCCGGTTCGACAGGCTTTTCGACCCGGGCACGCGGAGCGTGCCGGCCATGCGAGCGACGGGCTCGAGCAGGAGACGGTTCATGTCGGCTCCGCCGGTGGTGGGGCGCCGATTCGATCACAGGCACCCGGCTGCGGCAACCGCCGGGTTATCGCGGTACGAGGGTGGCCAGGAATGACGGCAGTCCGGGTGCCACCACCCGCCAGTCGCGGGTCCCCGGCCGCTCGACGATGACTTCGCCGGAGTGGTTGTCGAGACTGAGCACGTATTCCGAGTCGGCGTCGGTGGTGGCGAAGAACAGGGTCATGGGCAGACGCCGGCGCAGACCGAAGAAGCGCCGCTGCTGCAGAACATGGCCGAGGAGGTTCTCGTTGAGCCGGACGGCGTCGTCGGGATTCCAGACTCCGATCAGATCGACCTGCCCCTGGGGCGCCTCCGTGGCCAGCGTGTGGGACCAGTAGCGCCCGTAGAAGGCCTTGAGGTCCTCATGCACTGGCTCCTCGAGGGCATTCTCCAGGCCTGCCAGGGTGCTGTAATCGTCGCGGGGAACAGGTTCCCAGCGAATGTAGCCGTCGCCGTCCGGCTGACCGCGTTCACATGGCGAGGGCCAGGCGGGATCATGCCTGACCAGCAGCCCGCCCGGCTTCTGCAGGCAGCGGCCCACCAGGGCGTCCAGGGCCGCCACCACCGGGTGATCAGCGCGCATCACGGCGCCTGCGCGTAGTCGATGGCGAGGATCTCCCAATCGCTGCCGCCATCGGCTCCGGGGACCTCGATGACATCCCCGATGCGGCGCCCGATGAGCGTCCGCGCGGTGGGGGCATCGATGCTGATCCAGCCCAGTTTCGGATCGATCTCGTCCGGGCCGACGATGCGCCAGACCACCTGCCGGTCTTCAGGGCCCGCCAGGCGGATCCAGGCGCCGAAGAACACACGGTCCTGCTCCGGCGGTCGGCGATCCACCACCACCACCTCGTCGAGACGTTGCGACAGGTAGCGCAGCCGCCGGTCGATCTCCCGCAGCTGCTTCTTGCCATAGATGTATTCGGCGTTTTCCGAGCGGTCACCCTGGGCCGCCGCTTCCGCCACCTTACGGGTGACGTCCGGCCGCTCGACCTTCCACAACCGCTTCAGTTCAGCCTGCAGGGCGGCGGCTCCGGCCGGCGTGATGTAGGGCGATCGCTGGCCGCTCATGCCCGCGTGGCCGTCATCCATGCAGTGGCGAAGTCCACCAGCGGCTGCTGCCGCAGCAGCCGTGACTCGGCGGCGCCCACCTGGCCGATGCGCAGGGCATTCTCGGCCCGGGTCGGCTCGGCCTCCCAGGCAGCGCCGATGGCCTCGAAGTCGTCGTCGTCGAATTTGAGTTCAGTGAAGCATTGCCAGCGCCGAACGCCGCCAGCCATCAGGGGCGCGCCTTCCTCGTGAAAGCACTTGCCGGGCCAGCGGGCGCGGTACTCCGCCAGGTGCAATGACGTGTTGTTGCCATGGCCGACGCCGAGCAGCAGCACGTGGCCATCGAGGCGGTTCAGGGCGCCGATGGGTGACGTCTCGCCCAGCGCGTCGCCGAGGCGATGGCTCCCCAGCAGCTCGGCGCTGGCCGGACCGATGGCGGCGAAGGAGGTCTGCGGGTGGTTGCTGCGGCGGACGCCGGGCCAGCGGCGGAAGTGTTCGGCCAGCGCGCCCATGGCGCGGGAGCGGGTACGTTCCGGGTCCCAGGCCGGCATCTCTGCCCGGATGGCCTCCCAGGTGTCCGGTTCGGCGGGGGGATGCCGCCAGTACGACGGCTCGCTGAGTTCGGAACTGTGGGTGGGCATCATCAGGGTTCCGCGACGGCCCAGGACTTCGAGCAGGGATTCGATCACCGCCTGGGTACCACCGAGGACGTGGCCGACCCGGGACAGCGCGGCGTGCACCAGCAGCGTCATACCGGCGGTGACGCCCAGGGCTCGCAGGTCGCGCGACAGTCGGGACGGCGTCAGCGTGCGGATCGGTGCTTCTGCCTTCATGCCGCGCTGAGCAGTTGCCGCAGATTGATGCCCAGGGGTGCCCGGGCAATACCGTGCTCGGTGATGATGCCGGTGACCAGATCCGCTGGCGTGACGTCGAAGGCCGGATTGCGCACCTTGACTCCGGACGGAGCAATGGCGACCCCGCCGACGTGGGTCACCTCGGTTGCATCCCGTTCCTCGATCTCCACTTCCACGCCCCGCGCCGTGGCCGCATCGAACGTGGACGACGGGCAGGCGACGTAGAACGGGATGCCGAAGTGATGGGCCAGGATCGCGACCCCGAGGGTACCGATCTTGTTGACCACGTCGCCATTGGCGGTGACCCGATCCGTCCCCATCAGGACCAGATCGATGGCCCCCTCGGCCATCAGCGCGGCGGCCATGTTGTCGCAGATCAGGGTCACGTCGAGGCCTGCCTGCCCCAGTTCCCAGGCGGTGAGCCGGGCGCCCTGCAGCACCGGGCGGGTCTCGGCGGCGAAAATGCGCACCGGCAGCCCCCGTTCCCCGGCGGCGTACAGCGGTGCCAGCGCGGTACCGCGTTCGGACACGGCAAGCGCCCCGGCATTGCAATGGGTGAGTACGCCGCAGTCGGGACGCAGCAGCGTGAGGCCGTGCTCGCCGATGGCCCGGCAGATGGCCCGGTCCTCATCCTCGATGCGCTGGGCCTCGTCTGCGAGGTGCGCGATCAGTGCATCCCGCTCCGCGGGTGCCCTTGCCAGGCGGACCAGCATGCGATCGACGGCCCAGGCCAGATTGACCGCCGTCGGACGCGCTGCCCTCAGGTGTCCGGCCAGCTGCTCGATGTGGCGCCGGACCCGCTGCGGATCCTGCTCCGCGGAGCGCTCGAGTTCGACCACCAGGGCCCATGCCGCAGCCATGCCGATGGCCGGCGCGCCCCTGACCCGCATCTCGCGGATGGCCCGCTCCACGCTCATGGCGTCCGTGTACGCCTCGATCACCACCTCTCCGGGCAGGCGGCGCTGATCGAGCAGGAACACGGTCGCGTCCTGATGGCGGACGGCGCGGGGCAGTTCATCGACACTGGGCATGGGTGAATCCTGAGAAAAGGTGTCTCACGTGGCCTCGAGTACCGAGGTGAGCAGGGCCAGAACGGCCGCTGCATCCGGGCCATAGGCTATCACGCCGTCCTGGTGGCCACCCATGACGATGAGCCCGGAAGCGCCGGTCGTGGCAGCGGCGATCGCCCGCGCCATGGCTACGGTACCGTTGGCCGCACGGGGGGAGGTCACGGTCCAGGGGCCGGATTCGGAGGCGGTTCGGGCCCGGGCCCAGAGCGCGGGAGCGTGTCCGTGCAGTACCCAGGTGGGCAGGCCGCTGCGGCGGCCGTGGATGGCAGCGTGCGACAGGGTCTCCGACGAGGGCGGTCGCCTGCCGGCGGCGTGCAGGCTGTTGTCCGCTATGCTCCAATCCTTAATTAGTACTACAGATTCTTCATTGAGGATGGGTTGATCCGCTGTTTGTGTGGCCGTGATCCAGAACCCGCTTCCTGCGGCGGGGCCGAAGCTCAGGTTGCCGAATGCGAGGCCATCGTAACGGTCCGGATCCCGGCCCATCACTCCCAGCGCCTGGGCGTCCTGCAGCAGTGGCGCGAGCGTGGCCGCGGCGGCTGCCGCACCTGGGGTTGCGGGCCGGAGAGCATACTTGAACTGGATGACGGCTTCGGTCATCGGGCAAGCTTATACTGCCCGCCGGCCAGCGACGCAGGAGCGGCATTGAGGTGATGCGATTCGATCGGGTAACGCCCCATATTGGTGCGCTGGTGTCCGGCGCGGACCTGACCCGGCCGCTTTCTGAGCAGGAGGTGGCCGAGTTCGAGCAGGCGCTGGCGACCCACGGCGTCCTGTTCTTCCGCGACCAGAATCTCACCCCGGCGCAGCAACGGGACTTCGCCGCCGCCTTTGGCCCGCTGCATGGGCATCCGGCCTATGCCACGGTGGACGGTATCCCGGAAGTCACCATTCTGGAGAGCACGGCGGAGCGGCCGACGCTCATCGAGCAATGGCATTCGGACATGACGTTCCGCGAGGAGCCGCCGCTCGGCACCCTGCTGCTGGCCCGTGTGGTGCCGGAGACAGGCGGCGACACCCAATGGGCGAGCATGACCGCCGCCTTCGCGGCCCTGTCCGACACCATGCAGTCCTTCCTGTCCTCGCTGACGGCGATCCATGACTTCAGCTACGGGTTCAAGGAAAGCCTGGCGGCGCCTGGAGGTCGCGAACGGCTGGCCGACGCAGTGGCGGCCCACCCCCCGGTGTCCCACCCGGTGGTGGTGCGCCATCCGGTCAGCGGTGATCGGGGGCTGTACGTCAACAGCCTGTTCACCACTCACATCGAGGGTATGAAGCCGCGGGAGAGTCGCGCGCTGCTGGATTTCCTGTTCAGCCACGTCAGGGAGCCCGAGTTCGTCTGCCGATTCCGGTGGACGCCCGGGGCGATTGCGTTCTGGGACAACCGCCACACCCAGCACAAGCCCGTGAACGATTACTTCCCGGCCCACCGGCTGATGCATCGGATCACCATCCATGGCAGCCGGCCGAGCGCCTGAACCGCCCGTCCGGCCGCAGACGTCGGCATGGCGAAAGTCATCTCTGGTTCATCGGCCCCGGGCATGATGCCGTGGGATGGTGTTCTGACCTCTGCCTTCAGGTATTCTTGCCTATGGGAAGGTCGTTTCCCCCCGTGGCCGTCGTTGATTTCGACACGGCCCCCGTACGTTTTCGAGGAGTGCTTCTGGAGTGAGCAGTTCGATCCTCAGCCGACCGCTGAAGAGCCTGGTCCAATGGTTTGACGTCTATCATGGCGCGCCAGGACCGGAAGACGACGGTGACAACAGCATCAGCCTGTTGCGCTGCACGCCTTTCATCCTGCTGCACGTGGCCTGTCTGGCGGCCATTCTGACGGGTGTCAGCCTGTTCGCCGTGGCTGTGATGTTCGTAATGTACGCGGTGCGCGTGCTCGGCATCACCGTCGGCTACCACCGCTACTTCTCCCATCGTGCATTCCGCTGTGGACGCGGGATGCAGTTCGTTCTCGCGGTGATGGGTGCGATGGCGGTGCAACGCGGCCCCCTGTGGTGGGCGGCCCATCATCGCCATCACCACAAGCATTCGGACACCGAGGAGGATCATCACTCCCCGGTTACACGCAGCTTCATCTGGAGCCACCTCGGCTGGTTCCTCACCCGGGGCAACTTCCGTACCCGGACCGAGCTGATCGAGGATTTTGCAAAGTATCCGGAAATCCGCTTCTTGGACCGTTTCGATGTACTGGTGCCGGTGGTGTCGTTCACGGCGCTGTGGTGCCTCGGCGTGCTGGTGGGGACGATCTGGCCGCAGACCGGTACCAGCGGTTGGCAGGTCCTCGTCTGGGGCGGTGTGATCAGCACCGTGCTCGCTTACCACGCCACGTTCACCATCAATTCGCTGGTGCACGTGTTCGGCAAGAAGCGTTACACGACGGGCGATGAGAGCCGCAACAACCTGTGGCTGTCACCGGTGACGTTCGGTGAGTCCTGGCACAACAATCACCACCATTTCCCGGCCTCCGCCCGGCTCGGCTTCTACTGGTGGGAGTTGGACATTGGCTGGTACTTCCTCAAGACCCTGGAGAAGTTCGGCCTGGTGTGGGATCTGAAACGCGTGCCCTACCACGTGCGCGAAGGTATGCCCTCGCCCCGTCGTATGCAGGCTGCCTGACATCGCTCATGAGCTGCCGCCAGCGGGCGGCAGCGAGGCGTGTCCATGACTCGAATCGCCGTGATCGGTACCGGTGTCTCCGGCCTGAGCGCCGCCTGGCTCCTGGCGCGCCGGCACGAGGTCACGGTATTCGAGCAGGACGCCCGTCCCGGCGGGCATACCCACACCCACCGTCTCGAACTCGATGGTCAGGATGTCCGTGTGGACACCGGCTTCATCGTTTACAACGACCGCAACTACCCTCACTTCACCCGGCTGCTCGAGGCCCTCGGCGTGCGCGGGCGGCCGAGCACCATGAGCTTCAGCGTTGCCAACGAGGGCACGGGCCTGGAGTACAACGGCCAGGATCTGGCCAGTCTCTTCGTTCAGCGTCGCAACCTGGTCAACCGGCGCTTTCTGGGCATGCTTGCCGACATCCTGCGTTTCAACCGCCATGCGCCGGGGCTGCTGGCATTGGCAGGGCCCGGGCCGAGCGTCACGCAGTTCCTCGCCGATGGCCGTTTCGGCACCGCCTTCGCCGAGGACTACCTGCTGCCCATGGCGGCGGCGATCTGGTCGGTCCCCAATGCCCGGGTCGGTGATTTTCCTGCCAAGCGGGTGATCGAGTTCTTCGTCAACCACGGGCTGCTGTCGCTTAGCGACCGGCCCCAGTGGTACGTGGTGGAGGGCGGCTCGCGCAGCTACGTCGATCGCATTCTCGAAGATCTGCCAGATGTACGCCTTGGTTGCGGCGTGCGCCGGATTCAGCGGGACCCGGACGGCGTCCGGTTACAGACCGATGCCGGCGAGGCGGCCTTCGATGCCGTGGTACTTGCCGTCCACAGTGATCAGGCCCTGGCCCTGCTGGCGGATCCGTCGCCCGCGGAGCGGGAGGTGCTCGGTGCCATCGGGTTCCAGGACAATTCGGTGCTGCTGCACAGTGACCCGCGCGTGATGCCGCGCAACCGGGGGGCGTGGGCCTGCTGGAACTACCATCTGCCTGCCGGCGGCAGCGACGGAGTGACGGTCAGTTATTGGATGAATCGCCTGCAGCACATCGACACGCCGACGCCGCTGCTGGTGACCCTGAACCAGGACGCCCGCATCGATCCCGCGAAGGTGCACGCGCGACTGCGCTATGCCCATCCCGTGTTCGATACGCCGGCGGTCGCGGCCCAGGCCCGGCGTCATGAACTCAACGGTGTCCGCCACACCTGGTACTGCGGCGCATGGTGGCGCTACGGGTTTCACGAGGACGGCTGCTGGAGTGCCCTGGAGGTTGCGCGGGACTTCGGAGAGACGTTGTGAGCGCGGCAGTGGAGCTCTGCAGCGGCCGCGTGCGCCACGTCCGGGAGGCGCCGTTCCGCCACGCGTTCGACTATCGCATGCGCATGCTGCTGCTGGACCTCGACCGCCTCGACGAAGCGTTCGCCGGGCGCCGTCTGGCCCGGCTCGACCGCTGGGGTCTGGTGAGTTTCCGGCGCAGCGATCACCTCGACGGCGGTCCCGATCTGGCCGCTTCGGTGCGCACCCGGGTGGAGACCGATCTCGGCTTCCGACCCACGGGCCGCATCTTCCTCCTGACCCAGCCGCGGGTACTCGGTTTCGGCTTCAATCCGGTGAGCTTCGTCTTCTGCACCGCTGCCGGCGGCGGGGGCCCGGAGGATCCACTTCAGGCCGTGCTGCTCGAGGTGTCCAACACACCCTGGAACGAGCGTCACGTGTACACCCTGGACTGCCGTGACCGCACCGGGCCTTACCGGCTCGAGAGCGAGAAGTCGTTTCATGTCTCGCCGTTCATGCCCATGGACATGCGCTACCGGTTCAGGTTCGATCTGAGCGCCGGGCATCTGCGGATCACCAAGGAAAACTGGCAGGCGGAGGAGCGGGTGTTCGTGGCGCACTTGGACCTCGAACGCCGGCCCCTGACCCGTGCCGGACTGGCGGCAGGCATTGCGGGCATGCCCCCGACCACGTTGAAGGTGTTCGCCGCCATCTACTGGCAGGCGCTGCGGCTGACCTTGCGCGGCGCGCGCTACCATCCTCATCCTCGCGGGCGCGACGACAAGGAGATGGCCCATGGCCGAAAGCATCATTGACCATGCCCGGGGCCGCCTGCCCCGCTGGCTGCCGCGGGGGCTGGTGCCGGAGATCCGGGCGCGGTTCCTGCGCGGTCTCGATGATCTCAACTGGGGTTGCATCCGCATGAGCGACCCCCGCGGCGAGCGCATGCTCGGTGTACCGTCCAACCCGGGGCCGAAAGTCGAAGTGACGATTCACGATCTCGACTTCTACGTTTACGCCGGCCTCGGTGGCAGCGTCGGCGCCGGTCAGAGCTACTTTCTGGGCCTCTGGGACACCGACGAACTGGTGAATCTGGTCCGCATCATGGTCCGCAACCGGGATCTGCTCGACGGTATGGATGGCGGCCTGGCCCGCATCGGCCAGCCCCTGTATCAGTGGTTTCACCGTCGACGGGAGAACTCCCTCGGCGGCAGCCGGGCGAACATCGCGGCCCACTACGACCTCGGCAATGATTTCTTCGAGCTCATGCTGGACCCGAGCATGATGTATTCGGCCGGGGTCTACCCCACGGCCGATGCCAGCCTCGATGAGGCACAGATTCACAAGCTCGACATCATCTGCGACAAACTCGAGCTGACAGCGGCTGTTCATCTGCTGGAAATCGGCACCGGCTGGGGCGGGCTGGCCATCCATGCGGCCCGGCGCCACGGCTGTCGTGTGACCACGACGACGATATCGAAAGAGCAGTATGACTACGCGCTGGCGCGGGTTCGTGCAGCGGGTCTCGAGGACCGCATCGAGATTCTGTGTGAGGACTACCGCAGCCTGCGTGGTCGCTACGATCGCATCGTTTCCGTGGAGATGATCGAGGCGGTGGGTGACCGGTATTTCGATCACTACTTTCAGCGTCTCGAGGACCTGCTCACGGACGACGGCATGGTGTTGATTCAGGCCATCACCATCGAGGACCAGCGCTACGAGCGCTATCGGAAGTCGGTGGATTTCATCAAGCGCTTCGTGTTCCCCGGGGGCTGCCTGCCGTCGGTGTGGGCCATGCTCGACTCGGCTCGGCGCAAGACCTCGCTGCGGGTACGCCATCTCGAGGACATCGGCGAGCACTATGCGCGCACCCTCGCCGACTGGCGCGCAGCCTGCGAGGCGCGCGCCTCGGAGCTGCTCGCGCTGGGCTACGACGAGACGTTCCAGCGCCTCTGGCGCTTTTATCTGGCGTACTGCGAGGGCGGCTTTCTCGAACGCGCCATAGGTGACGTGCAGATCCTGTTCGAGAAGCCCGGCTCGCGCTGGGCTACTCCCCTCGTGGGGGTACAGCGGGGGTTGCACCCGTGATCGATGCCACGACGCTGTGCGAGCAGGGCTGGATACCGGACGGTCTGGCGCGCTTTGGAATGCGCCGACTGATTCGTCAGCGACTGCGGGATGAGATGGGAGGGCGTCCTGACCTACGGGCCCGGCGTCAGACGGCGTTCTTCGACAGCCTGCGCGAGGGGCCCATCGCCATCGCGACGGATACTGCGAACGCCCAGCACTATGAAGTGCCGGCGGCCTTTTTCAAGACCGTTCTCGGCCGCCGCCTGAAATACAGCTGCGCCTACTACGATACGCCGGATGTCGGCCTCGACGCCGCGGAAGAGCGCATGTTGGCGCTGACCTGTGCGCGCGCGGGGGTGGAAGACGGCATGCGGCTGATGGACCTCGGCTGCGGCTGGGGCTCGCTGGCGCTGTGGCTGGCGGAGCACTACCCGTCGAGCCGGATCACGGCGCTGTCCAACTCTCACGGCCAGCGCGAGCACATCGAGGCCCGAGCCCGGGATGCCGGCTTTAACCACCTCGAGGTGGTGACGGGGAACGTAGCCGAATACGACACCGACGCGCGCTTCGATCGCGTCCTGTCGGTGGAGATGTTCGAGCACATGCACAACTATGAGGCCCTGCTGCGCAAGGTGTGTGGCTGGCTGAACCCGGACGGCAGGCTGTTCACCCACGTTTTCTGCCATCAGGATGTCGGTTACCACTACCGGCAGGGCGACGGCTGGATGGAGCAGCACTTCTTCACCGGCGGGATCATGCCGCGGGAGGATCAGTTCGCTCAGTTTCCGGATGTGGTGACGCTGCAGAAGAGCTGGTGGGTGGACGGGACCCACTACCAGCGCACCTGCAACGACTGGCTGGCGAAACTGGATGCGCAGCGGACGCTGGTGGCGGACCAGCTGGTGGGCACTTACGGGCCGGAGTCCGTCAGCATCTGGGTGCAGCGCTGGCGCATGTTCTTCATGGCCTGTGCAGAGCTGTTCGGTCTCGACGACGGCAATCAGTACGGCGTCGTCCACAGTCTGATGAAGCCGCGCCGTTGACGCCTGCGCGCCGCCGGGTCAGACGTTGTCGGTGCGCGAGCGGCGGCCGAGATAGCCGCCATGGTGGCGCAGACCATAGTCGTGCTGGCTCACACCCTTCAGTTCCATCAGCGTCAGGGCCAGCGCATCACTGATGGCCAGCATCACGGCGATGCTCGCGCTCGGAGTCAGGCCCAGGGGGCAGGGTTCCTCGATCACGCCCATGTTCAGGACCACGTCGGAGAGCTCCCGCAGGGCCGAGTCCGGATGGGACGTGACGCCGATGATGGTCTCCAGACCCAGGTGCCGCGCCAGTTGCAGCATCTCGATCACTTCACTTGACTTGCCGCTGGTGGAGAAGGCGACGATGCAGTCCCGGGAGCTGACCAGGCCGAGGTCACCATGGGCAGCTTCGGCGGGATGAATGAAGTGGGCGGGGGTCGCCGTCGAGCAGAGCGTGGCGGCGAACTTGTTCGCCATGTAGCCCGCCTTGCCGATGCCGGTGGTAAGGATCTTGCCTCGGCAGTCGTGCATCATGCGTACGGCCCGCTCGAAGTCGTGGTCGACCTCGATGGCAGCCACCGCACGGGCTTCGGCGGCGATGATCTCGCGCATGCGGGCCTGGATGTTCATGGCGACTCCGGGGTGGATCCGGGAAGGTGCGAAAGTCTCCCAGAAGGGCAGGAAGCGGACAACTGGTGCAGGACATGAACTCCAGCAAGCACGAGGGCCATGGCCTGCTGCCGCGACCGCTGCGACTGGAACCGCGCTGGGGTCGGCTTGAACTCGGCCGAGGGCTTCGCATCGAGCTCCCCCCGGACGCGCCCCCGCCGGTGGTCGAACTCGTCCGACGTTTCCAACCCCGCTTCGATCGCCTGCTGGGCGCGGCGGCGGAGGAGGCCGCCACCCTGAAGCTCGCCCCCACCGAGGCTGCAGGCAACCACCCGGCGCTCGGCGATGACGAAACCTATCGTCTGCGGATCACTGCATCCGGTGCCGAACTCGATGCCCCCTCCGTGTGGGGTGCTGCGCACGGGTTCGAGCGCTGCCTGCAGCTGCTCGATCGGGACGCCGGCGGCGCGTTCCTGGCGGCGTTGCTGCTCGAGGACGGGCCGCGCCTGCCGTGGCGGGGCGTGCTGCTGGACCTGGCCAGGCACTTCCTCGATCTCCCGACCCTGCTGCGAACCCTGGATGGTCTGGCCGCAGCCGGGATCAACGTGCTGCATCTGCATCTGAACGACGATCAGGGCTTTCGCTTCGAGAGCCGGCGCTGTCCGCGACTGCATGAGCGCTCGGGCAGCCGGGGCTACCTGCGGGTGGAGGACGTGGCCGAACTGGTGGCGGCGGCGACAGCCCGGGGCATTCGCGTCGTCCCCGAACTCGACGTTCCCGGGCACGCGGGTGCCATCCTGCATGCCCATCCAGAGCTGGCAGCGGGGCCAGCGCCGGCCACGCTGCCACGGGCTTTTGGACCGTCGCGCTATGCCCTGGATCCATCGCTGGACGCCACCTGGGGGCTCCTCGAGGCACTGCTCGACGATCTGGTGGAACTGTTTCCGGATGCGTACGTGCACCTGGGGGGCGATGAGGTGCATCCCGAGGTTTACGCCTTCGAGGACGCGCGCCGCCGTGCTTGGATGAGCGCTGAAGGCCTCACCGACGCGGCCGCCGTGCAGGCCTGGTTCACCCGGGGCGTGGTGGCCATGCTGGCGGAACGCGGCCGCCGGGCGGTGGGCTGGGACGAAGTGCTGCATCCGGCCATGCCGGCAGCCATGACCGTGCAGGCCTGGCGGGGTGCCGCGACTCTGGAAGCTGCGCTGGCGGCGGGGCATGACGCGCTGTACTCGGCAGGCTGGTATTTGGACCTCGGCTACCCGGCGCGACTGCACTACCGCTTCGACCCCGCCGCGCCGGTGGCGGAACTGGTCGCTGCGGAAGCCGCGCTCGCCACCGAGCCGCTACTGGCGGACGTGGGGGATGGGATTCTCGCGTTGCAGGCAGCCGCGGCGGACACCGCCAAGGCCTTGCCGGCGGTGGCCCGCCGCGGCCGCCTGCTCGGCGGCGAAGCCTGCCTCTGGTCGGAGCTGGTGACCCAGGAACTGCTGGACGTGCGCCTGTATGGACGGCTGGCCGCGGTGGCCGAACGCCTGTGGTCGGACCCCGTCGCGGCGGACGAGGCATCCTTCGAGTGCCGACTTCCCGGCTGGTTGACCCATGTCGAGCGGGTCACGGACTGTCGACCCCTGACGGGCGATCCTGCACTGCTGTGGCGCCTTGGCGTCGAACCCCAGGAACGCCTGGCCGTGGAGACGCTGCTGGAGGCACTGGAGCCCGTGCGCTGGTATAAGCGCCTGCTCGGCGTCGACGGGCTCGCGTCGCGGCGTGAAGGGCGCCCGCCACAGCGCCCCTACGACGCCGATACCCTCCTGCACCGGCCGGTGGATCTGCTGCCGCCGGACAGTCCTGCCATGTGGCAGTTACGCTCGGCGCTGTTCGCGTTGGCGGCGGACCCCGAAGGCCTGCCTGCGCGGGTGACCCTGCGTGATTTCGCCGGCCGCTGGCGCATGCTGCCGCTGCAGCTGGGCGCCCTGCAGCAGCGCTCGCAGCCCTTCCTGGCACTTGCCGATCGCATCGAGCAGCTCGCGGAGCTGGCGGATCTGCTGGACGAACTGGTGGACGCGGTCAGCGCCTTCGAATCACCCGGAATGGCGCTGCGCCAACGCTTTGGCGAGCTGGCCCGCATCGCCGCCGCTGCCGTAGCCGAAACCGAACTGGCGGCCCTGCGGCCCATCGGCGACTGGCTGGAGTCGCGCACCTGATGCAGCGTCCGACCCTTGCGGACGCGCAGCGCGTGGCTGCGCGCTATGGCGTGACCGGCGCCGTCGAGCTGGTCGCCGGTGGCCACATCAACGAGAGTTTCCGCGTCGAGGTGCAGGGCGGGTCCCTGCTGCTGCAATGGCTCAATCCGGCCGTGTTCCCGGATCCGGATGCGGTGCAGGACAACGTGGAGGCGGTGCTTTGCCACCTGGAGGCGAAGGATCCCGACGCGGGCTGGCCCGGTCCTGCGCGGACCCTGGACGGTGCCCTCAGGACGCAGGACGCGACGGGATTATGGCGGGCGCTGCGATGGCTGCCGGATCGGGTGCAGCTCGAGCGTCCCGGAGACCGCCATGAGGCGCGGTGCGGAGCGGGGGGCTTTGCGCGCTTCGTCAGCGCCCTGGCGGACTTCGATCCGCAGGGGCTGCATCCGGTGCTGCCCGGTTTTCATGATCTGACCGCGCGGCTCGAGGCCTTCGACCGTGCCCTTGTGCAGGCGTCGCCCTCGCGTTGCGGCGAGGCTCGGGCTGCCGTCGAGTCGGTGCTCGAGTTGCGCGAGCAGCATGCACAGGGCTCGGAGCCGTCGCCGTACTCGCGGGTGATTCATGGCGATACCAAATTCACCAATCTGCTGTTCGCTGCAGACCGCAGCACGGCGCTGGCGGTGGACTACGACACGGTGATGCCGGGCCGGCTCGCGTGGGACTTCGGTGACATGCTGCGCTCGGCTGCGAGTACCGGCGCCGAAGATGATCCGGCGGGCGGCCGGGTCCGGGACGCCATCCTCGAGGCGGCAGCGTTGGGCTATCTCGACGGTCTCGAAGGACACCTGTCCACTGCCGAGCGCAGTGCTTTGCCCTCCGCGCCGGCACACATGGCATTCATGCTCGGCGTTCGCTTCCTGACGGACTTCCTGCTCGGTGATCACTATTTTCGCATTCGGAGGCCCGGGCAGAATCTGGATCGCGCGCGGCATCAGTTCGCCCTGGCACAGGCCCTGGCACAGCGCGCCGACGTCATCGCGCGGCTGCTCGATTGAATTGAAGCGTCATGTGCGGCTGTGCCACTCTGCCGGCATGAAGCAACCGCCCTTTCATCTCGCCATCCCTGTGGACGATCTGGAGTCTGCGCGCGCGTTCTATGCGGGGCTGCTCGGCTGCGGCATCGGGCGCGAGAGCGAGCGCTGGATCGACTTCGATTTTTTCGGGCACCAGATCACCGTACATCGCGTGGATGCACCTGACGTACAGGTCGCCACCAACCCGGTGGATGGTGAGCAGGTTCCGGTGCGGCATTTCGGTGTGATTCTGCCGCCGGCGGACTGGGAGGCGCTGGCGAAGAAGCTGGAGGCGGCCGGGGTGCGCTTCCTGATCGAGCCGCAGGTCCGCTTTGCCGGCGAGGTCGGTGAACAGCGCACGCTGTTCCTGTGCGACCCGGCGGGCAACGGTCTGGAATTCAAGTCCTTCGCCGATCCGGCACGCATCTTCGCGCGGGACGCCTGATGGAGCTGAAGGCGACCTGCTATGAAGTCGCGGACGGCATCGCCACGGTGACGCTGAACCGGCCGGCCCGCAT